>JBARCH010000060.1:0-3161 GCA_049793875.1 Pseudolabrys sp. | reverse complement strand
GCCGAGTCCGTTGCGGACGGCTTGCAGCAGGTTGAGCGCGACGCTCCCGCTTTCGCGATCGTCGACATGCGGCTCGTTGACGGCAACGGGCTCGACGTTATTTCCGCGCTCAAACGGCGGCGTCCGGAAGCGCGCGGCATCATCCTCACCGGGTACGGCAACATCGCCACCGCGGTGAACGCGGTGAAACTCGGCGACGTCGATTATCTGGCAAAGCCCGTCGATGCCGACGATGTCGTTGCGGCGCTGCTCGCGCTCGACAACACGAAGATCGACCCGCCGGAAAACCCGATGTCGGCCGATCGCGTGCGCTGGGAGCACATCCAGCGCATCTACGAACTGTGCGGCCGCAACGTCTCGGAACCCGCGCGCCGGCTCAACATGCATCGCCGGACCTTGCAGCGCATTTTGGCAAAACGCGCGCCGCGCTAGCGCAGGCTGCGCTTGTGTTTACACGACGTCTCCGTACGGCCCTTCCGGGTCGGCCAGCGATTGCAGGCGCGAGGCCGCGGCATGGGCAAAGGCGAGCATCATCGACTTGCGCGTCGCCGCCGCCAGCCGGTGCTCGGGCGCATCGCACATGATCTGCGCGCCGAAGGCGTCGGCCACGATCAATCCGGTGTCTTTCGGAAAGATTTCACACGGCACTTCCAGGCAGGTGGCGAAGAACAGCCGGTCGCAGTGAAGCCGGTAATCCATCCATTTCTGGTCGGCGCGAAAATCCGCCACCGACGATTTGATCTCGACAATCCAGATTTCGCCGCCGCCGTCGAGCGCTACAAGATCGGCGC
Organism: Pseudolabrys sp.; assembly: GCA_049793875.1. Classification (GTDB taxonomy): domain Bacteria; phylum Pseudomonadota; class Alphaproteobacteria; order Rhizobiales; family Xanthobacteraceae; genus Pseudolabrys. Next base: position 2,370 of record JBARCH010000060.1, on the reverse strand, counting down.
GGCGGCCCGAAGCAAGCGGCAGTTCGCTCACCACCGAAAAGCCGTGCGCGTGCAACAAGCGCGACGTGCCGCGCGCAATCGCCAATGCGGTTTCCGACTGACGGCCATCGACCGGCATTTCGAGCGGTTGCGTGGCGAACTTCATCGTCAGGCTCTAGCCGGCGATTTTGGCCGAACCTCGGCGCGTTCGGGGAACGCCCTGGCGAGCGCCGACCGATTGGCGTCAATGACGCCACGCTCGGTGATCAGCCCGGTGACGAGCCGCGCCGGCGTGACATCGAATCCGTAATTGGCCACGCCCGAACCGTCGGGGATTATGCGCACCGTTTCGATGCGCCCATCCGCGGTCTTGCCGGTCATGGCCGACACTTCCTCGGCCGCACGCTCCTCGATCGGGATTTCCGCGACGCCATCGCTGACGGTGAAGTCAATGGTCGGCGACGGCAGCGCCACGTAGAACGGCACCTTGTTGTCGCGCGCGGCGAGCGCCTTCAGATAAGTGCCGATCTTGTTGCAGACATCGCCTTGCGCGGTGACGCGGTCGGTGCCGACGAACACGATATCGACGAGCCCGTGCTGCATCAGGTGGCCGCCCGTGTTGTCCGGAATCACCGTGTGCGCGACGCCGTGGCGGCCGAGTTCCCAGGCGGTGAGCGAGGCGCCCTGATTGCGGGGCCGCGTCTCGTCGGCAAAGACATGAATCGGGATGCCTTTGTCGTGCGCCATGTAAATTGGGGCGGTAGCGGTGCCCCAGTCGACCGTCGCCAGCCAGCCGGCATTGCAGTGCGTGAGCACGTTGACGCGCGCGCCTTTCTTGCGCGCCGCGATCTCTTCGATCAGCTTCAGGCCGTTGCGGCCGATGGCCTGATTGATGGCGACGTCCTCGTCGCAAATTTCTCCGGCGCGCTGGAATGCGGCGGCAAGCCGTTCCGCCCGCGGCCGGTTGCGCACCGCCGCCATCATCTCATCGAGCGCCCATTTCAGGTTGATCGCGGTCGGGCGCGTCGCCAGCAAAGCAGCATAGGCACGCTCGAGATTTTCATCCGAGGCATCGGCCCGCAATGCCAGCCACAGCCCGTAAGCGGCGACGGCGCCGATCAGCGGCGCCCCACGCGTCTGCATGCTCTTGATCGCGCGCGCGGCGTCTTCCAGTGTCGCCAGCCGCAGCGTCGCGAAGCGGTGCGGCAGCACCGTCTGGTCGATAATGCCGACGCTGGCGCCATCGCGCTCGACCCAGATACTGCGCGTCTGTTTGCCGTCGATTTTCATGTCCCACAAATAGCGATGTTTCCCGGCGGCGCAAAGCCGGATAGCTTTTGCGTCCAACGACAAATGCCGGGGAAACGCCATGGCGACGATCGACTATGAAAAGGAATACGACAACCGTGGCCGCGTCCCCGAACACCCGGAGATTTTCGCGCGTTGGGCGCGTGAGACCGAGGCCTATCGCAAGGCGGCTCCCGGCGCCGAACTGGCCATCGCTTACGGCCCGTCGCCCCGGCAGACAATCGACATTTTCCCGGCGGCCGGCGGCGGCAAGGCGCCGCTCGCGATGTTCATTCACGGCGGATGGTGGCGCTCGCTCGATCCATCGATGTTCAGCCAGACCGCGATCGGCCCCAACGCGCACGGCGTCACGGTTGCCGTCGCCGGCTACGATCTCGTCCCGCACGTGAGCGTTGCCGCCATCGTCGAACAAATGCGCGCGGCCTGCCTGACGCTGTGGCGCCGTTACGGCCAGCGCATCATGGTCTATGGCCATTCCGCCGGCGGCCACCTCACCGCCTGCATGGTCGGCACCGATTGGACGAAGTTTGACGCAAGCGCGCCGCATGACCTCGTGCCGGCCGGCTACGCCATTGCCGGCCTGTTCGACCTCGCGCCGGTCCTGCGCGTGACCGCGAACCAGGACATCCGGCTCGACGCCGAATCCGCGCGCGCAAACTCACCGATCTATTGGCAGGTGCCGCAAGGCCGCACGCTTGACGCCGTCGTCGGTGCGCTCGAGTCGAGCGAGTTCCTGCGCCAGAGTCAGGTCATCGCGGATGCGTGGAAGGACGCCGCGAAAACGCGATACGAAGCGATTGCCGGCACCAACCACTTCACCGTCGTCGATCCGCTCACCGACGCGACCAGCGCAATGACCAGGCGCGTTGTCGAACTGGCACGGCAGGTTGCGGCAACATAATCAGTTGCGCCGCACGACAGCGATTGTCGGCGCGGGCGCGGTCAGAAAAACGCCTGGATGCCCGTCTGCGCGCGACCCATGATGAGCGCGTGGATGTCGTGCGTACCCTCGTAGGTGTTCACCGTCTCGAGGTTCGAGAGCATGCGCATCACGTGATATTCGCCCGAAATGCCGTTGCCGCC
>JBARCH010000059.1:0-12846 GCA_049793875.1 Pseudolabrys sp. | reverse complement strand
GGCGGCGCCTCCGGCACCGTCGGCGAGCGCGAGGCGGCAGGTGCGGCGCCGGACGGCTACACGATCTTCGGCGCGCACGATTACATCCATTCGGTCTACTTCGCCGGCATGATCGACCTGAAATATTCGCAGGCCTTCGAGCCGGTCTGCATGATCTCTTCCACGCCGTCGGTGATCACGGTCGGCGCCAAGACGCCGTGGAAAACCTTCAAGGATCTCGTTGCCGATGCCAAAAAGCGGCCCGGCCAAATCATCGTCGGCGCATCGCTCGGCTCGACCAGCCAGTACTCCATCGCACTCGCGTCGAAGGCTGCCGGCATCAAGCTCAAGTACGTCCCTTATGACGGCACCGCCAAGCGGATGAATGCGCTGCTCGGGGGCCACATTCAGGTTGCCGATTCAAACTTGACGCAAAAAGGCAAGGTCGACGCCGGCTTGTTGCGCTTCCTCGCCAACATGGCCGACAAGCGCACGCAGGGCCTCGAGGACGTGCCGACGCTCAAGGAACTCGGCTACGACGTCGAATACTCGGTCAACCGTGGTTTCATGGTGCCGAAGGGTACGCCGGCGGACGTTATTGCAAAACTTAACGACGCCTGCGCCAAGGCGACCAAGGAGCCGGAATACGCCAAGGCACTGCTCACGCAGGGCACCACGGTCCGCTACCTCGATCCGAAAGGCTACGCGGCCTACCTGCAAAAGACCGACGTACAAACCAAAGAGATCGCCAAGGATCTCGGACTGCTGAAGAAAGAATAATGTTCAGCCGCGACGGTGTATCGGGGCTGGTCTGTCTCGCGGTCAGCATCTGGCTTCTCGTGCTGACACTGTGGTTGCCGCCGGCCGCGATCGTTCCGATCGGGCCGGCGTTCTACCCGCGTGTCGTGCTGGGATTGACGGCGCTGTTCAGCATCATCCTGATCGGCCTCGATGTCATCGCGGCGCGCAGGCTGCAAGCCGCACCGGCCGTGCCGCCGGCGGCTCCTGCCGCCGGGCCAGGGCCCAATTACCGTTTGGTGCTGGCGACGTTCGTCGAGTTCGGCATCTATATCGCGCTCCTGCCGAGCCTCGGTTTCCGCATCACGACTGTCCTGTTCGTCATGGCGCTGCAAGTAACGCTGGAATGGCCACGCAGCACCAAGCATTGGGTGCTCGCCGTCGTGGTCGCCATCGCAACGAGTTGGGTCTGCCACATTGTTTTTGAAGATTATCTGTCGGTCCTGTTGCCGCGCGGCACGTGGAGCGGAATGTGAGTCACTACGAACTCCTGTTCACCCACATCGGCACGATACTGCACTTCCAGTATCTCATCCCGCTTCTCGTCGGCGTCATCGCCGGCGTGATAGGCGGCGCGTTGCCGGGCGTCACCATCACGATGACGGTTATCGTCGTGCTGCCGTTCACGTTCGGTCTCGATCCGCTGCAAGGCCTCGCCGCGATGACCGGCGTCTACGTCGGCGGCTCGGCCGGCGGCTCAATCACCGCGAGTCTGATCGGCATTCCGGGAACGCCTTCCGCCGTCGCCACCACCTTCGACGGCTTTCCGATGACCAAGAAGGGCGAGGCCGGACGTTCCGTCTGGGTCGGCGCATGGTCGGCTTTCATCGGCGGCGGGCTCGGCGGCCTGTGCCTGATCGAGCTTACCGGTCCCTTCGCCTCGCTCGCGCTCAAATTCGGCCCGTGGGAATTCTTCGCGCTCTTTATCTTCGCGCTGTCCATGGTGGCCGGCCTGGTCGGCAGGTCGGTGACCAAGGGGCTGTTGTCGGGCGCGATCGGTCTCGTCGTCACCATCGTCGGACCCGATCCGGTCATGGGCGTGCAGCGCTTCACAATGAACATCCATCAGCTCGAAGGCGGATTTCCATTCCTGCCAGTGCTGATCGGCGTGTTCGCATTCGCGCAACTGATGCCGGACGTCGAGACGATCGGAACCGGCGCGCAAGCGGCCTTCACGCCCAACAAGATCAATCTGAGAGTTTCTCACCTGGCGGTGTTGTGGGACATTCTGTGCCGGCCGTTCATGCTGTTGTGGGTAACGTTCATCGGCGTCGTCATCGGCGTGCTGCCGGCAATCGGCGGCAGCGCCGCCAACATCATGGCCTACGATCAGGCCAAGAAATTCTCCAAGCGGCCGGAAAAATTCGGTACCGGCATTCCGGAGGGCATCGTCGCCTCGGAGGCTTCCAATAGCGCGAACGTCGCCGGCTCGCTGATGATGATCATGGCCTTCGGCATTCCCGGCGATGCGGTCACAGCGGTGATGATGGGCGCCCTGACCATTCACGGCATCCAGCCGGGTCCGCTGTTCATTTCACAGCATCCCAAGATCGCCTACGGCATTTACGCCGCTTACCTCGTCGCCTTGCCGCTGATGATCGCGGTGGTCTGGATCGGATCGCGCGCGTGGCTGCGCATCATCATGATGCCGAAATCGATGCTGATCCCGATCGTGCTGGTGCTGTGCGTGATCGGCGCCTATGCGCTGAGCAACAGCATGAACGACGTTTACGTCCTCGCGCTGTTCTGCGTGATCGGCTACGCAATGGTGAAGGCGCGCATGCCGCTCGCACCGTTGATCCTCGGCGTCGTGCTGGGTGACCAGATCGAAGCCAACCTGATCCAGGCGGTGTCGACCGACCCAAATCCGTGGCTGTTCCTCACGCGACCGATTTCCGGCGGACTGATTGCCGCCTCGGTGGCATCGGTAGCGCTGGCGATTTGGCAGCACACGCGCGAATCCAAGCGCCTGGCCGTTGCCGCGGACGAAGAGGAAGATACGGACTTCTAGCGCGTCCTCGACCGCCTCAGGAGCCTATCTCCTCGCGCAGGATTTCCAGTTCCAGCCATTGCTCTTCCGCCGCGGCCAGTTTGCGCTGGGTTTCTCCGAGGTCGACGGTGACCTTTTCAAACCCTGCGCGATCACGCCCGTAGAATTGCGGGTCGCCGAGTTTTGCCTGCAACGCCTCGGCTTTGGCCTGAAGCGCGGCGATCGTCGCCGGCAGCGTTTCCAGCGCGTGCTTGTCCTTGAATTTCATTTTCCGCTTGGGCGCAGCCGGCGCCGCGGCTGTACGACTTCTGACCGTCTTTGACGCCTCCGGCTTGCGCTGCTCGCGCGTAAGATCCGCACCGCGCTGCGCCAGCATGTCGCTGTAGCCGCCGGCATATTCTGTCCAGCGGCCATTTCCCTCGGGCACGATCACGCCGCTGACCAGCCGATCGAGAAAATCACGGTCGTGGCTGATGAGAAGAACGGTACCGGGATAGTCGCCGATCACGTCCTCGAGTACATCCAGCGTTTCCATATCGAGATCGTTGGTCGGTTCATCCAGCACCAGCAGGTTCGACGGCTTGGCCAGCGCCTGCGCCAGCATCAGGCGCCCGCGTTCGCCCCCCGACAGCTTGCCGAGCGGCGTGCGCGCCTGTTCGGCGGAAAACAGAAAATCCTTCATGTAGCTGACGACATGCTTGGCGACGCCGTTGACCTCGACCGTGTCGCCCTCGCCGCCGGTCAGCGCCTGCTTGACCGTGACGTTGGGATCGAGGCTGTCGCGATGCTGGTTGAGCGTCGCGACGGCCAGTGTCGAGCCGAGCCGGATGGTGCCGGTGTCGGGCGGCAATATGCCGGTCAGCATGCTGATCAATGTCGTCTTGCCGCTGCCGTTTGGCCCGACAATGCCGATGCGGTCGCCGCGCTGGATGCGGATCGAGAAGTCGCTGACGATGGGGCGGCCGCCATAGTTTTTGCCGATGCCGGCAGCCTCGATGACAAGCGCGCCGGAGGGCGCCGCCGATCCGGCGGTGATGGTGGCGCTGCCGGCGGCGGCCCGGTAGGTGCGGCGCTGCTCTCTCAGCGCCTGCAACTGCCCGACGCGGCGCATGTTGCGCTTGCGCCTGCCGGAGACACCGTAACGCATCCAGTGATCTTCAGCGGCGATCTTGCGGTCGAGTTTATGCTGCTCGCGCTCTTCTTCCGCCAGCAGCATGTCGCGCCATTCCTCGAAATGCGTAAATCCGCGTTCGACGCGGCGCGTGCAGCCGCGGTCGAGCCAGACGGTCGAACGCGACAGCGTCGAGAGAAAACGCCGGTCGTGGCTGATGATCACCAGCGCCGTGCGGCGGGCGTCGAGATCGCGCTCCAGCCATTCAATCGTGGTCAGGTCGAGGTGATTGGTCGGCTCGTCGAGCAGCAGGATATCGGGCGATGGCGCCAGCACGCGGGCGAGCGAGGCACGGCGGGCCTCGCCGCCGGACAGATGCGCGGGGTCTTCCTCCCCGGTGAGGCCAAGTTGTTCCACCAGGTGGCGGGCCGTGTGCGAACCGTCATGGGGCCGCAAGCCGGCCTCGACGTAAGCGAGCGTGGACGAAAAGCCGGTGAAGTCCGGCTCCTGCGGCAGATAGCGCACCAAGGCGCCCGGCTGCACGAAAACCGAACCGCGATCCGGCTCGACCAGCCCGGCGGCGATTTTCAGCAGCGTCGATTTGCCTGAACCGTTGCGCCCGACCAGCGACACGCGCTCGCCGGTGGAAACCGAAAGTTCGGCCCCCGTGAGCAGCGGCGTGCCGCCAAAGGTGAGCGCAACGTCCTTGAGTTGAAGAAGAGGCGGAGCCATGCCGTGCGATATCGCCGTTACGGGCGCGGACCAGGCCCGCACCGCAGAGATTTTGTCGGTCTGCTATAGCCGGAAACGGCTACCGGCGTGACAAAACCGCCGCTGGTGGTTTTACGCCTCCGCCAAGGCCGCCAGAATGCGCGCCCACGACCGGATGCCCTTGTGGAAGCAAGTGAGGTCGAACTTCTCGTTGGGCGAATGCACGCGATCGTCGTCGAGCGCGAAGCCCACCAGCAGAGAGTCCATTCCCAGCACCGACTTGAAATCGGCCACGATCGGGATGGAACCGCCGGCCCCGACCGTCACCGCCTTTTTGCCCCACTCCTCGCCGAGAACGTTGCGCGCCTTGTTAAGCGCCGGATTTTCGAACGAGAGCTGGAGCGGCGGCGCAAGACCGAAATTGCCGAATTCGACCGAGCAATCCGCCGGCAGGCGTTCGCGCACGAAAGTGCGGAAGTTGTCGCGGACCTTTTCCGGGTCCTGCTCGCCGACAAGGCGGAATGACACTTTCGCCGACGCCTGCCCGGGAATGACCGTCTTGGCGCCCTCGCCCGTATAGCCGCCGACGATGCCGTTGATCTCAGCCGTTGGGCGCGTGGTGATCTGCTCGATCAGCATGCGGTCCTTCTCGCCGGCCGATATCTTCAATCCGATCGGCCCGAGGAATTTTTCGGTGGTGAGATCGAGCGCCTTGAGATCGGCCTTGATGTCGGCCGGCAGTTCGCTCACCCCGTCATAGAAACCGGGAATGGTGACGCGGCCATTGTCGTCCCACATCGCGCCAAGAATCTTGCCCAAGAGCCGGATGGGATTCTGCGCCGCGCCGCCGAACACGCCCGAATGAAGGTCGCGGTCGGCGCAGGTGATTTTCACGTCTTCGTAGACGAGACCGCGCAGCGACGTGGTCACAGCCGGGGTTTTGGCGTCCCACATCGCCGTATCGCAGACCAGCGCAAGGTCGAGCTTGAATTCATCGGCGTTATCGCGAACGAAACCGAACAGGTTCTTGGAGCCGCACTCCTCCTCGCCCTCGATCATGGTCGTGATCGGCAAAGGCAGCTTGCCGGTCACCGCCTTGAAGGCGCGGCAGGCCTCGATGAAGGTCATCGCCTGGCCTTTATCGTCGCAAGCCCCGCGCGCGACGATGATCTTGCGGCCGCCGGGCAGTGTTTCGATGCGCGGCTCGAACGGCGGCGTCTTCCACTGGTCGAGCGGGTCGACCGGTTGCACATCATAGTGACCGTAGAACAGGACCCGGGGACCGGAAACGCCGTTCGACTTGCCCACGACCACCGGATGTCCCGGCGTCGGACGCACGCTGGCGTCGAAACCGATGGATTTGAGGTCGGCCGCGACAAATTCCGCCGCCGCGCGGCACTGTTCCTTGAAGGCCGGATCGGTCGAGACCGAGGCGATGCGCAAAAACGCGAACAGCCGCTCGACGCTTTGCTCCAGATCCTTGTCGATGCGGCTCAGTACCGCGTCGAGTGTGCTCATGACGGCCTCCATGGCGGAAACTGCAAACTACCAACGGTTTGGCGGCCTGCACAGCGCCACCGGCCTTCGCCGCAGGACGCCATTTTCATAGGATTGTGGTCATAGACGGCATCGTGAGAGGCCGCCACTCAATTTATTCGACGGCCGGCGCGCGGTGTCATGCATAGGCATCACGATTCATATCCAGATCGATGAAAACTCTATCGCAATTTTGGATTTTTTTGCGCACGCGAGTATCCGCGACGCGCGTGGCAAGAAAATTTCAGCAAAAATATTCATCGTAGCCGTTCGATTGCGAAAGTTTTTTTCTTGACACGTGTTCGCTGCGATGCACGTGCGCACGCATCATTTTTTTCGCGAGGCGGCGCAACATGCTTGTCATCGCCGCGCGTGACGTTCAATATGAGTATCAACCCGCCGCCAGTGCGGGATGTGAGGGGGTCATGGACGAGTTGATCGAACGCCTCGTCGCAAATGTCGGCGTCGACAGGACCACTGCCGAGAAAGCTGTCGTCGTCATTTTTGATTTTTTGCGCAAGGAAGGACCGTCCGACAAGGTTCAGGCTCTGATCGGCAGCATCCCTGGATTCGAAGCAATCCTGAAAGCGCATGAAAGCGATGGCGGCGGCATGTTTGTCATGGGTGGCATCATGGGCGCCGGCGCCAGGATGATGACGGCGGGCCTGAGCATGGGCCAGGTGCAGGGTGTCACCAAGGAAGTCATTGCCTATGCCCGCGAAAAGGCGGGCGACGAGACGCTGGCGGAAATTGCCAGGGCTACCCCCGGCCTGAGTCAGTTTGTTTGATCGCCGTACGCGGTTTTTGAGACCAAAAGTAAGCACGTTAGGAGGCCATTATGTCCTACCCCATCACCGACATCGAAGGGATCGATCGCGACGTCGCCACGACCCTTAAGTCGGCGGGGATCAGGTCAACCGCGCGCCTGCTTGAACATGCGCGGACGGTCAAAGGACGCAAGATGCTGTCCGCCAAGACCGGTATCGACGAAAAGCGTCTGCTCTGCTGGGCCAACATGGCCGACCGCATGCGCGTCAAAGGCGTGAGCAAGGAATATGCCGAACTGTTGCAGGCAGCGGGCGTCGATACCGTGAAGGAACTGAAGTACCGCAATCCAGGCAACCTCACCGAGGCGATGGCGGAGGCCAACAGAAAGCGCAAGCTTGTCCGCCTGTTGCCGTCGGAGAAGCACGTCGTGCGCTGGATCGACCACGCCAGGAAGTTGCCGCTCAAGATTACATATTGAAGTTTCCTGCTGCCCACGGGACGCGGCCCACGCGCGCTTGACAGCGTTTCCGGGACCGCGCAAGTCAGCCCGCATGGGTATCGCCGCACCAATTGCCTCTTCCGCGGACGGCGCGCGCTGCGCTGCGCCGCGCCAGCTTTCGGCATTGCTGGCGCAAGGCCGTCCGCTGGTCATGGGCATCCTCAATGTGACGCCGGATTCGTTTTCCGACGGCGGCCAGTTCGTCGATCCGGCAATCGCCATCGCACATGCCCGCGACATGGCGGCGCAAGGCGCCGACATGATCGACATCGGCGCGGAATCCACCCGGCCCTATGACGGCATGACGCCGGTAACGGCCGCCGAGGAGAAAGCCCGGCTCGCGCCGGTGCTTCCGGCGGTAGTCGCGCTCGGCTTGCCGGTATCGATTGACACCTTCAAGGCGGAGACCGCGGCCTGGGCCCTCGATCAGGGTGCGGTCATCGTCAACGACGTGTGGGGACTGCAACGCGACGAGGCCATGGCGCCGCTGGTCGCCAGGCGCGGCGTGCCGGTGATTGTGATGGCGAACCGCGAGAGCGCCGACGGTTCGCTCGACATCGTCGCCGAGGTGTCCGGCTTCTTTGCCCGTTCGCTGGAGATCGCCGGGCGAGCCGGCATCGCGCGCACGCAGATCGTCCTCGACCCCGGCATCGGCTTCGGCAAGACGCCGGAACAAAGCATCGCGTGCATCGGCCGGCTGTCCGAGTTCAAGCGCTTCGGCTTGCCCCTGCTGCTCGGCGCATCGCGCAAGCGGTTCATCAATTCGGTCGTCCCGTCCAAACCGGACGAACGCATCGGCGGTTCCATCGCCAGCCATCTGCTCGCGATCGAGAACGGAGCGCAGATCGTGCGCGTGCACGACGTGGCCGAGACCGTGCAGGCGCTAAAAATTGCAACGGCGATCAGGGGCGCGCGATGACCGACCGTATTTTCATCAATGGACTATCGCTGCACGCCTATCACGGCGTGATGGCCTACGAGTCGAAAGTCGGACAGACCTTCACCATCGACATGATGCTGGAGATGGATCTTTCCGCCGCCGCAAAATCCGACAAGGTGGCCGATACCGTCTCGTACGACAGGGTCGTCGCGTGCGCGAGCGATGTATTCTGCTCGCAGCGCTACAAGTTGATCGAAGCTGCGGCCGGCAAGGTCGCCGAAGCGGTGCTGGCGGCTTTTCCGGTCGTGCGGTCCATCCACGTCACTATCCACAAACCCCACGCACCGATCGCAGCCACCTTCAGTGACGTCGGGGTGACGATCGTTCGCTCGCGAAAGTCATGAGCGACGCGCCGCCCGCGCAAGCCTATCTCGCACTCGGCGGAAATGTCGGAGACAGCCGGGCGATCCTCGATCGTGCCGTGGCGCTGTTATGCGACGGCAGGCGCGTCAAGCTGACCGCACGCTCGGCCGACTACCGCACGCCGCCGTGGGGCGTCGAAGACCAGCCGGCGTTCGTCAATCTGTGTATCGCGGCCGAAACAACGCTTGCGCCTCACGACCTGCTTGCGCGCGCGCAGGACGTCGAACGTCAGCTTGGCCGCGACCGCGCCCATGAAAAGCGCTGGGGGCCGCGCAGCGCCGATATCGACATCATCGCCTACGGCGACCTGACGCTCAGCGGCCCCGACCTGACGCTGCCGCACCCGCGCCTGTTCGAGCGCTCTTTCGTCCTCGTTCCGCTTGCGGAGATCGCTGCGGACAAGATTATTGCCGGGCGGCGCATCGATGAAGCCGCAAAAGCCGCCGGCGCCGCAGGCATAGAGCGTTTGCCGCCACGGCAATGACTATGCCACCTTGCCGCCATGAGTGACTTCAGCGACCAACTCCCCCTCGCCGCCGAATTCCCGCCGGCCAACGAAGCTGACTGGCGCAGGCTCGTCGAGGCCGCGCTGAAGGGGGCCTCGTTCGACAAACGCCTGGTGAGCGAGACCTATGACGGTCTGCGCGTGCAGCCCCTTTATCCACGCGCCGCGCAGGCGCATGCGCTCGCCGGGCGCCCGGCCCAGCCGTGGCAAATCCTTCAGCGCGTCGATCATCCCGATCCGAAGGCCGCCAACGCGCAGGCTCTGATCGACCTGGAGGGCGGCGCCAGCGGCTTGAGTCTCGTTCTCGCCGGCGCACCCACGGCGCGCGGCTTTGGCGTCGTGGCGGATAATTCCGGCGATCTCGATTGCGCGCTTTTGGACATCACGCTCGATCCGATTTCGCTTCGGATCGAGACAGCCCCCTTTGCAGGACGGCCGGTCGCGATGCTCGTCACCGGGCTTGTCGAAAGGCGCAAACTCGATCCGTCGCAATTGGCGATCGACTTCGGCCTCGATCCTGTCGGCGACATGGCGCGGACCGGAAAAAGCATCCTGCCCTGGCCCGAATTGTCGTCGCGCGCCGGCGCAACTGCCAGGGACCTGGCGGCAAAAGGTTTCCGCAACGCGCATCTGTTACGTGCCGATGGGCGCGCCGTGCATGAGGCGGGAGGTTCGGAAGCACAGGAACTCGGCTTCGTGCTTGCGGCAGGCGTCGCCTATATATGCCTGCTGGAGGCGAGCGGCTTTACGCTTGAAGACGCAAGGCACCGCATTTCGTTTCTCCTGGCCGCCGACGCCGACGAGTTTCTCACCATCGCCAAATTCCGCGCGCTGCGGAAACTGTGGGCGCGCGTCGAACAAGCCTGCGGCCTCGAGCCGAAACCCGCAACCGTCGCCGCCGAGACGGCGTGGCGCATGATGACGAAGCGCGACCCGTACGTGAACATGTTGCGGACGACCATTGCAGTGACCGCGGCCGGCATCGGCGGAGCCGATACGATCACAGTGCTGCCGTTCACGGCCGCAGTCGGTCTGCCTGATGCCTTCGCGCGCCGCGCTGCGCGCAACACGCAAATTGTGCTGCTGGAGGAATCCAATCTTGCCAAAGTTTCCGATCCTGCTGCGGGTTCGGGCGCCATCGAAGCGATGACCGACGCATTGGCGCGCTCGGCGTGGACGCTGTTTCAGGAGATCGAAGCTGCGGGCGGCGCAGCGGCGGCGCTCGAACAGGACATGATCCAGAAAAAGATCGCCATTGTGCGCGCCGCGCGCGAGGCAGCCTTTGCGCGGCGCAAGGATGCGATCACCGGCACCAGCGACTATCCCAATCTCGCGGAAATTCCAGTCGCCGTGCTCGACATTCCAAAGGTGAACACACACCCGGTCTCCTCCTCCGTCGGCTTCGAGTCCTTGCCACAGAAGCGGCTCGCCGAACCGTTCGAGCGATTGCGCGACGCCTCCGACCGCATGCTGGCCGAAACGGGCGCGCGACCGAAGGTATTCCTCGCCAACCTCGGAAAGCTTTCCGACTTCACCGCGCGCGCAACCTTCGCCAAGAATTTCTATGAGGCCGGCGGCATCGAAACAGTGACCAATGACGGGTTTCTCTCTTCTTCACCTCTCCCTGTGGGAGAGGTGAATACCGACATCGCTGCGCTCGCTGCCGCGTTCAAAGCGTCCGGGACCACGCTCGCCTGTCTTTGCTCCAGCGACGAGGTCTATGCCAGCGAGGCAACCGACGCGGCACATGCGCTCACGAGCACCGGCGCTATCGTCCATCTGGCCGGGCGGCCCGGCGACCACGAAGCCGCATGGCGGCACGCGGGCGTCAAATCGCTGATATATAAGGGCTGTGACGCGCTTGCGGCGCTGCGCGCCGCGCATGATATTCTAGTGAAATGAATCGAGTTCCGAACTTCGCCGAGGTTGAATTCGCCGACGTCCCGGTGGCAGCCGGTACCGGCTCGGGCGAGCCGTGGCTGACGCCCGAGGGTATCGCGGTGAAGCCGGTTTATGGCGAAGGCGATCTCGCCGGCATCGATTTCCTCGACACGTATCCCGGCAAACCGCCGTATTTGCGTGGCCCCTACCCGGCGATGTACGCGGCACAGCCGTGGACCATCCGGCAATATGCCGGCTTCTCGACCGCGGAAGACTCCAATGCCTTCTACCGGCGCAACCTTGCCGCCGGGCAAAAGGGTCTCTCCATCGCCTTCGATCTCGCGACGCACCGCGGCTACGACAGCGATCACCCGCGCGTCGCCGGCGACGTCGGCATGGCCGGCGTCGCGATCGACTCCATCTACGACATGCGCACGCTGTTCTCCGGCATCCCGCTCGACAAGATGAGCGTCTCGATGACCATGAACGGCGCGGTGCTGCCGGTGCTGGCGCTCTACATCGTCGCGGCCGAGGAACAGGGCGTTCCGCCGGAGAAGCTCTCCGGCACGATCCAGAACGACATCCTCAAAGAATTCATGGTGCGCAACACCTACATCTATCCGCCGGAAGCTTCGCTGCGCATCATCTCCGATATCTTCGCCTATACGGCGGAACATATGCCGAAATTCAATTCGATTTCGGTTTCCGGCTATCACATGCAGGAAGCCGGCGCGACGCTCGACCTTGAGCTTGCCTATACGCTCGCCGATGGCGTCGAATATGTCCGCACCGGCATCAAATCCGGCATGACCATCGACCAGTTCGCGCCGCGGATTTCGTTCTTCTGGAATTCCGGCATGAATTACTTCATGGAAATCGCCAAGCAGCGTGCAGCGCGCATGCTGTGGGCGAAACTGATGAAGCAATTCAAGCCGCAAAGCGAGAAGTCGCTGGCGTTGCGCGCGCACACGCAAACTTCAGGCTGGTCGCTGGCTTCGCAGGATGTGTTCAACAACGTGCCGCGCACGATGATCGAGGCGATGGCTGCGACGCAGGGGCAGACCCAGTCGTTGCACACCAATGCCCTCGACGAAGCACTCGCGTTGCCGACCGATTTTTCCGCCCGCATCGCCCGCAATACTCAAATCGTCCTGCAACAGGAAGCCGGCGCGACGCGTCTTGTCGATCCGTGGGGCGGCTCGTTCTACGTCGAGCGACTCACGTACGAACTGGCGCGCAAGGCCTGGGGGCACATCGAGGAAGTCGAGGCGCGCGGCGGCATGGCCAAGGCGATCGAAGCCGGCATTCCGAAGCTGCGCATCGAGGAAGCGGCGGCCAGGACGCAGGCACGCATCGACTCCGGCGCGCAGTCGGTGATCGGAGTCAATAAATACCAGCCGGCCGACGAAGCACCGATCGACGTGCTCAGGGTCGACAATTCCGCCGTACGGAAGCTGCAAATCAACAAGCTCAAGCGGCTGAAGGCCGAGCGCGACCCGGACGCACTGAAGGACACGCTCGACGCCCTCACCCGCGCTGCCGACGGCGGCAATGGCAACCTTCTGGGCCTCGCGATCGATGCCGCTCGCGCCAGGGCAACGGTCGGCGAAATCTCACTGGCGCTGGAAAAGGCATTCGGGCGGCATCGTGCCGAGATCAAGTCGATCACCGGCGTCTACAAGCGGGAGGTCGGCATGACCGGCGCCGTCGAACAGGTACGCAAGCAGGTCGAGATGTTCGAGGCCGCCGAAGGCCGCCGTCCGCG
>JBARCH010000058.1:0-14281 GCA_049793875.1 Pseudolabrys sp. | reverse complement strand
CGCTTGGTGCCGGTATATTTGACGTCGAGGAATTTCTCGAAGCCTTCCGCTTCAACCAGCTTGTTGAGGATCGCGCGCTTGCCTTCGCGCGTGAAGCTGATTTCCTTGTCACGCCCTTCGATGCGCTCCTGAATCCAGCTCTTCTGCGCGGCGTTCGAGATGTGCATGAACTCGATACCGAGCGTCTGGCAATACGTGCGGCGCAAGATGGCAAGGATTTCGCGCATCGACGCGAATTCGAGGCCGAGCACCTTGTCGAGAAAAATCTTGCGGTCCAGATCGGCTTCCTCGAAGCCGTAGGATTTCGGATCGAGTTCTTCCTCGTTGTTTTTCTCCTCAAGCCCAAGCGGATCGAGGTTGGCGTAGAAATGCCCGCGCATGCGGTAGGCCCGGATCAGCATCAGCGCACGGATCGAGTCGCGCGTGGCCTGCTGTACGTCGCTGGCGGAAATTTCGACGCCACGCTCTTGCGCTTTGGCTTTGACCTTGTTGGTGAACTGCTTTTCGGTCACCGCCCAATCGCCATCGAGGGCCGCGACCAGGTCACCATCGGCGCGCTGCGGCCAATTCGGCTGCTTCCAGGATGCACCGTGCGCGTTGCGCGTAACGTCCTTGCCGTCGTCCTTCAGGCTCTGGAAGAACGACTGCCATTCGGCATCGACCGAACCGGGATTGTCCTGATAGCGGGCGTAGAGGTCGTCGATGTAGGCGGCGTTGCCGCCGTAGAGGAATGAAGTGCGGGCAAAGGCAGCGTTGGCGTCCTGACGGGACATGATTTTCCGATCCTTAGCGTGGCTAATAGCCAGACCACCCGGTGGGCAAGACCCATATGGCCCGCGCACCCGGCGATTTCGTGTTCTAACGATATTTATGACGCCTGTAAGTCTACAAAAGACCTAAGGACTGAATCAGGACTTCAACACTTCGACAAGCGTCTTCCCGATTCGGGCCGGCGAGGGTGATACCCTGATTCCGGCCGATTCCATCGCGGCAATTTTGGATTCGGCATCGCCTTTGCCACCGGAAATGATGGCACCGGCATGGCCCATGCGCCGTCCGGGCGGCGCTGTGCGTCCGGCGATGAAGCCGACCATAGGCTTCTTGCGCCCGCGCTTGGCTTCGCTCTTGAGAAATTCCGCCGCGTCTTCCTCGGCGGAGCCGCCGATTTCACCGATCATGACGATCGACTCGGTCTTCGGGTCGGCCAGAAACATCTCCAGAACGTCGATGAATTCGGTGCCCTTGACCGGATCGCCGCCGATGCCGACGGCCGTGGTCTGGCCCAGCCCTTCCCGGCTGGTCTGGAATACCGCCTCGTAGGTCAGCGTGCCGGAGCGCGACACGATCCCGACTTTGCCCGACTTGAAGATGTTGCCGGGCATGATTCCGATCTTGCATTCGCCCGCCGTCATCACGCCGGGGCAATTGGGACCAATCAGCCGCGACCTGGAGCCGGATAGCGCGCGTTTCACGCGCACCATGTCCATCACCGGAATTCCCTCGGTGATGCAGACGATGAGCGGAATCTCCGCCTGGATCGCCTCGCAGATCGCGTCGGCCGCGCCTGCCGGCGGGACATAGATCACGCTGGCGTCGCACCCGGTCTTCTCGACCGCTTCGGCGACGGTGTCGAACACCGGCAGATTGAGGTGCGTCGAGCCGCCTTTGCCGGGCGATGTGCCGCCTACCATTTTCGTTCCGTAGGCAATCGCCTGCTCGGAATGAAACGTGCCGTTCTTGCCGGTGAAACCCTGGCAGATGACTTTGGTATCTTTGCCGATAAGGACGGACATTACGCGGCCTCCTTCACGGCCTTGACGATTTTCTGGGCGGCGTCATCGAGATCGTTGGCGGACGTCACGTTGAGTTTCGATTCCGCGATGATCTTCTTGCCGAGATCGACGTTGGTGCCTTCGAGCCGCACGACCAGCGGCACCTTCAATCCGACATCTTTCACCGCCGCAACCACGCCTTCCGCGATCACGTCGCAGCGCATGATGCCGCCGAAGATATTGACCAGGATGCCCTTCACGCTGGGATCGGAGGTGATGATCTTGAACGCTGCGGTTACGCGCTCCTTGGTGGCGCTGCCGCCGACGTCGAGGAAGTTGGCCGGCGCCATGCCGTAGAGCTTGATGATGTCCATGGTCGCCATCGCGAGACCCGCGCCATTGACCATGCAGCCGATCGAACCGTCGAGCGCGATGTAGTTGAGATCGAACTTCGACGCTTCGATTTCTTTATCGTCTTCTTCAGTGAGGTCGCGCAGCGCCACGACATCGGCGTGACGGTAAAGCGCGTTGCCGTCGAAACTCACTTTGGCGTCGAGACAGACAAGTTGATTGTCCTTGGTGACAACCAGCGGATTGATCTCGAGCATGCTCATGTCCTTGGCGATGAACGCCGCGTAGAGCTTGCTGAGCAGACTGCCCGTCTGCTTCGCCAGATCGCCGGAGAGATTGAGCGTCTTCGCAACCCGGCGCCCGTGATGCGGCATCACACCGGTCGCCGGATCGACCGAAAACGTGACGATCTTTTCCGGATGAGTCTTGGCGACTTCCTCAATATCCATGCCGCCTTCTGTCGATACGACAAAGGCAACGCGCGAGGTCTCACGATCGATCAGCGCTGAAAGATAGAATTCGCGGTCGATCGCCGAGCCTTCCTCGACGTAGAGACGATTGACCTTCTTACCGTGCGGACCGGTCTGATGAGTCACCAGCGTCGAGCCGAGAATTCGGGTGGATTCCTTTTTGACGTCGTCCACCGACTTCACGACCTTGACGCCGCCGGCCTTGCCACGGCCGCCGGCGTGAATTTGCGCCTTCACGACCCAGACCGGGCCGCCAAGCTCGTTGGCGGCCTTGATTGCTTCATCCACCGTGAAGGCGGGAATGCCACGCGGCACCGGCACGCCGAATTCGCGCAGCAAGGCTTTCGCCTGATACTCGTGGATATTCATGCAGTGCTCCCGCCCACGTATTCTTTTTTAGTTGCCGAGATTCGGCGCGATCTTCTTGCAGGCTTCGACCAGCCCCTGCACGGCAGCTGCCGATTTTTCGAACATGTCGCGCTCGGCGCCGTTGAGTTCGATTTCAACGATGCGCTCAACGCCTTTGGCGCCGATCACGACCGGAACGCCGACGTACAGATCCTTGATTCCGTATTCGCCGTTGAGCCACGCCGCGCAAGGAAGTACGCGCTTCTTGTCGAGCAGATAGCTTTCGGCCATTGCGATCGCGGAAGCCGCCGGCGCGTAGAAGGCCGAGCCGGTCTTCAGCAGGTTGACGATCTCGGCGCCGCCGTTTGCGGTGCGCTTGATGATTTCGTCCACGCGCGCCTGCGAGGTCCAGCCCATCTTCACGAGATCGGGGACCGGGATGCCGGCCACCGTCGAGTAGCGAATGAGCGGCACCATGCTGTCGCCGTGGCCGCCGAGCACGAAAGCGGTGACGTCTTCCACCGAGACATTGAATTCGTCAGCGAGGAAATAACGAAAGCGCGCGGAGTCGAGCACACCCGCCATGCCGATGATTTTCTGCTGCGGCAGGCCGCAGCATTTCTGCAGCGCCCACACCATCGCGTCGAGCGGATTGGTGATGCAGATGACAAACGCATTGGGCGCGTATTTCTTGATGCCGGAGCCGACCTGCTCCATCACCTTCAAGTTGATGCCGAGGAGATCGTCGCGGCTCATGCCCGGCTTGCGCGGCACGCCGGCGGTGACGATGCAGACGTCTGCGCCCTCGATGGCTTCATAGGAATTCGTGCCGGAGAAGCGCGCGTCGAAATCGTTGACCGGCGAGGATTCGGCGATATCCAGCGCCTTGCCTTGGGGAATGCCCTCCATGACGTCGAATAGAACGACGTCGCCGAGGTGTTTGAGACCGATGAGGTGGGCGAGCGTGCCGCCGATTTGACCGGAGCCGATCAAAGCAATTTTGTTACGGGCCATGGTTGGGAAACTCTCGACTTGGATGAGCCGCTGGGCGCGGCCTCGTGGTGGTTATCCGGTCCCGCTAACTGCGACAAGCACAAGGCGGGCCTGAAGTCCGCCCCTCACATTCTTGTATACATAATACCACACCACCTTTGGCCCGCTGTCCAGCCCTGTTTTGTTTGATTTTTGGCCTAAATGCCCTGCACGGCCCAGCGACGATCGGCAAACAGCAGGCAGAGGGCGCGAGTCAGGTCTCGACGATTTTTCCGGCATCGACCACGTGGCCGCCGCGCGGCCCGTGCGGCAGGCCAAGGTAGGACTGTGAACGCATCTCGATCAGGCGCGAGGCCGTGCGTTTGAACTCCTGCGCCTCATAGCCTTCGTCCGCGACATACAGCGCGTCAGGATCGGCCTGTGCCGACGCGAGCAGTTTCACCGCATGATCGTAGAGCGTGTCGATCAGAATGATGAAACGCTTGGCTTCGTTGCGCCGGTCGAAATCCATGACCGGGATATGCTCAAGAATGATCGTGTGAAATTCGTGCGCGACTTTGAGATAGTCACTGGCCGCAAGCGGCTCGCCACACAATTCGGCGAACGAAAAACGCGCAACGCCCATCGCCGCCCTCGGCACATGGACCACGTGCCCTTTCACGGTCAGTTCTTGCGCGACACCGGAATTTCCGGCCGTCAGCCGCTCCCACGCGCCGTTGAGGGCGGCGGCGGCTTTCGCGTCGTCCGGCACGTACCAGGTCGGTACGCCGGTAAGTTTTTCCAGCCGGAAATCAATGCGTGCATCGAGCCGCGCCACTTCGCAGTGCCGTTCCAGAATCGCGATAAAAGGCACGAAAAGCCCGCGATTGAGGCCGTCTTTGTAAAGCTCGCGCGGCGCCAGATTCGACGTCGCCACCATGATCACGCCGAGTTCGAACAGACGCGTGAACAGCCGTCCGAGGATCATCGCATCGGCAATATCGGTGACATGGAATTCGTCGAAGCATAAAAGCCAGGCCTCCTCCGCGATCGCGGCCGCGGCGCGGTGAATCGGGTCGGGGCCGTCGCCGTTTTTGGATTCCTGACGATAGGCATGCACGCGCTCATGCACGTCCGCCATGAATTCGTGAAAGTGCGCTCGCCGCTTGCGCTGTGCCACGCAAGCTTCGAAGAACAGATCCATCAGGAATGTCTTGCCGCGCCCGACCTCGCCGTAAATGTAGAGGCCCTTGATTGGCGGCTCGGTGTTCTGCCGGCGGCCGAACAACCATCCGAGCGATGACGATTTTCGCGCCAGCCGATGCATCGCGATGCGGCGTTCGAGTGCCGCGAAATGCTGCGCCAATTCCGCCTGGCCCGGATCGGCTTCGATCTTGCCGGCTGCGATGAGCGCCGCGTAGCGCGTGCTGAACAGTTCGGACATGCGTGATTTGGACCGAAGAGATATCGCCGCGCGAGTGAACTGCCGGTTGCGGCCGGTGGCGCGAGACCTAGGGCGATCCGGCGCCGCTGTAAATCAGTGAGTGCCGTGCCACTCGACGATGCCCCCGGCAATTCCAACAGGAACGCTAAATTCTTGGGAGCCATGCATTTTTGGCGGTCGGCTCTGCTTCAACCTGATTTCGCCCGTCTTTTGCTGCAATGCAACATATATGGTGACCTGCTGGTGATTCGCGAAATCGACAAGGTGGAAGCCGGCGACGTGGAATTGGAGGCCTGCAATGCGCAATGTGCTGCCCGGTGATGGTGTGATCCGCAAATTGTGGGCCGCCGAAAACGACGCCTACGGCGATCATCTGTTGCGACTCGATCCGGAGAGCCGCAACCGGCGTTTCTCGGGCGGAGCGTCCGACGATTTCATCCGCCGTCATGCTCACTTGGCCCGCGGCGTCGGCGTTGTGCTGTACGGATTTTTTGTGGACGGCACGCTCCGTGGCGCGTCCGAACTGCGACATGTCGGCTCGCCGCTCGCCGGTGAAGCGGAAGCCGCTCTCAGCGTCGAGCAGTCATGGCAAAGCCGAGGCGTCGGCACCGAGTTACTCAGGTGCACTTTGCTGACGGCACGCAATCGCGGCATCAAATCACTGCACATGCACTGCCTCGCCGATAACCGGCGCATGCAACAGCTGGCGCGCAAATTTGCCGCCGATTTCTCTTTCGATTTCGGCAGCGTCACCGGCAATCTGTTGCCGCCGCGCTCGACCGCGCTGTCGATGGCGCGTGAGGCGCTGGCCGACGGCCATGCTTTCGCGAACGCTGTTTTCGACGCGCAGTCGCGGCTATTGGGAGCGGCCTGAGGCGTCAGGCGGCGAGCGGATAGCTCTCTTCCACCACGTAGGGTCCGCCGCCGGTCGACGCGCGCGACGAAAACAAGACGAAGCGCGACACGCGGAATGCCGCCGTGCGGAAATAGCCACGTGCCGCCAGATATTCCGCCACCTGCAAACTTGAGGAATCGCGCAGGCGCGCCAGCGTGACATGCGGCGTATATTTGCGGCCTTCCGGATCGAGCCCGATGCGCTGCATCAGCCGCTCGTGCTCGGCTTGCACGTCGAGCAGCGCTTGCGCCGGCGTCACCGCGGCTACCACAGCACGCGGCTTGCGGCTGCCGAAGGATGTCAACCCCTCCAGGCGCAATTCAAACGGACTGCGTTTCACCTTGTCGAGCAACGAAACGATTTCGTTCGCGATCGTATCGTCCACGTCACCGATGAAGCGCAGCGTCAGATGATAATTTTCCGGACTGATCCAGCGCGCGCCCGGCAACCCGCCGCGTTGCGATGCCAGCGCTTGCCCGACCTCGGGCGGAATTTCGACACCGGTAAAAAGCCGCGGCATGGCACGTTCCGGACTACGAGCCCCGCGACGAACGCACGCGGGCAATCAGGTCTTCGACCTTCGGCAGGAGACGCGCCACGATCACATCGACCCCTTCGGCGTTGGGATGCATCACATCGCGCTGATTGAGTTTGGGGTCGGTAGCGACTCCGTCGAGGATGAATGGATAAAAGACGACGTTGTGAGTCGAGGCAAGCGCCGGATAGATGGCGTCAAACGCTTTCACATACTCGGCCCCCATGTTCCGCGGCGCGCGCATGCCTGCAAGCATGACGGCGATATGACGCTGTTCGAGCTGACGCAGGATCGAGTCGAGCGCCTGCTTTGTAACCTTGGGATCGATGCCGCGCAGCGCGTCGTTCGCGCCGAGTTCGACGATCACCGCGTCGGTTCCATCCGGCACCGACCAATCGAGCCGCTCCAGCCCGCCGGATGCCGTGTCGCCGGAAACGCCGGCATTGGCGATCGTCGCCGCTACGCCCTTCGCCTTGAGCGCGCCGGCAAGCTTCGCCGGCAAGGCATCCTGGACCGGAAGGCCGAAGCCGGCAGAAATCGAGTCGCCGAGCACGACGATTTTCACCGGCGCGTCCGCCGGAGCCGCGAATGCTGCCGGGCCACAAGCAAACGTGAGCAGCAGAAGCGCCGCGAAACGCTGGACCAGCACGCCCTTTCTCCCATATGAGCGGAGCTGTGAACGGTGTGGCCACATGAACGATTTCTCCCAGGCGGGACCGGCCATTGCGCTGGCCGGGATCAATCTCTCGCTCGGGCAAGGAGCAGCCCGCGTCCATATCCTCAAGGATATCGACCTCAATATAGGGCGTGGCGAGGCAATTGGCTTGGTCGGCCCGTCGGGCTCGGGCAAGTCGACGCTGCTGATGGCGATGGCCGGTTTGGAGCGGCCGGATACCGGCAGCATCGCGGTCGCCGGCGAAGACCTCAACAAGCTCGATGAGGATGCGCTGGCGCGCTTTCGCGGCCGCAATGTCGGAATAGTTTTCCAGTCGTTTCACCTGATCCCGACCATGACGGCGATCGAAAACGTCGCCGTGCCGCTGGAGCTGGCCGGCGCCGCCGCGCCGGAGCAGACCGCCCGGCGCGAACTCGCCGCTGTCGGGCTCGCCGAACGGCTGCACCACTACCCGGCTCAATTGTCCGGTGGTGAGCAGCAGCGCGTCGCGTTGGCGCGCGCGCTGGCGCCAGACCCGGCGATCCTCGTCGCCGATGAGCCGACGGGGAATCTCGACGAAGACACCGGAAAGCAGATCATCGATCTTCTCTTTGCGGGGCACGCCAGGCGCGGCACCACGCTCATTCTCGTGACTCACGATCACGCGCTGGCGGCGCGCTGCGATCGCGTGGTGCGGCTGCGTTCCGGCCGCGTCGACGGACATGCGGCATCATGAGCGTCGCGGCTTTGCCTGCAGCGCCGCGCAATGGATCGCTCGCGCTGCGCTTTGCATTGCGTGAATTGCGCGGCGGCTTGCGCGGCTTCTACGTCTTCATCGGCTGCATCGCGCTCGGCGTCATGGCGATTGCCGGTGTCGGCTCGGTGGCTGGCAGCCTGGCGGATGGGTTGGCGCGGCAAGGCCAGGTGATCCTCGGTGGCGATCTGTCGTTCACGCTGATCCAGCGCGAGGCGACCGCGGCCGAAATGGCATTCCTGAAAAGCCACGGCGAGGTTTCCACTGCCGCCACCATGCGCGCGATGGCGCGCACCACAGCCGGCAACGCCGCACTCGTCGAGATCAAGACTGTCGATGCAAATTATCCATTGTTCGGCAAGGTCGATCTGGATCCGTCAATCCCGCTGGCGGACGCACTCGCCGAACGTAACGGCGTATTCGGCGCCGCCGCCGATCCAACGCTGATGACGCGGCTCGATCTCAAGCCCGGCGCACGGATAACGATCGGCAACGCAACGGTCGAAATCCGCGCGACGCTCGCAAACGAGCCGGACAAACTCGCAGGCGGTATCAGCTTCGGCCCTCGGCTGCTGATAAGCGATGCAGGACTGCGCGCCACCGGATTGGTCCAGCCGGGCAGCCTTGTGCGCTGGCACTATCGCCTGAAACTGCCGGCAAACGACGGCGCCGATAAAATGGCGAATGCGGTGATCGAGGCGGCGCACGCGCAACTGCCGGAGGCCGGATGGGACATCCGCACGCGCCGCAACGCGACGCCGCGGCTCGAGCGCGACGTCGAACGCTTCACCGAATTTCTCACCATTGTCGGCCTGACCGCGTTGCTGATCGGCGGCGTCGGTGTCGGCAACGCCGTCAAAAGCCATCTCGACCGCCGCCGGGAAGCCATCGCCACCATGAAGGCGCTGGGCGCGACCGGCGCGCGCATCTTTTCCATCTACCTCTTACAGGTTCTGGCGATGGCGTTAGTCGGCTGCGCCGCTGGCATCGTGGTTGGCGCGGCGCTGCCCTACATCATCATCGGCTCGTTCGGCACGCTCATCCCGCTGCCGATCAATCCTTCTTTTCACCCGGGCGAACTGGCGCTGGCTCTGCTTTACGGCCTGCTCACTGCGGCCGCGTTCGCGATCTGGCCGCTCGGCCGCGCGCATGACGTGCCGGTCGGCGCACTGTTCCGCGACGGCGTCGTACCCCAGCCACGCTGGCCGCGCCGGATTTACGCCGTCGGCGCCGTCGCGACGATTACCGCGCTTGCGGGGCTGGCCATCGTGCTCGCCTACGACCGGCGTGTTGCCACAATTTACGTTGCGGTCGCGGCAGCGGTCTTCGTGCTTCTGCGGCTGGTCGCCGCCGGCCTGATGGTCATCGCGCGCCATGCGCCGCGCGCGCGATCCACAGTGTTGCGCATGGCCATTGCCAATATCCACCGCCCCTCCGCGCTGACGCCGACCATCGTGCTGTCGCTCGGCCTCGGCATCGCGCTGCTCGTCACGGTGATCGAGATCGACGGCACGCTGCGCACGCAGTTTACCGCCGCACTGCCGGAAAAGGCGCCGTCGTTCTACTTTCTCGACATCCCGGCGGAGCAGGCGCAGCGCTTCGACACGTTCGTGCGCGAGCATGCGCCGAAGGCAACGTACGAAGAAGTACCGATGCTGCGCGGGCGCATCATCTCCGCCAACGGCATCGCCGCCGAAAACCTGAAGCCAAGCTCCGACGCCGAGTGGGTGCTGCAAAGCGACCGCGGCATTACCTATGCGAATGATATCCCGCGCGGCTCGCGGCTTGTCGCCGGCGAATGGTGGAAACCGGACTACAGCGGCCCGCCCTTGGTCTCGTTCGAGAAGCGCATCGCGGACGGCCTGCACCTCAAGCTGGGCGATCCCGTAACGGTGAACGTGCTCGGCCGCAACATCACGGCACGCATCGCAAACCTGCGACTCGTCGACTGGCAAAGCCTGGGCATCAATTTCGTGATGGTGTTTTCGTCCAACAGTTTCCGCGGCGCCCCGCATACGCATCTCGCGACGCTGGCTTATCCCGGCGGCGGCACGACCGCGCAGGAAAGCGCGATGATCAAATCGGTCGCCGGCGCGTTTCCGACGGTGACGACCGTGCGCGTGAAGGAGGCATTGGAAGCAATCGGCTCGCTCATCTCAAATTTGGTGCTGGCCATCGATGGCGCCAGCGCGATCACCTTGCTGGCCGCCGGGCTGGTTCTCGGCGGCGCGCTGGCCGCCGGGCACCGGCATCGCGTTTACGACGCCGTCATACTCAAGACACTGGGCGCGACGCGCTCAAAACTGCTCACAGTCTATGTGCTCGAATATTTGTTGCTCGGTGCTTCCACCGCTTTTTTTGGTGTCATCAGCGGCTCGCTCGCCGCATGGTTGATTGTCGCCGATCTGATGAATCTGCGGTTTTCCTGGCTGCCTTGGCCGGCGCTCGCCGCCGCGCTCGGTGCCGTTGCCATCACGATTGCGTTGGGACTGGTCGGTACATTTACGGCGCTGGGGCAGAAACCGGCACCGGTGTTGCGGAATCTGTAGTTTTCGCGACATTCCGCCGCGCGGCGGGCCGCCATTCGGGTCTTCCCGTTATTTCGGCTATAATGGCCGTCTCTGGATTGTTAACGATCTGCAAGGTGCATGGTCATTGTCGAGCCATATCTGGCGCCCAGCCTTTTCGCACACTAGATTCGGAGTACGAGCGCGGCGGCCCCTTGCCGGTGCGCCAAACATGACCGGCCTTCGCCGGACATAGAGAGGGAACTGCGATGTCGGACTACGACCGGAACTTAGCTGCCCGCGGTGGCTTTGCCGATCGGGCGGCGGCAATTGATGTAGGCCTGCGCGCCTACATGCTCCGTGTTTACAATTACATGGCTTCGGGCGTGGCGCTCACAGGCGTCGTCGCCTTGCTGACCTTCCAAGCCGCTGGCGGCAATGCCATTCACATCGTCGGCGGACAGATCGTTGGAGCGACGGCGTTCGGCCAGGCGATCTTCAGCTTCCCGGTTATGATCGTGCTGTTCCTCGGCACGCTCGGTATCGTCTTCTTCCTCAGCGCCCGCGTGAACCGGCTACAGGCGAGCACCGCGCTCGGCTTGTTCCTGCTCTATGCCGGACTGCTTGGGCTGATGTTGATGCCGATATTTGTCCAATACACCGGCGCTTCGATCGCGCGAACGTTCTTTATCTCGGCGGCGTCGTTTGGAGCGTTGAGCCTGTATGGCTACACGACGCAACGTGATCTTTCGCCGATCGGCTCATTTCTGGTTATGGGCGTGTTCGGACTGGTCATCGCGATGCTTGTGCAAATGTGGCTTCAGAGCTCCGGACTTAGCTTCGCGATCTCCGCGATCGGCGTGCTGATCTTTGCAGGTCTCACCGCCTGGGACACCCAGCGGATCAAGGAGATGTACAGCGCAAACGACGACGGGACGATTACCAGCCGCAAGGCGGTGATGGGCGCGCTGTCGCTCTATCTCGACTTCATCAACCTGTTCCTGTTCATGCTGCGCTTCCTGGGTGATCGCCGCTAAGGGCGGAACCAGCTCACCACACTCCGCGCCCCGGCTAAAAGCCGGGGCGTTTTGTTTTCGTCATGGCCGGGCTGGTCCCGGCCATCCACGTCTTGTTTAGCTGTGCGCAAGGAAGACATGGATGCCCGGGACAAGCGCGGGCATGACGGTGACATTGCATGAGCCTCCGCATCCGCCCTGCTATGCTCACTGACACCCCGGCCATTACCCGCATCTACGCCCATGCCGTGGCTCACGGCACGGCATCGTTCGAGCTTGAGCCGCCGGATGAGGCGGAGATGACGCGGCGCATGAAAGCGCTGCTCGACGGCAAATTCCCTTACTTCGTCGCGGAGATCGACGGCGTCGTTGCTGGTTACGCCTATGCATCACTATACCGGACGCGGCCGGCCTACCGCTTCACCGTCGAAAACTCCGTCTACGTGGCGCCGGAGATGCACCGCCGCGGTATCGGGAAAGTTCTGCTGGAAAAACTGATCGACGCCTGCACGACTCTCGGCTTCAGGCAAATGATTGCCGTCATCGGCGATTCAGATCAGGCCGCGTCGATCGGCGTGCATAAGGCTTGCGGTTTCGAGCCCGCGGGAAATCTGAAAAACATCGGCTACAAATTCGGCCGCTGGCTCGACACCCCGCTGATGCAGCGTGTGCTCGGCCCGGGCGCAACCAGAGAGCCGTAAGCCGCCGTCAGCTTGCGACAAGCGACAGCGACTTGTCGATCACGCGCAACACCGGATCGAGGTCATGCCCGCGGCGCAAGACCAGGCCCGTGGCGGAGGTGACGCTATAGACGCCCTGCTTGCGTGCGAGTTTCGGATTTTTCTCGATGCGGTAGAGCGGAACTTCCGAACTGCGACGGAATACCGAGAACACCGCCCGATCTTTCAGGAATTCGATCGCGTAATCGCGCCACTCACCGGCGGCCACTTTTCGTCCGTAAAGGCCGAGAATGCGATTGAGCTCGCGGCGGCTGAATGTGACCTGATTCACAGGGGCGGCTGTAAAACGCGTTGGGGATCCGCCCCCCGCCGACTGGCTTGGATCGACTTCGCCGGAACCGAACGTCATGCGGCGCCTCCTGGTTGGGTCAGGATAATGATTACGCCGGCGATGCCACACCGCAAGAGGCCCCTGCGCGCGAGAAAATCTCGCAAACTCGACAAAATACCCGTTTTCCGCGATCACGCAGCCGTTAAAAGAATCATAATACTGCCCAAATTCGGACAATCGCGCGACATGCTGCTTCGGCATATAGGCGACTGTTGCCTCAAGGCCCGGTCTGGTTCGAGTCCGGATTCCTCAGCCCCCCAGCCCCCCGGGCTTGGCCGGCCGGGTCAGTTGAGTTCCGCGTACGGTTCAATCCCCAAAGACTTTCGGGCCGGTTTCACCGGCCCGATTTTTTTGTGCAACCGCTATTCGGATTTTTCAGTACGGGCCGGCTACTGCAAATCGGCCTTGGCGGCGCCGAGCATGACACCCGGCTTGGTGGCTACGCCGCTCTGAACAAAAACTGCCAATGAATTGATGCCGTCCTTGGCGACGTCTGCGCGCGGCACACTGAACTTTTGCGCGGTGCCATCCCAATCGCCGAGTTTCACCCAGCCGCGCACAACATTGTAATAGGTGAGCGTATGGCCTGAATTCTCGCCCCGCTCGACCGAAACGGTAATCTTGTGCGTGACCGGGCAAAGCCAAACTTCAGCGCTGCGATGATCGTCTAACGCCGCGGGCACGCTGACCGTGACCTGCTTGTCATCGACGGCAAGCGTCACGGGCAACAGCAATGGCGACGCTTTTTGCCGCGCTTGCTGAATAGCCTTCTCGATCGCAGCTTTGTCGCTTCCGACGACGGGCTTGATGCCGTCGATTACGACTTGCGGCGTATAAACCTCACGATCGCCGCGAGCATTCGCGTAGGCGCGTTCGCGCATGGAGTGCCCGTGCAGCGCAAGCGTATCTTTCCAGCCGAGATAGTCCCAGTAGTCGACGGGCAAGCTCAGCGTGATGAGCGAATTGTCCTTTGAAAGCTCACCCAGCAGCTTGTCGGCCGCCGGACAGGACGAGCATCCCTGGCTGGTGAACAGCTCGATCACGGCGCGCGGCTCGCCGGCAGCGACAGGCTGCACGGCCGCAACGACGGAAAGGACGAGAGCAGCTGAAGTGACGCGACGCGCTTTCATTCCGACACCAAGGCCCCAGCCGCCATCTTCATAGGCGCCTGGGGCATCACCCACCACTCACTTCGCGGTGAGCGGGTTAGCGACTAAGCGGCCAAATGGCGCAGCACGTACTGCAAGATGCCGCCATTCTTGAAATAGTCGAGCTCATCCAGGGTATCGATACGGCAGATAAGCGGAACGCGCTTGAGGGTCCCGTTGCCGGAGACAATTTCCGCGATCAATCGCTGATGGGGTTTGATCTCGCCGTGCAGGCCGCGAATTGTGACCTGCTCGTCGCCCTTGAGCCCCAGCGACTGCCACGTGGTGCCTTCTTCGAACACCAGGGGCATGACGCCCATTCCGATCAGATTCGAGCGGTGGA
>JBARCH010000057.1:0-3077 GCA_049793875.1 Pseudolabrys sp. | reverse complement strand
CGGTCGCGCTCGGCCTCGCGCACCTTCTGTACGATCACCTGCTTCGCCGACTGCGCGGCGATGCGGCCGTATTCCAGCGGCGGCAGCGGGTCGGCGATCGTGTCGCCGATCTGCGCAGCCGGATGATGCCGGCGCGCGTCTTCGAGCGTGATCTGGTTCGACGAATTTTCAATCACCTCCGCCACCAGCATGTGCCGCGTAAGGCGCAGGTCGCCGGTTTTCCCGTCGATCTCGGCGTGCACATCGGTCTCGGCGCCGTAGCGCGAGCGCGCCGCCTTGGCGATCGCGTCTTCCATCGCCGTGATGACGATGGAGCGGTCGATCGCCTTTTCGCGCGCAACCGCGTCGGCAATTTGCAACAGTTCGAGCCTGTTGGCGCTGACAGCCATAGCTCAGTCTCCTTGCTTGATGGCATGCCCGGCCTGGCCGGGTTGATGCCGTAATTTCCTGGCTTCTTTCTTTGCCGCCTTCGCTTCGCGCTCGGCAGCCTTTCCGCGTCGCAAGGCATCAACCACCAGATCGTCGGTGAGAATGAGTCTTGCTTCGCTCATTTCCTCGATCGGAATGAGAACTTCGGTTTCCTCGCCCGGCGTTACGTCCTCGCGCCGGATGCGCGCGACATCACCGTCGGTGCCGAGCAGCGTGCCGTTGAAGCGGCGGCGGCCGTCGATCGGCATGATCGTCTCGATCTTGACCGCGTTGCCGGCATAGCGCTCGAAATCGGAGCGCCGCACCAGCGGCCGGTCGATGCCCGGCGAGGAAATTTCCAGCCGGTAAGCGCGGTCGATCGGATCGGCGACGTCGAACACCGGCGACAGCGCGCGCGAAACGGCCTCGCAGTCTTCCACCGCCATGCTGCCATCCGGCCGCTCCGCCATGATCTGGACGGTGCAACCGGAGGAACCCGAGACGCGCACGCGCACCAGCCGATAGCCCATTCCGCCGAGCACGGGTTCCGCGATTGTGGCGACGCGCGCCGCGATCCCCGGCTCGACGATCAGCCGTGGTTCCATCACGTCCGGCACGTCCGATTGCGGCGCGCCACTCTTCAGATCCTGGCTTTCGGCCATTTTTGGTAACAAAAAAGAGCGGGTCCGGCAGGACCCACTCTCAAAACCCATCCGGTTATGAGGTGTCTTGGTAACAGGCGAAATATAGCGAAATTACGCGTTGATGCAAGGGTGGCGGGCCACGGGAGGACTAACTCTTCGTTCAGAATCTGCACTTAAATTTGCGTAAACGGCCGCTGGCGACGACTTTGCGCCGCCCGGCCTTGCAGGACTCGCAATGGGCGCCCCCGCTTCGCTGCTTCCCGAACTGGAAGAGGCCGTTCAGCACGGCTCCGCGGCAACACGCGCTGCGATGCTGCGTCGAATTACCACGCTGTTCCTCGATGGAGCGCCACGCCTCAACGACGATCACATTGCGCTGTTCGACGACGTGATGGGTTGCCTCATCGAAGAGATCGAAGCGAAGGCATTGGCGGAACTCGCGCGCCGGATCGCGCCGGTGCCGAATGCGCCGAGCGGCGTGGTGCGCAAGCTTGCCAACAACAACGACATTGCGATCGCGGGCCCGGTAATCGCACAAGGCAATCTCACCGATCCCGATCTCATTCATATTGCCGAAACGAAAAGTCAGGCGCACCTGCTGGCGCTGTCGACGCGTCAGGGAATAGGCGAAGCACTTTCCGATGTAATCGTTTCACGCGGCGATCGTGAGGTGTCGCGCCGCATTGCGACCAACCACAAAGCGGCATTGTCGGACAACGCATTCACAACGCTCGTCCAGCGCGCGGAGCAGGACGGCGTGCTGGCCGAAAAGGTTGGCTTGCGCGCCGACATTCCGCCGCGGCTGTTCCGACAGTTGCTCGTGCAGGCGACCGAAGTCGTGCAGCAGCGATTGCTTGCGCAGGCCAAGCCCGAGACGCAAGCCGAAATCCAGCGCGTGCTGGCGAAGGTGTCGCAGGAAGTAGGCGACAGGGCCGGGCCGCGCAATTACACCAGCGCGCTCGACGCCGTGCGCGCACTGCACAGGGAGCGGAAGCTCGGCGAAGCGGATATAGCGGAATTTGCCAAGGCGGGAAAATACGAGGAGACGATCGCGGCGTTGGCGACGTTGTGCTCGGTGCCTGTCGATGTCGTCGACCGGCTGCTCAACGGCGACCGTGCCGACCCGGTGCTGATCCTGGCGCGCGCCGCGGGCTTCAGTTGGCAAACCGTGAGCGACATCATCGGTGTCATCGCCAACCGCGCGGGCGGCAAGCGGGCATCGAGCCGGATCTTCGACGCGGCGCTGGAAAATTTCGAGCAACTCACGCCGGCGACCGCGCAGCGCGTCGTGCGTTTCTGGCAGGTGCGTCAGGGCGCGGATTAGTCCGCTGCTTTCCGGCGTTAGATGCGCTGAAAAATAAAATAAGCGGGTGTGCGGCCTTCGCGCCTGGCTTTCGCCTCGTAGCGCGTCCCGCCGAATTGCGGCCACGGCAGCCGCCAGTCATCGGCACGCTCGGCAGTCCACTCGAATTCCGATGACCGCATGATGCGCGACAGCGCCCACGTTGCGTAATGAGAAATGTCTGTGGCGAAGCGCAACTCGCCGCCACTTTCCAAAATGCGCGCCAGTTGTGCGAGGCTTTCGTCCTGGATGAATCGCCGCTTCCAATGCCGCCGCTTCGGCCATGGGTCGGGATAAAGCAGGTCCACGCGCGCGAGTGCGCCGGCCGGCAGCCAATCGATCAAATGGATTGCATCGCCGAAATACAGGCGGACGTTCGCAAGTTGCAGCGCCTCGACGGCGACAAGTGCCTTCGCCATCGCATTGAGGAACAAATCGCTGCCGATGAAGCCGATGCGCGGATTGGCCTGTGCCTGCGCGATCAGGTGCTCGGCGCCGCCGAAGCCGATTTCCAGCCGCACCTCATCGACGGCGTTTCCGAACAGCGTACGCAGATCGGCCGGCGCTGGTTGCGCGATATCGATGGCAAGACGCGGCAGCAGCGTGTCGAAAAGCGCTGCCTGGCGCGGCTTTAAGGGATGTCCCTTGCGCCGGCCGAAAAACGCGCGTGAAGAGTCCTTGCC
>JBARCH010000056.1:0-11328 GCA_049793875.1 Pseudolabrys sp. | reverse complement strand
TCATCCAGCTCGCCGGGTTCACGTTCGGCCGCACGCAGTCGTTCTTCGACATCTACAATCCGGCGCCGACCGAGAGCTACCAGACCAACTTCATCGGGTCTGCGACCGGCGGCTCGGGCATCACGGTTGCCGGTTACACCGCGCAGCTCGGCAACGGCGTCTCGGCCTCGATCGCGGCGGAAGACCGCGGCGGCAAGGCGATCTTCAACGCGACGGCTGCCGCGCTTGCGATCGGTACCACCCCGACCAACAGTCAGGCCGGCGGCAGCTTCTCGCCGGAGTGGCCGGACATCGTGGGTAACCTGCGCATCGACCAGGCCTGGGGCTCGGCCGGTGTCAGCGGCGCCATCCATGACGTCGCCGCCTCTTACTACACTGGCGGCATCGGCGCGGGTTATCCGTCCAATGAGATCGGCTACGCTCTCGGTGCGGGCGTCAAGTTCAACCTGCCGATGCTCGGCAAGGGTGACCACGTCGGCGTCGAGTTCGACTACGCCCACGGTGCCGGCCAGTACACCAACTACTCGCTGACCACCAATGGCGGCGTCGATGTGTTCGACGGCAACAACGTTGGCCTCGGCTGGAATCCGGAGGCGGTTTACAGCAGCCCCACCGGAAGCCTGGAGCTGACCAGGAGTTGGGCAGTCGTCGCTGGCTATACCCATCACTGGAACGCTGCTTGGCAGACGTCGCTCTACGGCAGCTACCTGAAGGTTCAGCCGAGCACCGTAATCTGCGGCGCGGCCCCAGTGGCTGGCGCAGCCTGCGATCCGGATTGGAGCGTGTGGCAGGTCGGTTCGCGTACGATCTGGAACCCGGTCCAGAACCTCGATATCGGCCTCGAAGTCATGTACTCGCGTGTGCAGACCGCGTTCGCGGGTGGCACCACTACGGCAGCGGCTGGCAATCGGCCCGCTGGCGCCGCGATCAACGACAACGACGTGTGGTCCGGCATCTTCCGCGTGCAACGTAACTTCTGGCCCTGATCGCGTGATCAGGATCTGACGATAAAAGCCCTCGGCGGGTTTCCCGCCGGGGGCAATTTTGTCTCAATGTCATAAGTGTCAAATGCCGATGCATCTCGTTTCCCAAAGGTCCGCCGACCTCGTCGAGGTCATCCGCATGGAGCGGCACGCCTTTGCCGCAAAGATTCGGGCCGCACGCGCGGTGCTGGGCTGGAGCCAAGGCGAACTGGCGGACCGCGTCGGACTGACGCAAAGGGCCGTCCATAAGCTTGAGCAGGGTGAAACCGAGCCGCGTCGAACGACCGTTCGCGTGATCGAGGAAACCTGGAGCGAACAGGGATTGGTCTTTGAGGATGCCGCGGAAGGCGGCTTCACCATGACGGTGCGAAATGCGCTGCTCGATCGGCCGGCGTCTGCGCAGGCAAGGCGACGGCGGGGCTCCCCTTTCGATCTAGGCGTTACCGCTCGCCACCGGCGGGTCGGTTACAGAGCGTAGATTTTCCACAAAGTCCGATAGTTCATGCGCGGCCGCTGGCGTTGCCAGTGCATGGCATTGCCTTTATACGAGCGCTCAGCGAATGAGCCTTGGATTCCAGCCAATGACTGCACGCATCTACCAGCCGGCGAAGACCGCCATGCAATCCGGGCGCGCCAAAACGAAGGACTGGGTTCTCGACTTCGAGCCGGAGGAAGCGCGCACCGTCGAGCCGTTGATGGGGTGGACGTCGTCCGGCGATATGCGCCAGCAGGTGCGCCTGCGTTTCGACAGCAAAGAAGAGGCGATCGCCTATTGCGAGCGCCATGCGATCGCGTACCAGGTATTCGACACCACGGTGCCGGCGCGCACGCGCATTGCATACGCCGATAATTTTGCGTTCAAGCGGCGCGACGCCTGGACCCATTAAACGTATTGGAGGCTAGGCGGGCTGCGCGTCCGCCTCGCCGGATTGCTGGACCCGTTCCTGTGCGCCGCGTTGGCGCAGCAGTGAGACAAATCGCTCCGCCGGCATGGGCTGACCGAGCAGATAGCCCTGTCCATAGTCGCAGCCCATACTCATGAGCGCTACGGCGTCGGCTGCTTTCTCGATGCCGACCGCAACCGCAGCGCCGCCGAGATTGTGCGCAAGATCAATCGCTGCCTTGCAGAGCGGCGCATTGACCTTGTCCGTACCGCAATCGGTCACGAAGGCACGATCGAGCTTGAACTCGGCAAAGGGGAGTTCTTTGAGTTGGCCGAGGGCGTGGTAACTGTGGCCGAAGTTGTCGATGGCAAGGCGTACGTTGCAGCTCTCGAGCTTCTTGGCGATATCCGTGGCCAAGGCGAGATTGGTCGCAATCTCTTCTTCTTTGATGTCGATGAGCAGGCCCGGCCATTTGTCGTGCTGCGGCCGTTGCGCCGCCACCAATTCCGCTATCGGCAGTTTCTCCAACACCTCAATCGGAACATTGACCGAGATACGCAGGTTTATGCCGAGGTTGCCGAATTCCAATCCGGCCTTGAGTGAGCTGGCAATGGCGAATTCTGATAATTTTTGCAGGGCTGGCTGACTTGCACCGGGCATGAAGGCGCTGGGTAGAACGATCCCATGTTCCGGATGGCGCGCGCGCGCGAATGCTTCGGCGCCGGCGAGCTGTTTTTTGCGCAGGTCGATCTTGGGCTGATACCAGAACTCGATCCAGTTTTTATTGAGCGCTTCATCCAGATCGATCCGCGTCGCAACTGCGGGCGGCGTACCCAGCTTGAGCTCCTGGATGATCTTGACGATGGCGTCCGTTTCGAAAGGCTTTTTGAGGATCGGCAGCATGTTGAGTTTCTGCTGCAGGCCGATCGACTTGACGTGCTCAAGCACGGCCGCGCCGCGGCTGCTCATCAATTGCACGTTGCCGCGAAAGCCGCGCTTGCCGAGGATCGCGACCGATTCGATGGCGTCGGCGGATTCCAGTGAAACGTTGTGAAAGATCAGCCGCGGCGACCGGTCCATTGCCTTGCGCATGGCCGCGCCGTCGGCAAATTCCACGGTGTCGACGCCCGATCCGTGCAGGATCAGGGAGAGGAAATGGCGGATGCTAGGTTCCTCGTCGACCACGAAGCACAGCGGCGCTGCTCCAGGGACAAGCGGCGGTGAGGGAATTTCAGTTTCCATCGGCGCGCTCGTGTCCTTTGGCGGTGAGGAATCACGCGCTTTCTTCATGGAATTTTTGCGAGCCTGCTGAGAAAAAGACGCGACTGGCGCCAAGTCCCATACCTGTTCCAAACTTCTTAATTATGGGTTTCGGCTTGCCGCCGGCGGAGGGGTCCGATCGCCGCACGGGAAAGCGCCGCTGCCGGTGCGGCGGTCCACTAACCAATTGAATTAATTGGCGGCTCAGGAGCAGGATCAATGCGAGGCTGGAGCAGCCCGACGACCTGATTTGTCAAACCCGCCTGAAAGGCCGCTTGGCGCGCAAAGGCAATTTCCGGAATGGCCTTCGTTGTGGTGACGGTCGCCGGCGCAATGCCAAAGTGGGTAGCCGCCGCTTAAGTCAGTTGCCGGGGCGATTGCAGCAGCGTGAGCCCGACGAGGCTGCCCATTGCACCAGGCCGGTTCCGGTAGCCGTTCACCTGCGCTTTGCATGACCGGCGCCGCTGTCCCAGACGGGTAAACATCCCGCTTGATCGGCCATCCTGCGAGGCCATTTTTTCTACCGTCAGCGTCGCGTGCAATACATTTATTCTTCGTGCGATCCAGCAGGTAGCACCGCTTTTTTTATGCGAGGCGGCAGGCCGACGACAGTTGAATGATGCGGTTAAATGCTCCAATTCAAAGACTTGAATACATGGATTTGAGGTCCGTCGATGATTCCCGTTCAGCATGTGGTCCTTGTTAGCGGCCTGCTAATCGGGATTCTCTTTGGCTCCATAGGTCTCCTGAGCGGCTTTTGCATCGTTACAGGTTTGCGCAATGCGTGGACCCGAGCCGATGGCCGCATGATCCGTTCGATCGCCTTGGCTCTTGCCGTTGCAATTCTTGGAACGCAGTCGCTCGCGGCTGCCGGTCTCGTCGATCTCGGAAAGTCGATTTACCTGCAGCCGTCGTTCTCCGCGCCGCTCATCTTGATTGGCGGTCTTCTCTTCGGTTACGGCATGGTTGCAGCCAATGCCTGCGCTTCACGCGCGATGATATTGCTGGGAGGCGGCAATCTTCGCTCGCTTGTGGTCATCGTTACGGTTGCTGTCACCGCGCAGATGACGCTGAAGGGATTGATTGCCCCGGCACGAATCGCATTCCTGAACTGGTCGCAGATCACGCTGCACCAGATTTCGTTGCCTGCGCTGCTGTCCGCGTCCGGCGCCGGCACGTCGCTCGCGACGGCCGTCACAGCATTGATCGTTGGCGGTATCTTATTGGCCTATGCGTTCTCATATGCGCCGTTCCGGGCTTCAAGGATGTTGATCGGGGCGGGAGTCGGAATCGGATTGCTTGTTTGCGCTGGTTGGCTGGCCACCGGCTACCTCGGAGCCGACCCGTTTGAGCCGACCCCTGTAGGATCGCTCACATTCATCGCGCCGCTCGCCGATTCATTGCAATATGTGATGCTCTCGACAGGGTCGACCTTGAGCTTCGGCGTCGTATTGATGGCGGGCGTCTTGCTCGGCAGCTTCGTAACCGCGCTGACGACCCGGCGCTTCCACCTGGAAGGCTATACGTCCGCCAACCATATGTTGCGCTCCATCGGCGGCGCGGCTCTGATGGGGAGCGGCGGTGCAATGGCTTACGGCTGCTCGATCGGCCAAGGATTGACCGGTCTTTCGACGTTGGCATTTTCCTCGGCCATAGCGGCGGCAGGTATTTTGATCGGGGGATGGGCTGCGTTACGTGGCCCGGTACGCATTCCCGCCCTGGCGTCTGCATAGGAAATCCGCCGCGGTCGAGAAGCATTGCGCGCGCGACAGTTCGACTCGCGGTTCAATGCTTGGAACTGCCGAATTGATTGTCCTCAAGTTCAAGATAAACCCGGTAGGCATTTCCGCGGTTGTTGGCGTCGAACGCCGGCATGCCGGCATACTTGGACCAGTCCGGTTGTCGGTAGGCCACGTCGAAGTCGGTCCAATTTTCGACGGCCGCGGACATCGCGCGGCGAACATAGAGAATATAATCGCGCGTAAAGGCGATTGCTTTCCTGGCGGCGGTTGAGGGCTGGCCGTGTCCGGGAATGATAAATTTTGGGTCGAGCTTTTCGACCGTGTCGAGCGCGTTCAGCCATTGCCTGGTGTCAACGTCATCGCTGTTCATGAAGGGGACGCGGCTGTTTTGCACGATATCGCCGGCGAACAGCACCGCATCGGGCTCGACCATCATCATCATGTCGCTCGCGGAATGAGCCGGCCCGGCGTAAATCATCTGAAAGCGCCGATCGCCGAGCGTCAGGGTCAACCGATCGTTGAATGTAATGTCGGGAGGAACGACCCGAGTGTCGGCGTTCACCCACGGCGCGAGAGCCTCACGGCGCTGATCGAGACGTTGGTTGGCGCGCTCGTCAGCCGTTTCCTCGTTTTCCTCTTTGTATTCGCGCGCGCGGTCCTGCGCGATAATCACGGTGTCGGTATGATCCTTGAAGGCCTGCAAGCCGTAAATGTGATCGGCGTGGTAATGGCTGAGAACATTATAGCGAACCGGTTGCTGCGTTACTTTCCGGATTTCCTGCAGCAGCGCCCAACCCAGGCTTGGCGTGCCAAGCGCATCAAACACCAGCACGCCGTTATCGGTCACCACAAAGCCGGCGTTGGACGTGTTGCCTTCGTTTGCCTTGCCCGGAACACCGGGATTCCCGACGCTGTAGTAAATGCGGGTACCCGGAACCTGCATCAGCTTGAGTGGGGTATCGAGGGGTGCGTATTGCTGCGCGCCCGCCGGCATAAGTTGCAACAGGACGAGGACGATCGCCCACAGCGGCAACATCACTTTTTTTCCACACAATTGCGATCGGTTGTCGCGGTCGGGCATGGGCGCTCGCGAGATAGCTCTGCCTGTGCGGTTTTGTTTCACTGAATTCACTGCCGCTATTTGACTGCGAGACATATTCACGCCAACCTATATGATAACAGCGGTTGGAGCTGAATATAATGAAGTTGTTGCGGCTTCCCCCATCGCGATCCGAACGTGGCGGCGATGCGCCCGATACCGGCGGACGCCGCCGGTTTTTGTTGGGGGCGGCCGCCGCAGGCGGGGCGATTTTTGGAAATCGCGTGGCCGAGGCCGGGGACGCGTTTCCGCCGCAAGACGCGCCATGGTCGCAAGTGATTGGCCCCGGCGTTGTCGACCGTCCGTACGGAAAGCCGTCCCAATTCGTCAAAGACGTCATCAGGCGCAATGTGCCTTGGCTGACGGCGACCGCCGAGTCGTCCGTGAGTTTTACGCCGCTGCAGGACCAGCCTGGAATCATCACGGCAAACGGACTGTTCTTCGAGCGTTATCACGGCGGCCGCGCAACGGTCGATCCTGCGCAGCATCGATTGATGATCCACGGCCTCGTCGACAAGCCACTCCTGCTGACGATGGACGATATAAGACGTTTTCCGTCCGTCTCTCGCATTCATTTCATCGAATGCCCGGCAAATGGCGGCATGGAATGGCGCGCCGCGCAGCTCAATTCGTTGCAGTTCACACACGGCATGGTGAGCTGCGCCGAGTGGACTGGCGTGAAGCTGTCTACCCTGCTTGAAGAGGTCGGGCTCAAGAAGGAGGCCAAGTGGGCTCTCGTTGAAGGCGCAGACGCCGCGCACATGGACCGCAGCCTGCCTCTTGAAAAATGCCTCGACGATTGTCTCGTCGTTTACGGCCAGAACGGCGAAGCGCTGCGCCCCGAGCAGGGATTCCCGTTGCGGCTGATTGTCCCTGGTTGGCAAGGCAATGTGAACATCAAGTGGCTGCGCCGCATCGAGATCGGCGACAAGCCCTGGTTCACGCGGGAGGAAACCGCAAAGTACAGCGAGTTGATGGCCGACGGGACGGTGCGCGGTTTCACCTGGCTGATCTACGCCAAATCGGTGATTACGTTTCCGTGCCCGGAAAAGCCGCTGAAGGGGCCGGGCATTTACGAGATTCGCGGCTTTGCCTGGTCGGGCAAAGGACGCATCGCTCATGTCGACGTGTCATTCGACGGCGGCGTGAATTGGGAAAGAGCCAAACTCCAGGAGCCGGTCCTACCGAAGGCGCTGACGCGCTTCACGCATGCGTGGCGGTGGGATGGCAAGCCGGCTTTGTTACAGTCGCGGGCGGTGGACGAGACCGGTTTTGTGCAACCGACGATCGGTGAACTGCGCGCCGTGAGGGGCGTGAACGGCATCTACAACAACAATTCGATTCAAACCTGGCAGGTGAAGCCGGACGGAAGTGTGTTCGATGTCCAGCTTGCCTAAGCTGCCGGTGCTGCTTATCGCAGCCGCAATCGTCGGATCGGGGGCCATTGCCGGAGCGGCTGAGCCGCATCCGGCCGGATATTATGGCCTTGGCCGCGCGCCAACCCAGGCGGAGATCGAAGGTTGGTCGATCGCCGTTCGTCCGGACGGGCAGGGTCTGCCGCCGGGCCAAGGCACCGTCAGTGAAGGCGCCGATATTTTCGCGGATCAATGCGCCGGGTGTCACGGCACCTTCGGAGAGGGCGAGGGGCGGTATCCAAAGCTTGCCGGCGGGTCGCTGACAGGCGGGCGGCCTGAGCCGACCGTCGGCACCTACTGGCCCTTTGCGGCGACGCTGTGGGATTATATCAATCGGGCCATGCCGTTTCCGTCGCCCCATGCTTTGAGCCCGGATCAGGTGTATGCCATGACTGCGTACATCCTGAACTTGAATAATCTCGTTCCGAATGATTTCGTGGCTGACCGAAACAGCCTGCCGAAAGTGAAGATGCCGAACCACGATCGTTTCATCTGGAAGGACCCGCGGCCGGATACGACGAGCAAGGAATGTATGAAGGCTTGTGTCGATCCGGCGAAGCTGCGGATTGATTCGACCGCCGAAGGGAAGGATTTGACTCCGCGGACCACGGGACCGCTCGACGAAATGCAACCACAATAATGCCCGCGCCAACCCGCGGCCGCGTAAGAGGAGGAGAGCCGATGCCTAGCGATCAGCGTTTGCGCGTGCCTGTCGTGATGAGTTTCGCAGTTCTCGGTGTGTTGCTGACGGGCTTGACGACAGCCGCGGCCGCTTCCGCCGCCGATGGGCAGAAGCTCGCGTTCGATCGCAGCAAGGGTAATTGCTTGACGTGCCACGTTATCGCCGGCGGCGATGCGCCGGGCAATGTCGGCCCTGAACTCAACGGCATGAAAAGCCGCTTCCCGGATCGCAAGGAACTGGTTGCGATCGTATCCGACGAAACCAGACGAAATCCGCAGACCGTCATGCCGCCGTTCAAGCGCAATCTCATTCTCACCGACCAGGAAATCGAGTCGATCGTGGATTTCCTCTATACCCGTTGAGAGCGACCAAAGAATGGAGAACAAGCAATGAGTTTAACGCCCGACGCACCGGATCAGGCGCGACGTTTAATTCTGAAGAGCGCTGTTGCCGGCGGACTTGCAGGGTTGGGCCTTGCAGGAAGCGGGTCCTTGTTCCCGGCTTTCGCCGCGGTTGACGTGAAGGAATGGCCCGAGAACGCCTTCAGGCTGAAAAACGAAGGCGATGCGCTCAAGGCGTTGTACGGAAAAAGCGTGCAGCCTTCCGATCAGGTCTCTCTCGACGCGCCGGAGATCGCGGAGAACGGCGCCGTCGTGCCGATCGCGGTCGCGACCAAGCTGCCGAAAGTCACCGGCATCGCCGTTCTGGTGCTGGAAAATCCTTTCACACTCGCGGCGGCCTACAAAATTCCGGAAGGCACCGAAGCCTCGGTGGCTGCCCGTTTGAAGATGGCCAAGACCAGCAAGGTGGTCGCCGTCGTCGAGTCGGACGGCAAGCTCTACAGCGCGACCAAAGAGGTCAAGGTCACCGTCGGTGGTTGCGGCGGTTGACGCGAGCGTCGAACAGAAAGGCGAGACAATGGCATCGACAATCCGAGTGCGTGCGATTGCAGGCGACGACGTGACGCAAGTGCAATCCCTGATCCGGCATCCGATGGACTCAGGCTTCGTCAAGGACTCCAAGGGTCAGATCATTCCGCCGCACTACATCGAGATCGTGCAGTTCGAGCACGGCGGCAAGACAGTGTTCACGGCGTTCTGGGGGCCGGCTGTCTCCAAGGACCCCTACCTCAAATTCAGCTTCAAGGGCGGCAAAAAAGGCGATGACCTGACCGTGAACTGGGTCGATAACAAGGGTGCCACCGACTCGTTAGTGGCCAAAATTCAATAAACGCTCGTTTGAGAGCGGAGACGGGAGGATTCGGAATGCTGCGCAAGATCATTGTAGCAGTTGTGATCGCGGTCGGCGCGGCACAACCAGTGCTGGCCGATAATGCGGGCGACCCGAAAGCGGATTTCAAGGCGTTCCGCGCCTATTTTCAAAGTCGCTTTCCCAAAGTGCAAATGAACGACTTCGTCAACGGTCCCTATTCGATGGACGAGGGATTGCGCAAACAATGGAAAGCGATTGAAGAATTTCCGCCTTATGAGTTTGCCGTCGAGCAAGGCAAGCAGATGTTCGCCACGCCTTTCAAGAACGGCAAGACATACGGCGATTGCTTTGCCAACAAGGGCATCGGAGTCCGGCAGAACTATCCTTACTTCGATACCAAATCGGGCGAGGTCATAACGCTCGATGTTGCGCTCAATCAATGCCGCGAGTCGAACGGCGAGAAGCCGTTCAATTACTCAAAGGACGATATGGCGGCACTGACGGCCTATATGGCCTTCACTTCGCGCGGCAAGCCGATGAACATCACGATTCCGGACGATCCGCGCGCACTCGCCGCCTACAAGAAAGGCGAGCAATATTTCTATACCCGCCGCGGCCAGCTCAATTTCTCCTGCGCGAGCTGTCACGTGCAGAGCGCCGGCGATCACATCCGGACCGAGGTTCTGGCGCCTGCGCTCGGCATCCTCAACGCCATGCCGATCTATCGCTCGGCGTGGGGCGGGATGGGTACGACCAGCCGCCGTCTGCGCTCCTGCAACAGCCAGGTGCGTGGCGTTCCGCTTCCGGCGGAAGACGAGGATTACCGCAACGTCGAATATTATCTTTCGTACATGGCGAATGGCCTGCCGATCTCCGGCCCTGGCGCGCGGCCGTGATCGAAATGATCGGTGGGAGAACTTCTATGCACACACGCACGCTGATCCGGTTGGCGATCGTTCTTTCGCTCGGCGTTTTCACGACGACGGCTTTTGCCGCGTCGGCGGACGATTTCAAAGCCGCCTATGCGAAAGCGGAGGCTGCAAACAAGCAGGCCGGTGCGCTCAAGAACCAGTGGACGTCGACTGCAGACGAGCTGAAGAAGGCGAAAGCCGCGGCCGACGCCGGCAAGTTCGACGACGCCGTGAAGCTTGCGCAAGAGGCCGAGGCCTTGGCCAAGAGTTCGATCGACCAGGCGCAAGAGCAAAAGACGCTCTGGACCGGCGCCGTCGTCCGCTGAGGTCGCGCGAAGCAACTGAGGTGGGGCGTGACGCGTCGCCGCGAGGTTCTGAAGCTTTTCACTGCGGCGGCGTTGTCCGGTCTGGTCCCGCACGGGTTTGCGCGCGCGGCTGAAGCTGACGACCTCTACGACATCGGCCGCTTCGGCAATGCGCGCGTGTTGCACATGACCGACACGCACGCGCAACTCACGCCCGTGCATTTCCGCGAGCCGAGCGTCAATATCGGCGTCGGCCCGATGGCCGGACATCCACCGCATCTGGTGGGCCGGGCCTTCCTCGATCGCTTCGGCATCGCGCCGAAAAGCCGGCTGGCGCATGCGTTCACCTATCTCGACTTTGCCGAAGGGGCCCATCGTTATGGGCGGCTGGGCGGTTTCGCGTATCTGAAGACGCTGATCGACCGCTTGCGGGCCGAAGTCGGCAGCGGGCGTTCGCTGTTGCTCGACGGCGGCGACCTTTGGCAGGGTAGCGGAATTGCCGATGCGACGCGAGGCGAGGCGCTGGTGGAGGCCGGCAATCTCCTCGGCATCGAGGCGATGACCGGACATTGGGAGTTCACGTACGGCGAAGAACGCCTGCGAGAGAATCTGAAAAAATTCAACGGCGAGTTTCTCGCGCAGAATGTGTTTCTGACCGAGGATGCGGCGTTCAACGACAAGCCGGCCTTCGACGCCGCGAGCGGCCGCGTGTTCAAGCCGGCTACCGTGAAAGAAATCGGCGGCCACCGCATCGGTATCGTCGGTCAGGCGTTTCCCTACGTGCCGGTCGCTCATCCCAAGCGTTTCGTGCCGGACTGGACTTTCGGAATTCACG
>JBARCH010000055.1:0-2990 GCA_049793875.1 Pseudolabrys sp. | reverse complement strand
CTCTTTTCCTGATCCTGCGTTTTGGCGTTGAACGCCTTGCAGAACTCCATGATGTTCAGGCCGCGCTGACCGAGCGCCGGCCCGATCGGGGGCGACGGGTTAGCGGCGCCTGCCGGCACCTGCAATTTAAGGAATCCAGTGACTTTCTTGGCCATTTCTCTTCCTCCATCTGAGGCCGGACTATTCCCGCCTCGACTTCGTGGTGCAGATCTTGACGGCTGGCGACCGTCTCACCTCCCACGACTCTGATCTCGTCATTGCCGGGTCAAGCCCGGGCATGACGCATGAAATTAAAGCTTCTCCACCTGTGCGAACTCCAGTTCCACCGGCGTCGCGCGGCCGAAGATCGACACCGCGACTTTGACCCGTGAACGGCCCTCGTCCACTTCCTCGACCACGCCATTGAACGACGCGAACGGTCCGTCGGACACACGCACCTGCTCGCCCACCTCGAACGTGACCGAGGGCTTCGGCCGCTCGATGCCTTCCTGCACTTGATGCAGGATGCGATCGGCTTCGGCATTCGAAATCGGCATCGGCTTCTTGTCGGTGCCAAGGAAGCCGGTGACCTTCGGCGTGTTCTTGATGAGATGGTAGACCTCGTCGGTCAGATCCATCTTCACCAGCACATAACCGGGAAAGAATTTACGCTCGGCATCGACTTTGC
The DNA here is from genome assembly GCA_049793875.1 of Pseudolabrys sp. GTDB lineage: Bacteria > Pseudomonadota > Alphaproteobacteria > Rhizobiales > Xanthobacteraceae > Pseudolabrys. The sequence goes on along the minus strand of JBARCH010000055.1, from coordinate 2,323 downwards.
GGCCGCGGCGCACCTCGACGACCTTTTCGGTCGGCACCATCACTTCTTCGAAGTGATCCTGCAACCCGCGCTGCTTGGCTTGCTCGCGGATCGACTCCGCCACCTTTTTCTCGAAATTCGAGTAGGCGTGGACGATGTACCAGCGCTTGAGCTTGGTCGTTGTCGCGGTATCGCTCATCTCAAATCAAATCCTTCAACCGGCCAAACCGAGCACGAACGTCACCGCGACGCGGATGACTTGATCCGCGAGCAAGAAGAACACCGACGCGATCGCCACCATGATGAAAACCATGACCGTTGTGACCGCGGTCTCGCGGCGCGACGGCCACGTGACCTTGTTCGTTTCGGTGCGCACTTCCTGCAAGAACTTGAACGGTGACACTCTTGCCATAACGAGCCCTAATCTAATGCCTTCCGGAGACTTTCGCTTCCGTCTTCGCAGCGAAAGTTAACCCCAGGCCTCCGCCTGGCAGGAGTGGCAGGACTCGAACCTGCAACCCCCGGTTTTGGAGACCGGTGCTCTAGCCATTGAGCTACACTCCTCCGGAAGCGGATGCGGCGGACCATAAGGGCCCGCCGCGGGGATGTCATGCATTATAGAGTGCGGTTTTGCAAGCGTTTCCGCGCTTGATAACCCTTGGAATTGCCGCCATGGCGGCCGGGCCGGGTCAGAAACGCCAGATCGCTTTCACCGAGCCGGTATGGCTCTGGTAGCCGCTGGCGAACTGGCCGTCGTAGCCAAACCGCAGGTCGAAGGCGTTGGTTTTCTTGCCGCTGATGAATTCGACGCCGGCGCTGGCCTTGAAAATCGTCCCCGGGAACGAGGTGCTTGTATTGAACGCACCGATGCCCGACGGCGCGCCCGCCAGCGTGGAGGTCGCGCTCCAGCTATTGTTGGAAAAGACGCTGAACCCGCTCGAGACGTACGGCCGCGCCACCACGTTCGCATCCTCGCCCGGGATCGTTGTTCCCATTTCAAGGTTCGGCGACACGACCGCGACGGTCTGGCTGCTGCTATGCACATCCAGATTGAGCGGCCCTGCACCGTATTCGCTGAAACCCGGCATGTAGAGCTGGATAAGATCGAAGTCGACGCTCGGCTTCGCGTAGTTGCGGCCGGACTCGAGCAGGTAGACGGCGCGGAAACGCGCATCGGCATGCCAGATCGACGACTGGCTTTTCGCCGAGGCGGTGCCGGTCGCGGTGTCGATAGAACGATTGGAATCGAGCGTCGCGACGCCCAGATCGAGGCCACCGGCGAACAGCCAGTTGCCGACCTCATGCTTGACCGACAATCCGATGTCGCCGCGCTGCGAATTGATGACCGAACTGGTTGTCGTCGTGCGCGCGCTGTCGAAGCTCGTGCCGAAACCGCGGAACCAGTTGGGCGCGACCTGCTGCTGCACGCCGACCTGATAAAGCTCGCCCGCCTCGCGATAGCCCAAGGTGTCGGCGCCCGACTGCTGGTTGGTGACGCCGCCGGTGAATCTGAACCACGTGCAGTCACGTTCGCGCAGCGGCGCGAGCGGGCCGTCCGGACCGCGGCAGCTCATCATGCCGTCGAGGAAGCCAAGCCCCGTCATCATCGCGCCGGTTTGCTGGCTCAGGTACGGCTGCGGCGTAAGCTGATCGAGGGCCGCCGCATATCCGGCTCCGCTCGTGAAATTAGCGAGGTACCCCATCGCGGCCGCCAGACCGGAAGGAACGCCGGTGTTCCAGGTCATCTGCATGTAGTTCGCGATGTTCGTCTGGTTGGCGTTCAGGCCCGATGCGAATCCAGGCGGTGTGAAGTTCACCTTGTTGACCGAAAGCTGAAGCGTGTTGCCGACGTAATGCAGGCCATAGGTGATGACCGGCGTGTTGACGGGTCGCGCATCTTCGGGACCGGTGAAACCGCCGGTCGTGTTCAGGAACGTCACCGTCTGGTTCGGCACCAGCGACAGAACATGCGGTGCGACGTGGCCGCGCACGGCGGCGGTGCCGCTGACGTCGAGAACATCCGTCGGCAAGCTGCCGAACCGCACATCGAATGACAATGTGCCGCCGGGCGTCTGGACGAAACTGCCGGTGAGCGCCGTCGTGACGACGTTGCCGGTGCCACCGAGATCAACCGTGCCGCGGTTGGTCAGCGTCGCGCCGCCGAGATTGACGATGCTGTTCGGCGCAAAAAGCGCGTTCCCAAGATTGGTAAAGGCACTGGTGCCGGCTCCAAGATCGACGTCGCCGATGACGGCGCCGGCATTCGTCACGCTGTTATTGGCGCCGCCGGTTGCCTTGATGGCCGTGCCGGACAACGCCGTCACCGTCGCCGTGTTGCCGATGG
>JBARCH010000054.1:0-20947 GCA_049793875.1 Pseudolabrys sp. | reverse complement strand
ACCATGGCCTTCTTCAATTCGGCGATCTCCTTCGCCGGATTGAGGTGCTTCGGGCACGCCTTCGAGCAATTCATGATCGTGTGGCAGCGATAGAGCCGGAACGGATCTTCCAGATCGTCAAGCCGCTCACCCGTTGCTTCGTCGCGGCTGTCCTTGACCCAACGATTGGCTTGCAGCAGCGCGGACGGACCGAGATAACGATCCGAATTCCACCAATAGCTCGGGCACGCCGTCGAGCAGCAAGCGCACAGGATGCATTCATAGACGCCGTCAAGTTTTGCGCGGTCTTCGTGGCTCTGCGTCCATTCTTTTTCGGGCGTCGGCGTGTCGGTTTTGAGCCAGGGCTTGATCGAGGCGTACTGCGCGTAGAAATTATTGAGGTCGGGAACGAGGTCCTTCACCACTGGCTGATGCGGCAGCGGGTAGATTTTCACCGCGCCTTTGACGTCGTCCATCGCCTTGGTGCAGGCAAGCGTATTGGTGCCGTCGATATTCATGGCGCACGAACCGCACACGCCCTCGCGGCACGAGCGGCGGAATGTCAGCGTCGGGTCGATATTGTTTTTGATCCAGATCAGCGCGTCGAGAACCATCGGGCCGCAACCGGCGCGATCGATATAATAAGTGTCGATGCTGGGGTTGGCGTCGTCCTCCGGATTCCAGCGATAGACGCGGAATTCCGTTTCGTCCGCGGCCTTGGGCGCGTGCGGCCAAGTCTTGCCTTGTGTGACCTTGGAGTTCTTCGGCAGCGTGAGTTGAACCATGGGCGATCCGCGTCTTGTTTGGGTTTCGCGTCAGTAGACGCGAGCTTTGGGCTCGATATAGGCGACGTCGTTTGTGAGCGTGAATGCGTGCACCGGGCGATAGTCGATCTTCACGTTGCCCTTCTCGTCCATCCACGCCAGCGTATGTTTCATCCAGTCCTTGTCGTCGCGGTTGGGATAATCCTCGCGCGCATGCGCACCTCGGCTTTCGGTGCGGTTTTCGGCGGAATCCATGGTGACGACCGCCTGCGCGATCAGGTTGTCGAGCTCGAGCGTTTCGACCAGATCGGAATTCCATATCAGCGAACGGTCGGTGACGTGGATGTCGGCCATGCCGGCATAGACTTCGTGAATGAGCTTGTGGCCTTCTTCCAGAACCTCGCCGGTGCGGAACACGGCGCAATTGTTCTGCATGACCTTCTGCATTTTCAGGCGCAGTTGCGCGGTTGGCGTGCCGCCCGAGGCGTTGCGGAAACGGTCGAGGCGGGCAAGCGCGCGATCAGCCGAGTCTTTCGGTAGATCGGGCTGGCTTTGGCCCGGCGTCAGCAATTCGGCGCAACGGAGCGCCGCCGCGCGGCCGAATACGACGAGATCGATCAGCGAGTTGGAGCCGAGCCGATTGGCCCCATGCACCGAAACGCAGGCCGCTTCGCCGAGCGCCATCAGGCCGGGAATCACGGTTTCGGCGTCGCCCTTTTTCTTGGTCAGGGCTTCGCCGTGAAAATTCGTAGCGATGCCGCCCATGTTGTAATGCACGGTCGGCAACACCGGCACCGGCTCGCGCGTGACGTCCACGCCGGCGAAGATGCGTGCCGATTCCGAAATGCCGGGGAGGCGCTCGTGGATTATCTTGGGATCGAGGTGATCGAGATGCAGGAAAATGTGGTCCTTTTCCTCGCCCACGCCGCGCCCTTCGCGGATCTCGATGGTCATCGCGCGCGAGACGACGTCGCGTGAGGCAAGATCCTTGGCCGACGGTGCGTAGCGCTCCATGAAGCGCTCGCCTTCCGAATTGACGAGATAGCCGCCTTCGCCGCGCACGCCTTCGGTGATGAGGCAGCCCGCGCCGTAAATGCCGGTCGGATGGAATTGCACGAATTCCATGTCCTGCAGCGGCAATCCTGCGCGCAGGACCATCGCGTTGCCGTCGCCGGTCTGCGTGTGGGCGCCGGTGCAGGTGAAATAGCTGCGACCATAGCCGCCGGTCGCCACCATCGTCATGGCGGCGCGGAAGCGGTGAATGCTGCCGTCTTCGAGATTGAGCGCGATCACGCCGCGGCAGCGGCCTTCGTCATCCACGATCAGATCGAGGGCGAAGTATTCGATGTAGAACTCGGCCGAATGCCGCAGCGCCTGCCCATAAAGCGTGTGCAGCATCGCGTGACCGGTACGGTCGGCGGCGGCGCAGGTGCGCTGCGCAGTGCCCTTGCCGTAATGCGTGGTCATGCCGCCGAACGGGCGCTGGTAGATTTTCCCGTCCTCTTCGCGGCGCGAAAACGGCAGGCCCCAGTGCTCAAGCTCGTACACGGCCTTCGGCGCGTTACGGCAGAGATATTCGATGGCGTCCTGGTCGCCGAGCCAATCGGCGCCCTTGACGGTGTCGTACATGTGCCAGCGCCAGTCGTCCTCGCCCATGTTGCCGAGCGCGGCGGCGATGCCGCCTTGCGCCGCAACCGTGTGCGAGCGGGTCGGAAAGACTTTCGTGATGCAGGCCGTCTTCAGACCCGCTTCGCTGCAGCCGACCGTGGCGCGCAGGCCTGAACCGCCAGCGCCGATCACGACCACGTCGAAGGTGTGATCGTGGATCGGATAGGCGTGGCCGCCAGTGGCGGGCGCTCCGTTTGGTTTTCCGTTGCCGGCCATCCTAGACTCCGAACGAAAGCTTGAGGATCGCGAAGATGCAGGCAAACGCGACCGCGAAGACGAAGAACGTGTTGGCCATCAGCAGCGCCAGCTTCGTGTACTCTTCGTGGAAATAGTCGAGCAGGATTTCCTGCATGCCGATCCACATGTGGTAGGCGGTGTTGATGATGAAAAGCAGCATGATGATCGCCACCACCGGCGAGCCGAGAATCTGAACCACTGCCGCATGATTGCGTCCGAGCAGTCCGGCAACAATCACGACGAAGGCGATGGTGAGAGGGATGCCGGCAACCGCCGTCACCCGCTGGTGCCAGAAACCTCTGGTTCCGGAATGCGCCGAACCGAGGCCGCGCACACGGCGCATCGGTGTCATGCGGCGGGCGGAAGACTCGATCATCGCGGGCCTCCCATGGTGAGATAGCCGACGCCCCAAAGCAGCAACGTGAGCACGATGGAGCCGACCAGCGTCGCGAGCGTAAGCATCTCGCGTTCGGCCGGTTCGAGCCCGTGCCCGGTGTCCCAGATCAGATGGCGGATGCCGCCGAGCGTGTGGTGGATCAGCGCCCACGTGTAACCGAACAGGATCAGCCGCCCGATCAGGCTGCCGATGAAGGCCTCGAAGGTCGCGTAGGCGTTCGGTCCGGAGGCGGCCGCGATCAGCCACCAGGCGATCAGCAGCATGCCGTAATAAAGCGCCGCGCCGGTGATGCGGTGGACGATGGACATCACCATCGTCAGCATCGGCCGATAAATTTGCAGGTGAGGTGAGAGCGGGCGCGGCCGTTGCATTCCGGTCATGGATCGCGCTTCAAGCTCGGCCATCGTGGTCTCCAGAACGCTTGAACCCGGCGGGATTGCGCGCCGGTTCCTAACTCCTGCGTACCGCTGTCGCAACGAACCATTCGGTCCGCAAAGCGGAATTCACAGCGGCGAGGGTCCAACGCAGCAGACAGCGGAACGGCATCGGTCAGATCCGAGGCGCTGGGGTCGCGCTCCGGCTGGGACCGGGGAGGGACGGCGCAGCCAGGACCCCAGTAACTTCTTGATTTACGAAGCTTGATCTCTAAAATAAGCCTTTGCAATATGTGTTTTGCGTAGTCTGCCTTCGTCAAATAAGAAGGATAGGCCCATGCGGTTCGATCTCACCGATCTCGGTCTGTTTCGGCATGTCGTCGAAGCAGGCAGCATTACCCGCGGCGCCGAGCGCTCGCATCTGGCGCTGGCCGCTGCCAGTACGCGCATCCGCAACATGGAGATGGCGCTGGGCGCCGGCCTGCTGCTGCGCGGCCGTCAGGGTGTGACCCCAACGCAGGCTGGGCGAACCTTGCTGGCGCATGCGCGCGCGATCCTGGCGCAGACCGAGCGGCTGCGAGAGGATCTCGGGCCCTATGCCCGCGGTCTTGCCGGGCAGGTAAGGGTGCTTTCCAACACCAACGCGCTTACCGAGTTTCTACCCGAAACGCTGAGCTCGTTCCTGGCCGCCAATCCGGACATCAGCGTCGATCTCGAGGAGCGGCTGAGCGACGAGATCGTGCACCTGATCGCCGAGGGTGACGGCGATATCGGCATTGTGGCCGGCACGGTCGACTACGGCGGCCTGCATGCCTTTCCGTTCCGCAGCGATCGCTTCGTGCTGGTCGTGGCGCGCAATCATCCGCTCGCCAAGCGCCCGCACATCGGATTTGCCGAAGTGCTCGACTACGACATCGTCGGATTGGACCGCGCCAGCGCGCTGCAACGATTTCTCGCCGACAAGGCAAGCCGTATCGGCAAACCGCTGCGGCTGCGCGTCCAGTTGCGCAGTTTCGACGCGATCTGCCGGCTGGTCGAATGCAATGTCGGCGTCGGCATCGTGCCGGAAACGACAGCGCGGCGTACCGCCAAGGCTTCGGCAATCACGCCGGTGCCCCTGACCGACGTGTGGGCGTTGCGCGAACTGACGATTTGCGTACGCGATACCAAGACGATGCCGCCTTACGCACGCCAGCTTGTCGATCATTTGCGCGCCAGCGTGGCCTAGCGCGGCATCAGCACCCAGTAGTCGAGATCGAGAATTACCGCCGGATCGTAATCGTCGCCGGTCTTGAACGGAAAATCCGTGCAAGGGCGATCCTTGGTGGCGATAGTGCGCAGGCGCAACGCGCCGACATCGGTGCGGCCGGCTATTTCGCTGCGCGCCAGTATCTGAGACCACGCAAACACGGTGTCGCCGCCAAACAGCGGCGCTACATGCCGGCCGCCGTTGATGGCGGCGATGTGGAACGCGTTGCCGAGGCCGTTGAACGACAACGCGCGCGCAAGCGAGATGACATGGCCGCCATAGATCAACCGGCGGCCGAAACGGCCTTTGCTTTCGGCAAAATTGTTGAAGTGGATGCGAGCGGGGTTCTGGTAAAGACGGGTGGCAATCTGGTGCTCGGCTTCTTCCACGGTGAGGCCGTCAATGTGGTCGATTTTCTCGCCGGCCGTGTAATCACCGAACAGATGCGGACTTCCTGCCAGTGTTGCATCGTACCTGGAAACGACGATCGTCGGGCAGGCAGCGCCGAGTGCCGACGCATCGATGCTCTTGGCGATGTCGGGAATTTTCTCTTTCGGCGCGGCCGCGTTCTCGTCGCGCTTGCGCACCATGACCCAGCGCATGAAGTCGAGCACCGACGCGCCATCCCGATTGAAGCCGCGCGAGCGCACATGGACGATGCCGGTCTTGCGGCTTGAATTTTCCTTCAGCCCGATCACTTCCGAGACGGCATTGAGCGTATCGCCGGGGTAGACGGCTTTCAGGAAACGGCATTCGGCGTAGCCGAGATTGGCGACGGCATTGAGCGAGATGTCCGGCACGGTCTTGCCGAACACGACGTGGAAAACCAGAAGATCGTCGATCGGCGCGCGCGGATAACCGACGGCACGTGCAAATGTGTCGGACGACTGCACGGCAAAGCGCGGGCCGAACAACCCGTTGTAGACCGCCACGTCGCCGTCCGTGATCGTTCGCGATGTGGCATGGCGGATTTCCTGGCCCAGGCGGAAATCCTCGAAAAAATTGCCTGCATGGGCTTTGCCGCCTTCTGGCACGGACGGATTGTTCAACTGTTGCTCCTTCGAACCGGGCCTGGCCAAGCGTGCATTCTCACAAAACCGTGAGGCGGACGCCAGCTTCGCTCAACGGGAAACTGATGAGGATGTGTTCAAGCGCCATGATAGCGAACAAATCGCAACGTCATTCCTTTGGAAAATACCCCATGAAAAAGCAACTTCTGCTCTCGGCCGTTTTGGCCGCCGCCTTTGCCGCCGGCTTTGCGCTCGCACCGGCGGCGGCATTCGCCGACGACATGACGAAGAACGGCATGTCGCACTTCTCCAAGATGTCATCCGATAGGATGGAAAAATCGAGTAGGATGGACAGCATGTCCAAGACGTCCGGTGCCGGCATGCACAAGGATGACATGAAGAAGAATGGCATGTCCGGCGACGATAAGATGAAAGACGGGATGGACGAATAATTTCGCGGGCCGCCGGGTTCCCCCCGCATCCAGGGGCCCGGCGGCCGCGTATGTGAGACAGACTGGATGAAGGACGATCCGGACATGAACGCGGATTTGGCAGTCGGTACGGCAAGCGGCGCAGCGGACGCGGTCATCCATCCGCTGTGGGTGCGCGTGTGCCATTGGATCAACGCTATCGCGATTCTGGTGATGATCGGCTCCGGTTGGCAGATCTATGACGCCTCGCCGCTGTTCGATTTTACGTTCCCGCGCCAGATCGCGCTTGGTAACTGGCTTGCCGGCGCTCTGCTCTGGCATTTCGCGGCGATGTGGGTGCTGGTCATCAATGGCATTGTCTATGTAACGCTCGGTATCACTACCGGCCGCTTTCGCCGGAAACTATTGCCGATCTATCCGAGCCAGATTGTTGCCGACGCCAAGGCGGCACTTACCTTCAAGCTCGCGCACGATGATCTCTCGCATTACAACGCGATTCAGAAAGTTCTTTATGCCGGCATCATCTTGTGCGGCGTCCTGATCGTGCTGACCGGACTTTCGATCTGGAAGCCGGTGCAGTTTCAGGAATTGACCGCGCTTTTCGGCGGTTACGACACCGCGCGTTATGTCCATTTCTTCGCGATGACGGCAATCGTCGGCTTTCTCGTCGTGCATGTGGCGCTGGCGTTGATCGTGCCTCGTAGCATTCGCGCCATGGTCGCTGGAAAGTAGGAGTGCATCATGCGCCGACGCAGAATCATCCCCGGTGTCGATCAAAAACTGCTGATCAAGGACGCCGCCAAGCTGATGCCCGATACCACGCGGCGCCTGTTCTTGCGCTCGGCCGCAAGCCTTGGCGCGCTGACCCTTCTCACGGGTTGCGACGTCATCGACGGCGATACGGCCGAGAACGTGCTGCGCAAGGTGTCGAGTTTCAACGACGGTGCGCAAGCCTTGCTGTTCAGCAAGACAAAGCTCGCGCCGACTTTCCCGGAAAGTGCGCTCACCAAGCCGTTTCCGTTCAACGCCTATTACGACGAAGACGAGGCGCCGGAGGTCGACGGCAAGAGCTACAAGCTCGAGGTCGCCGGCCTTGTCGACAAAAAAAAGCCGTGGACGCTCGACGAACTCTACAAGCTGCCGGAAGTCTCTCAAATCACGCGGCACGTCTGTGTCGAGGGCTGGAGCGCCATCGGTTCGTGGCAGGGCACGCCGCTGTCGGAGTTTCTGAAACGCGTGGGGGCCGATACGCGCGCCAAATATGTCTGGTTCAAGTGCGCTGAGGGTTACACCAACACCATCGACATGCCGACGGCGCTGCATCCGCAGACACAAATGACATTCAAGTACGACAATCGGATTCTGCCGCGCGCCTACGGCTTCCCGATGAAGATTCGCATTCCCACCAAGCTCGGCTTCAAGAATCCGAAATACGTGGTGGCGATGGAAGTCACCAACACCGACAAGGGAGGCTACTGGGAGGACAAGGGCTACAATTGGTTCAGCGGGTTGTAGCTTGTGCGTCAGGGCGGCGGCTTTCGCGGCACCTCGGTGATGAGACGCGCGCCACGCTGGAACGTGAGATAACTCCACAGCCAGGTGAACGCGACGATAAATCGGTTGCGTAGGCCGATGAGGAAATAAATGTGCGCCACGCTCCAGAACAGCCAGCCGATAAAGCCTTTTAATTGCAGCCGGCCGAGCTTCACCACCGCGGCGCGTCGCCCGACCGTCGCAAGGTCACCGGCGTGCATGTACCGGAATGGCCTGCTGCTGACTGTCGCGCCCGAAACCCGCGCGGCGATCAGGCGGCCGGCGTAACGTCCCATTTGCTTTGCGGCTGGCGCGATGCCAGGCACGGGACGCCCGTCTCGATCCATAACGGTTGCCGTGTCGCCGATGACGAAGACTTGCGGATGGCCTGGCACCGACAGATCCGGTTCGACCTTCACCCGGCCTGCGCGGTCTGCTTCCGCTGTGAGCCACTGCGCGGCCGGTGAGGCCATGACGCCAGCCGCCCAGATGACGGTCGCCGCATCAATGCGACCACCGTCGAGATCGACGCCTCCTGCATCGCAACGCGTAACGCGCGTCGATGTCATGACCGTGACGCCCTCGTGTACCAATGTGTCGTGGACGTAGGCCGAGAGGTCGTCGGGAAACGTCGGCAGAATTCGCGCGCCGGCCTCAATCAGCACAATCTGCGCCGAGCGCGGATCAATCCGGCGGAAGTCGGCGGCGAGGGTTTGCAGCGCAATTTCGGCGATGGCGCCGGCCATCTCTACTCCGGTTGCGCCGCCGCCCACGATGACGAAAGTCAGCAAGCGCCGCCGTTCGGCCTCGTCGTTTGTGACTTCGGCGCGTTCGAATGCGATCAGGATGCTGCGGCGGATGCGCGTCGCGTCTTCGATGCGCTTTAGACCCGGCGCATAGTCTGACCACTCGTCGTGCCCGAAATAGGAGTGCATCGCGCCGGTCGCGATGACGAGATAATCGTAAGGCACGTCGCCGATATCGGTGTGCAGCAGTCTTTGCTGTGTATCGACGCCATTCACATTGGCCATCAATACAGTGGCGTTGCGTTGGGCGCGGAGAATATGGCGGATTGGCCACGCTACGTCGGCTGGCGACAGTGCGGCTGTCGCGACCTGATAAAGCAACGGCTGGAAGCAATGGTGGTTCTGGCGGTCGACAACGGTGACGTCGACGGGTGCGTGCCGCAATGCGCGCGCGGCCTCAAGGCCGCCAAAGCCCGCGCCGACGATCACGACCCTGGCTCGGCGTTCCGGCACCGTTTTCCCCACGTCACGCTACCAACGCGGGCAGTGTCGGCCGATTTGGGGGCGGTTGCCAAGGCCGATACCTGACGGCGGTTCCTTGGCGATTTACGCCACGGATTTGTCGACAACCGGCCACAGACGGTTGGCACACTCGCTGTGCAATTCAGGAGTCACCATGATCGCACCGAAGACCGCGCGCTTTCTCTTAAAATTCGCATCGAGCAATCCGGGAAAACTGGCCGATATCGTGCGCCGACGCGCGATTGAAGAGTTCAGCAAACCGCCGCGAAATCTGGCGATTACCCGCTTTAACGACGTGCAATACGAAATCGACATGTCAATGCACCGCCTGATGAAGAAGTATTTTTTTCATACGCACGAAATGTTTTTGGAGCGGATTTTCGACCGTTACCTTGCGCCGGGAAGCACATTCGTCGATATCGGGGCCAATTGCGGCTATTGGTCGGCCTATGCGTTGTCGCGCGTCGGCCCTGATGGCGAAGTGCACGCGTTCGAACCGGTGCCGCATTATTTCGCATTCGTCCGGCGATTGGCCGAACTCAATCCCGATTATCGGATGTTCGCCAATCCGGTTGCCTGCGGCGGTCCGCCGGGCATCTTCAACATGACGATCGTGGCGCCTCGCGCGGAGAACTTCGACAATTACAACACCAATATCGGGTCGAGCTCACTCGCAGTCGGCTTCCTCGATCACGCCCGTCATTTGACCGAAGAAGTGGCCGTCGAAGTGATCGCCTTCGACGACTATGTGCAGACGCGGTCGATTGATCTCGATCGCGTCGGACTGATAAAGATTGACGTGGAAGGTTTCGAGTCCGCAGTGTTCGACGGCATGAAATCCGTGCTGGCCAAAAGCGGTCGCAAGGTTCCGATCCTGTGCGAAATCCTCACGGATTTGAAACGCCGCGAGCCGCTCGACGGCGGGCGGATCATCGAGCGTCTCCGAGGCTACGGATATCGTTGTCTCGACGCGACGAATTTGCAGCCGATCGATGCCGACAAGCTCGGCTTTGAGGAAAACATCCTCTGCATCTGACGATAAGGCATGGCCTCCCACGTGGCCCTTTCAATCTTGCCGCGTGTCCCGTTGCCCTGGTCCTTGCGTTTAGTCCGGTCTCTCCTTGCCAAGCGCGGCGCGGGCCTTTAGCAATCCGCGCAGTTCAGTCAGCGCGAGGCGTCCATGGCTACCCATAATCTGCTTTTGATCCCCGGCGACGGCATCGGCCCCGAAGTCATGGCCGAGGTGAAGCGCGTCATCGCGTTCTTCAATCAGAAAGGCCCGGACAAGTTCACCACCGAAGAGGCGCTGGCAGGCGGCGCCTGTTACGACGCCCACGGTGTTTCCATCACCGATGCAACGGTGGAGAAAGCGAAAACCGCCGGCGCTGTCATCTTTGGCTCCGTCGGCGGGCCGAAGTGGGACAAGGTGCCCTATGACGTGCGGCCGGAAGCCGGTCTGCTGCGTCTGCGCAAGGATCTCGATCTCTACGCCAATCTGCGTCCCGCCGTGACTTATCCTGCGCTCGCCGACGCCTCTTCGCTCAAGCGCGAACTGGTCGAAGGTCTCGATATCATGATTTTGCGTGAACTGACCGGCGGCGTTTATTTCGGTGAACCCAAGACCATCACCGATCTCGGCAACGGCCAGAAGCGCGCCATCGACACGCAGGTTTACGACACCTACGAAATCGAGCGCATCTCGCGCGTGGCCTTCGAGCTTGCGCGCAAGCGGCGCAACAAAGTCACCTCGATGGAAAAGCGCAACGTCATGAAGTCGGGCGTGTTGTGGAACGAGGTGGTCACGGCGGTGCACGCGCGCGAGTTCAAGGACGTGCAGCTTGAGCATATGCTGGCCGATGCGGGCGGCATGCAACTCGTGCGCAATCCAAAACAGTTCGACGTCATCGTCACCGACAATCTGTTCGGCGACATGCTGTCGGACGTTGCGTCTATGCTGACCGGTTCGCTCGGCATGCTCGCTTCTGCGTCGCTTGGCGAAGTCGATCCGAAGACGCGCCGGCGCAGGGCACTCTATGAGCCGGTGCACGGTTCCGCGCCCGACATCGCCGGCAAAGGCGTCGCCAATCCGATCGCGATGATCGCGTCATTCGGGATGGCACTGCGCTATTCATTCGATCTCGGCAGGCAAGCCGATATGATCGACCAGGCGATCTCCGCCGCGCTCGCCAAGGGGCTGCGCACCGCGGACATCGCGGAGAAGGGTGCAAAGCCGATCGGTACGTCGGAGATGGGTTCGGCGATCCTGACGGAACTCGAAACGCTCGCCGCCTGATCGATTGCGCCACTGTCGAAATAAAAGCGCGGCCCTTAAGGGGCCGCGTTTTTCATTTTCGGCATTGGGCTTACCACTGCCAGGAATCTACCATTGCCAAGGATTGTTCTTGCTCGGAATATCGAAGGGACCATGCAGCGGGTTGCCGAAGCCACCGGTCGTCTTGTCGATGACGCTGGTCGCCGACTGCGTCGGCGTGACCGCGTAGTCGAAGGAGCTTTGCGAATAGGGCAGAACTTCCGTACCCGGATCGAGGTAGGAGCGCTTCTGGACGATGATGCGGGTGCGTCTGCGTCCATCCTCACCGCGCCAGGAAACATAAGTGTTGCCGCGTTGCGCCACGATAACGCGCTTTTTCTGAGGGGCCGCATCGGCCGGCGCGGCCAGGAGGCCTACTGCGGCGGCGGTGGCAAAAGCGGCGGCAAGTCCCGAAAAGCGCATTTTATTTCCTCGCATGGCTACCCGTGCAACGCAGTCTAGCCGTGTTCCGTTCGGCGCAACAGGCCTTCATCACAGGCATTTGTTGCGCGGAATCATTAAAAAAGGCTCCGCCACGCGCGGCGGAACCTTATTCCTGCGGTTTAACTCAGCCGCCGTAGTTCCTGGTCAGATAGTCCTTGATCGCCTTGGCGTCGGCTTCATCGATAGGCGCGCCGTAAGCCTTGATCATTTTGGTTACCTCGGCGTCCCATCCCTTGCCGTCGAGATAAGGCGAGTTCATCGGTATGTACGCCAAAGTGTGGCAGGCCGCGCAGTTGCCTTCCACCTTGTCGAGACCGTCGGCCTTTTTTAGCTGGATAGGCGTCTCAGCGGCGGCAGGAAACACAATCACCGCGGCAACGAACGCAAGAGCAAATTTCAGCATGATGCCCTCCCTCAGCCCGCGTTGAGCGTGATGTTTTGCATCACGTTGTTGTGGTAGCCGGCGCCGTTGAAGATCAATTCGGTGACCTGACTTTGGCCGATCTTGTTGGTCGCGTTCACCATGACGGTGTTCCCGCCGCGCTTGGCGTTCAGATCGAACGTCCAAGGCCGGAACGCGAAACGACCGAGATCCTCTCCCAGCTTCGCAGTGCTCCATGTCTTGCCGCCGTCGGTCGAAGCCTCGACCGTGCGGATGCCGTAGCCGCCGTCCCAGGCAATACCGCTGACCGCAAGCCTGCCGCGTTTCACCTTGTCGCCGTCGCGATGACTGGTGATCAATGAATTGACGACCATCTCCGTGATCGGCGTGTTCGGCGCGTATTCCTGCGACGTAAAGCGCGCCACCACCGGAAATTTTCCAACCGGAATGCGGTAAGCCGGATTCATCCAGAAACTGGCGAGCGGTTTGGTCAGCGCGGTGATCGCGTTGACGTGCTTCATCCAGTAAGTGCCGGTCCAGCCGGGCACGATGATGCGCGCCGGAAAGCCGTTGAAATGCGGCAGCGGCTGGCCGTTCATCTCATAGGCAATGAGTGTCGACCCATCGATCGCTTTCCAGACCGGAATACTCTTGACGAAGTCGGGCGTCGTATTGATCGGCGGGCCATCGGCGCCACCGAATTCGATCTCGATCGTCTCTTTCTTCAGACCGACTTTGTCGAGCACATCTTTCAGCCGCGCACCCTTCCAGCGCGCGCAACCCATCGCGCCGTAACCCCACTCGACGCCGGGTACATGCGGCTTCGACAGGCCGCGGCGATTGCCTGAGCATTGATTGACCGCGACGACTTCGAACGCCGGCATCTTCTTCAGGTCGTCGAACGTAAGTTCGGCCTGACCGTTTGCACCGTCGCCGCCGACGTTGATCCGATAGGTTTTGACGTCGACCTCCGGAATATCCGAGAGGTGATAGCGTACGAAAAATTCGTCATTCGGCGTGATCGGCGTTCGCAAGTATTCGAGCGGCGCTTCGTAATTCGGCGGCCGATCGGCGAGTCTGATAAGAGGCTTTTTGCCGGGTAACGCTTCCATTGCGGCGATGGATTGCACGCCGGCGGGCAAGCCGGGCGTCAACTGAACGCCGGCTGCTTCTGCTTCGGAAAATTCGGGAAGGCTTAGTCCTGAAACGGCAAGGGCCGCACCGGCGCCCGCCGTTCCCAACAGGTGACGTCGTGTGATCATTTGTCCTCTCCTCAGAGGTACGCCTGAAACGTTCCGGCCATCCGCCGACGCTTCAGTTAGTCAGATGTGAATATGATCCGCCTGATCGCGGGGCGGGTCAATCCGTCCCCTGTCGCTGAGTTGAAGACAGGGGCGGCGGACTTACCGGCCGGCGCGTCGGGACTCTGGTCGATTGGCGAGCGCCTTCCAGAGCAACTTGTATTTCGGCGTTGCCGCAATGATTGGATCGCGCTGCCCACAGAAACTCCGGTGGAGTTCGGCTTGAGCGAAGAGCTTCTGCACTTTGGGCTCGCTGCCGGCGGCCACCAATGTGAGGCGATCGAGGGCACAGGCGAGAGAAGAGGTGTCGATGGATTCGGTGCCGGGACGGCAGAACACGCCGGCGACTTGCAATCGCGGATCAGAAAATGCGTGCGCAAAGCCAAGACAGCGTCGTGGTCCTTCATTGTCGACGGTGAAGTTGACGACCGGGAAAGGCCCAAACTTGGTACCCACGTCGCCACCGCCCTGCATGCCTTTTGCCGTCCCAAGGCCGGCCGTCAGCATGTCTATGGTCTTTGCCGGGTCGCCGAACGGACCGATCTCGCTGCCCGGACGGTAAATCTCGACCAGCAGATACGGCGTCGTTCCGTTCGGCTCTCCGAGGCTCAAAACGTCTTTGCGTCCGCCGCCGTCGGTATTGCGCCGGATGGCGTAGCGCCGCGGCGCGCCGGCTGCTTCAGGAATTGTGACCGCGAAGGCGGGAAACGGCCGTTCGACCTCGGTCCATTCCGGTCTGGGCTCGGGCATGATGCTGGCAACCATGGGGCGTGGCTGCATCAAATGTGCCGCGACGATTGAAAGCACCGCGGCGCCACCCAAATATGCGAGTAGACGCACGATGGTTGACGTCAGCGTGTCGCGCCACGAATACAGGATCGGATGCACGGCCTTCCCCCCGGTGGGTCGGCGTTGTCTTCCCTCCTGTTCTCGCTTAGAAGCGCTGCCATCCGGTTGGCCGGTTAAAGCCCAGCCGGGGAAATTATTTCGGAGAGTTAACAATGGGTTACAAGGTCGCCATCGTAGGCGCCACCGGCAATGTCGGACGTGAAATGCTGACCGTCCTGGCCGAGCGGGAATTTCCCGCCAATGAGGTGGTGGCGCTCGCCTCGCGCCGGAGCATGGGCACGGAATGCTCCTTCGGCGACAAGATCCTGAAGGTGAAGGCGCTCGACCATTACGATTTTTCCGATGTCGACATCTGCCTGATGTCGGCAGGCGGTGCCGTGTCGAAGGAGTGGTCGCCGAAGATCGCCGCGCAGGGCGCGGTGGTGATCGACAATTCGTCGGCCTGGCGGATGGACCCGGACGTGCCGCTGATCGTGCCGGAAGTGAATGCCGATGCCGTAGCGGGCTTCACCAAGAAGAACATCATCGCGAACCCGAACTGCTCGACCGCGCAGCTCGTCGTGGCACTCAAGCCGTTGCACGACAAGGCGCGCATCAAGCGCGTGGTGGTCGCGACCTATCAATCCGTTTCCGGCGCCGGCAAGGAGGCGATGGACGAGCTGTTCTCGCAGACCAAGTCGGTGTTCACGCTCGACGAAATGCAGACGAAAAAATTTCCCAAGCGCATCGCCTTCAACGTCATCCCGCACATCGATGTGTTCATGGAAGACGGCTACACGAAGGAAGAGTGGAAGATGATGATGGAGACCAAGAAGATTCTTGATCCCAAAATCAAGCTGACCGCCACCTGCGTGCGCGTGCCTGTATTCGTCGGCCATTCGGAAGCGGTGAATGTCGAATTCGAAAATCCGATCAGCGTTGAGGAAGCGCGCGAAATCCTGCGCAGTGCACCGGGTTGTCTGGTAATCGACAAGCACGAGGATGGCGGCTACGTCACGCCCTATGAATGCGTAGGCGAGGACGCGACCTACATCAGCCGCATCCGCACCGACCCGACCGTCGATAATGGCCTGCAGATGTGGGTTGTCTCCGACAATCTGCGTAAAGGTGCAGCGCTCAACGCCGTGCAGATTGCCGAAACGCTGATCAACCGCAAACTGATCCAGGCGAAGAAGAAAGCGGCGTAAGCCGTCCCCATCTGAGGAGGGGCGCGAAGCGCCCGTCTCGGATGGGACGGCCTTATGGTTGGAGACGCGTCGCTAGGCGGCGCTCCTCACCAGGCTCTTAAAACCGCGGCGGTGCGAACAGCCGGCCATATTCCTCCGCCGCCACCTGCTCGAACTTCCCCGTGGCATTATCGCGGATCGACAGCTTGCCGGTTGCGACGCCGAAATAAGCGCCGTGCAGCGTGATTTCGCCGCTTTCGACCAGCGTGCGTAAGCGCGGGAAGGTCAACAGATTTTCCAAACTTAGTTCGACGTTCGCCTGCTCAAGCGCCGTCATGTAGTCGCTCAGCGGACGGCTGCCGCGCGGTCCAACCTTTTCCGCCGCCGGTGCCATCAGCGACATCCATTTGCCGATGAAGTCGCCGGGCGTCAGCGGTTCGGCGTCCTCGGCGAAAGCTTTCACGCCGCCGCATTGGGCATGCCCGAGCACGACGATATGCTTCACCTTCAGGGCGACGACGCCGAACTCCAGCGCCGACGACACGCCGTGTGCGTGTGCATCGGGAGCATACGGCGGCACCAGATTGGCGATGTTGCGCACGACAAACAACTCACCTGGCCGCGCGTTGAAGATGGCTTCCGGCGCGCAGCGCGAGTCGCAGCAGCCGATCATCATGACCTCGGGCGATTGGCCGCTGGCCAACTCGCGATAGCGATCCTGCTCGGTGCGCAGGCTGCCATTCAGAAAGGCGCGGTATCCTTCAAGGAGACGCGTGGGAAACGGCATTGGATCTCTGCGCGGCGTTTTCTGCGGATTTGTCGCTACCAAACACGTCCGGGACGTGATCGACAAGTCGAAATCGCGGCGCCTGTTCAACAAAATGGAAAACTGCAAACCGCTGGCACCGTGGCGATGCAGCCGGTAACTTATGGCCGCGCCAAGGGGGCTTTCCATGACCGTTCGTCCACGCCGTAGCGTGCTTTATATGCCGGGTTCCAACGCCCGCGCGATCGAGAAGGCACGCACATTGCCGGCCGATGGTGTCATCCTCGATCTGGAAGATGCGGTCGCGCCCGATGCCAAGGAAACTGCGCGCAAGCAGGTTACCGAGGCGGTGAAGGCCGGAGGCTTCGGCCCGCGCGAGGTGTTCATCCGCGTCAACGGTATCGACACGCCGTGGCATGCGGATGATCTTTCCGCCGCCGCGCAGGCCGGTCCTGACGCCATTCTGGTGCCTAAAATATCGAGCCCGCAAACCCTGGAAATGCTTGGCCGCCGCCTGCTCGACATGCACAGCGATCAAAAGATCAGAATCTGGGCGATGATCGAAACGCCACTTGCGATATTCAACATTTTCTCGATCGCCGCCGCAGCGCGGGACTCGGAATCTCGACTCGCGGGCCTGGTCATTGGCACTAACGATCTCGCCAAGGATACGCGAGCGCGCATTGTGCCTGGCCGCGCGCCGATGGTGCCTTGGCTGACAACGTGTATCGCGGCTGCTCGCGTCCATGGCGTGGTCATCCTGGACGGCGTTTACAACGATATCGGCAATGCGGAAGGGTTTGCGGCTGAGTGCGCGCAGGCGGTTGATCTTGGCTTCGACGGGAAGACGCTGGTGCATCCGAACCAGATCGAATCCTGCAACAAGGCATTCTCGCCGTCGCCGCAAGAGGTTGCGCAGGCGCGCAAGATGATCGCGGCGTTCGAGTTGCCGGAAAACAAGAGCAAAGGCGTGGTGTCGATCGACGGACGCATGGTCGAACGCATGCATGCCGAGATGGCGCGGCGCACCGTGATGATCGCGGATGCGATTGCTGCGCGCTAGCGGGGGGGTCCGAAAAACGGGAACCGGCTTTCGGTAAGCGCAATGCTCAAAAAACTAGTGCGGCAGCGTGTAAACGAACAGCGCGCCCTTTTCGAGGCCGCCATAAAGGCAAATGAACATCACCTTGCGCGTTCCACCGCCGGTCTCGTAGGTAGCGCTCCCCGAATAAACCGTCTCGATGAACTGATTTCCCGCCATCGCGGCATAGCGGTCGTCACTGACGCTGGCGCGGTCGATGACGAAGCGTCGGAATGACGGATCGCCGCGCTTGAAATGGACTGCCGCGAAGCGAGCGCAGTCACTGAGCGCGCGTTGGCTGGTGCGCTGGGCGGCGGCAGGTGAGATCGATGCAGCGGCAATGAGAAAACCGGCCGCCGCGGCGCGCGCCTTCACGCCCACGGACGCTCGGCTTTCAATTTCGTCTCGTAGCTGTCGATCTTGCTTTTCTTCTGCTGTGTGAGGCCGATATCGTCGAGGCCGTTGAGCAGACAGTGCTTGCGGAAAGCGTCGATCTCGAACTTCACCACGCCGCCATCGGGTCCACGAATTTCCTGCTTCTCCAGGTCGACGGTGAGCGTGGCGTTGGCGCCGCGATCGGCGTCGTCGAACAGCTTTTCGAGATCCTCCGGCGATACGCGGATAGGCAGCACGCCGTTCTTGAAGCAGTTGTTGTAGAAGATGTCGCCAAAGGAGGTCGAAATAACGCAGCGGATGCCGAAATCCATGAGCGCCCAGGGGGCGTGCTCACGGCTCGAGCCGCAGCCGAAATTGTCGCCGGCGACCAGAATCTTGGACTTGCGGTAGGCCGGCTTGTTGAGAACGAAATCCGGGTTCTCGCTGCCGTCGTCCTTGTAGCGCTGCTCGGAGAACAGGCCCTTGCCCAGGCCGGTGCGTTTGATCGTCTTCAAGTACTGCTTGGGGATGACCATGTCGGTGTCGACATTGATGATCCTTAGCGGCGCGGCGACGCCTTCGAGGGTAGTGAACTTATCCATCGACGTATTCTCTGCTTCTGGCTGAACCTGTGCGCCAATTTCCTTGATTTCATGGCGGCTTGGGCGGCGCCGGTCAAGCCCGCCTATTTACCGGCGATCCTGACGGAAATAGGGCTGATTTCGGCGGGCAGGAGGAGCATTGCCGCGCGATCATCGGCTTGCTGCGTGTTCCTCGCGCCTGAAGCGTGACTCACGCAAGACTTCGCAGACCTGCACGCTGTATTCGGCATAGAACTTTTCGCGCGCTCTGCGCTGGGCCTCGCGATGTTCGGGATGCATGCGCCAGGCACGCATCCCGTCTTCCGATTCGAATTCCACGATCGTGACCCGCTCGCCGTCGTCGGCAAAAAAGCCCTTGTGCGAGATGTAGCCCGGCATCTCTTTGGCCAGTTCATTCATGCGCTCGGCCAAAGCGAGATATTCCTCACGCACGTCCGGCATGAGGCGGGACCGAAAAACAGTGACGATCATCGCGAATCTCCCAATGCTCCGGGCTCATGCTGGCGCCGCCCGCGGCCGCCCGCAAATCGATGTTTTGAATAGATCGTATCGCGCATCGAGATATGTCCGCCAGACACGCTATTCCGCGCTTGCCTCGATCGTTTCCATGTCGTCGTCGGACAGGCCGAAGTGGTGGCCGATCTCGTGCACCAGTACGTGTGTGATGACATCGCCAAGACTTTCCTCATGCTCGGCCCAATAATCGAGGATCGGCCGGCGATAGAGCCAGACCATGTTGGGCATCTGCATCGGCGCGGTTTCCGACTGGAAGGGCAACCCGACACCTTGGAAAAGGCCGAGCAGGTCGAATTCGCTTTCAAGCCGCATCGAGTCGATCACGTCCTCGGTCGCAAAATCCTCCACGCGAATGATCAGGTCCGCACACAACGACCGAAAGTGCTCCGGCAGGCGTCTGTAGGCCTGCGAGGCCATAGCCTCGAATTCGGCCAGAGAGGGCGCCATGGCGTGCTGCCAGCCCTGCGAGAGGTCGATGGGAGGGTTCATGGCGTCATTCTAGGGCTAACGGAGGGGCAGCCAACCGTTGACGCCAGGCTGCCAATGCGCGAAATTCCAACGGAAGTATGGTTAACGGGGTTCTAGATGCTTGGTAACAGGGCGTTTTTCGTCGCGGCGGGTCTCGGTCTGGGCCTGCTGATGGTGCTGGCACAGCCGGCTTCGGCGGAGTTTTTCGGCTGCAACGACCAGCATCCGTCGCGGGTTTCCTACAGTTCCCGTTCCTATAGCGCCCATTCCTATAACGGCAGGATGTACGCCTCCCGCAGCTTCAGCAGCCACGAGCTTGCCGCCCAGCACCGCTCGACTGCCGTTTACCATCACAGCAACGATCCCTTCGCTTTTTTCCGCAGTAGCGGCCGCCACTGAAACTGGCGCGACCATCCGGAGTTTGAACCGGTAACGGCAATACGCGATGATGGCCGCGCCATCGGGGACCGGGGATGTATCGACAAACCATTTTTGCTGCGCTGCTGCTGGCTGGCGTGATTGCCGCTGTGCCGGCTTTGGGCCAGTCTTCAACCGACCGCGCTTCGGCTGCTTCCAATAGTGCGGCAACGGACCGGGCGCCGTCTGCGCCCCGCCGGCGCACGCGCATCACCATTTATCCGGGCCGCAATGAGCCGGGCCCGAATTCCAAGCGGCAATGCCGGTCGTGGCTGGAAAGGGAATATCGCGTCAGCGGCACGGTGATCGTGCCGCGCATGCACTGCTGGTGGGACTAGCCCGCAAACATTCGCAGCTGAAAATAAAAAAGGCCCGCAACGCTGCGGGCCTTTCGTTTTAGCTGCACGCGTCGCGCTATTTCCACTCGCGCACGTCGACGAAGTGTCCGGCGATTGCCGCCGCCGCCGCCATCGCCGGTGACACCAGATGCGTGCGGCCCTTGTAGCCTTGCCGGCCTTCGAAGTTGCGGTTCGAGGTCGAGGCGCAACGCTCGCCCGGCGAAAGCTTGTCTGGGTTCATGGCGAGACACATCGAGCAGCCCGGCTCGCGCCAGTCGAATCCAGCGGCCTTGACTATCTTGTCGAGTCCTTCGGCTTCCGCCTGCTCTTTCACCAAGCCGGAGCCGGGAACGATCATCGCGTAGACGTTGCCGTTGACCTTTTTGTCTTTGGCGACACGCGCGACCTCGCGCAGATCTTCGATGCGCCCGTTGGTGCAGGAACCGATGAATACACGATCGAGCTTGATATCCGTGATCTTCTCGCCGCCGCTCAGACCCATGTAGCCGAGCGAACGCTCGGCCGCGACGCGCTTGTGCTCATCGGCGATTTCGGACAGCACGGGTACACGGCCGGTGACGGATACAACTTGCTCGGGGCTGGTACCCCAGCTGACGATCGGCGGAAGCTTCGCCGCGTCGAGCCTGATCTCACGGTCGAAATGCGCGGCATCGTCGGAACGCAGCATTTCCCAATACCGCATCGCATCGTCCCAGGCCTTGCCCTTGGGCGCTTTCGGCTTGCCCTTGAGGTAATTGAACGCCATGTCGTCGGGTGCGATGAAGCCGGCCTTGGCACCGCCTTCCACCGACATGTTGCAGATGGTCATGCGGCCTTCCATCGAGATGGCGCTGATCGCATCGCCGGCATATTCGAGCGCATAGCCCGTGCCGCCGGCGGTGCCGATCTCGCCGATGATGGCGAGGATGATGTCCTTTGCGGTGACGTTGGGCGGCAATTTGCCGTCGACGACCGCGCGCATGTTTTTCGATTTTTTCTGGATCAGCGTCTGCGTGGCGAG
>JBARCH010000053.1:0-5749 GCA_049793875.1 Pseudolabrys sp. | reverse complement strand
ACCGATTTCCGGACCTGAGATGCGATGGCCATAAGCCGCAAACGACTTGGCGGCGTCGGAGCCGGTGCCGGCATAGCCGACCTTGGCGAGAACAAAGTTCATGAAGCGCGCGCACCACAGCCGCTTGGCGCCGGTCGGGTTGGTGCCGAGGTATTTGCGGGCCTCAACCACCAGTCGCGGCCAGCCGAACATCGGCTTGCGCGCCGACGCAGAGATTTGCACCGGCTGCGAAACCAGACGGTCTTCGTCGCGCGTGGCAGCGGCATGTTGCGCGCCGCGCTTGACGGATCGAACGGGATGCGTGGGCTTTGCGTTGCGCGCAACCCTTGCCGCCTGCGTGGGCTTGATCGGATGCGCAGGCTTTGCAGCCAGCTTGCGATGATCGGGCGCAGTGTCGCGTTGCTGCGGATTGGCGAAGGCGGGAGCGGCAATCGCGATCAGGCTGACACAGCCGAGCGCGAAAACAATGCGGGCATTGAGCGGCATGGGCGGGGTCCCCGTAATCCCAGTGTTCTTCTGACGCGCACCGGATTCGAGCCGGCGCGACTCCCCAACTAACACATCAATTTTCCGCGCTTTTGCCGGAATGAATTAAGGATGAAATGGTTTACGCCGGAAAAATCCGGGAAATGCAAAATCTCTCAAATTTGCGATTTCTTCCGCGCGGCGTTCTCGAAACAGCCACGGGATTTCGCTGCCCGCGCCGTAACCTTAACCGCTAAATCCCGACGCCATTCGGCAAGGAAAAACCGCGCCGGCTTTTGCAAGGCCAAGAGCGCGGTTTTTGTATTCGAGATTTTTGCGGATCGGTCAGGGCATGACGTAGGCAAAAATTCGCCCGCGCGGATAAACCGACTCGGCGACTTCGTGATTGTGGTTGCCCGAAATGATGATCGGATTTCCGTGCGGATCCAGGCCGGTAACGATGCCGACGTGCCCGCCGCCCTGACGTCCCATCACGGCGATGGCGCCGACCTGCGGCCCCGAAACCCGATGGCCGTAGCGCGCGTAAGCCTTCGCGAGATTGCCGCCGCCGGGATGACCGGTGCGACGCAGCACCATGTCCATGAACGCCCCGCACCACAGGCTGCCGCGGCCGGTCGGATTGGTTCCGAGATAACGGCGCGCCTCCGTGATCAACGGATCGGAACCGAGCGCCGCAAAGGACGCAGAGCCTGCAGAAGTTGCATTTGCAGAAGCAGCGCCCGCAGTTGCCGCGCGCTGGCGAGCCTTCCGGCCCCGCGGCGTTGCAACGGCAGCCCGCGGCTGATCGAGAAAGGGAAAGCGATCGTCATGGATGGTCGCGACCGCATTGCTTTGCAGCGCAGCGCGCTGGGCAGAATGGTGGCGGTGATGATGCGCCGGCTTGGCAAATGCCGCACTGCTTACGGCGAGAATAATCGCCGTGCTCAGCATGAGCGTCGCAGGCTTTTGTTTAAGATACATAAGTGAAGTCCTCTCGTAGCTACAGCAATAGACCGGGAACTGACAGAATCAGCCCTCGATGTCCAGCCTAGAGGCCTACCAAGCGTGGCAATTTCGTGATCGACGCCCAGACCATTTCTGAAGCTGAACATGGGCTCAAGTACATTAATCTGTGAGGCAAAGAAATTATACGAGGCTATGTTTTGGAGATTCATTTTAATATTTAACTATACAGAAAAGCCGCGAGAATCAGGCCTTTCCGCAAGAATTAAGGCGCCGCGGCCAAGATAAGCTGCAGTGCAGCAATTATTTTGAGGTCAGGGAGGTCAGTCTTTGCGGCTGAGCAGAAACACCGCCTGCTCGCCGAACAGGTTCCAGAACCACCAAGGCGCGTTGAGCCGCAATGGGCTGCCCCAGGCGTTGAGGGCAACCGCCCTTTGCATGCGCACGCCCGTCTCCGCGCACAATTTGAGGAAGTCCTTGATGGTGCAGTGATGGATATTCGGGGTGTCGTACCAGCTATACGGCAGAATATCCGTTTGCGGCATGTGGCCGGCAAACAGGAGCTGCAAGCGGACCTGCCAATGCCCGAAATTCGGGAAAGACACCACCGCGTGCCGGCCGATCCGCAGCATGTGCTCGAGCACGATCCGTGGATTGCGGGTGGCCTGCAGGGTCTGCGACAGGATCACGTAGTCGAAGGCATCGTCGGGATAGTCGGCGAGGTCGGTATCGGCGTCGCCCTGGATCACCGCGAGGCCTTTGGCCACGCATTGATTGACGCCCTCGCGCGACAGTTCGATGCCGCGGCCATCGACGGCGCGCGTTTCGGTCAGCAGCTTGAGCAGTTCACCGTCGCCGCAGCCCACATCGAGCACCTTCGCCCCGCGGGTCACCATCTCGGCCACCAGCAGCAGGTCGACGCGGGCGCTGCCCGGCGCGGGTATCGGCGCCGCCGACGCTCCATTATTGCTTCCACGCGCGAGGGTGCTCATCCGGTCAACCCTTTGCCTTGAGGCCGCGGACCGCGCCGGCGCCGTCGAGGAAGCCGCGAACGATCGCGAACATCTCCGGCTCATCGAGCAGGAAGGCATCGTGACCTTTGTCGGTGACGATCTCCGCGAAGGAAACGCGCGCGCTGGCGGCGTTGAGCGCATGGACGATGGCGCGCGAATCCGACGTCGGGAACAGCCAGTCCGACGTGAACGAAACCACGCAGAAACGCGTCGGCGTGCCCTTGAAGCCTTTGGCCAGCACGCCGTCGTAATCGGCGGCAAGATCGAAATAGTCCATCGCACGCGTGAGATAGAGATAGGAGTTGGCGTCGAAGCGCTCGACGAACGAGATGCCCTGATGGCGCAAATAGGATTCCACTTCGAAATCCGCATCGAATGAGAACGTCGGATTTTCGCGATCCTGAAACTTGCGCCCAAATTTGCGGTGCAGCGCCGCGTCCGAAAGGTACGTGATGTGCGCGCCCATGCGCGCGACGGCGAGGCCGCGGCGCGGGTTGGTGCCTTCCAGCAGATAGCGGCCCTGCCGCCATTCCGGATCGGCCATCACCGCCTGACGGCCGACCTCATGGAAAGCGATGTTCTGCGCCGAATGGCGTGTCGCACAGGCGATCGGCAGCGCGGCAAAAACACGCTCCGGATAGCTTGCCGCCCACTGCAATACCTGCATGCCGCCCATCGAACCGCCGACGACGGCGAACAGGGATTCGATGCCGAGATGGTCGAGCAGCATCGCCTGCGTACGCACCATGTCGCGAATGGTGATGACCGGAAAATCCAGGCCCCAGGGTTTGCCGGTTTTCGGATTGGTGGACGATGGCCCGGACGTGCCCATGCACGACCCGATAACGTTCGTGCTGATAACGAAATAGCGTTCGGTGTCGATCGGCCGGCCGGGGCCGACCAGCGTTTCCCACCAACCGGGCTTGCCGGTGACCGGGTGCACGCTGGCGACGTGCTGGTCGCCGGTCAGCGCATGGCACACCAACACGGCATTCGAACGCTCGGCGTTGAGCGTGCCGTAAGTTTTATAGGCGATCTGGAATGGCGAGAGCGACACGCCGGCGTCGAGCTTGAGCGGCTTGTCGGCGCCGAAACGGGCAATGAGCGAGTCGCGCGGATGGTCGGCCTCGCGCGTCGCTGCGACCGTTTCCTCTCGACCGGTTAGATTGGCCTCGACCATGTCGCCTGCGCTCCTGGCGCATCCGCAGGTCCCGCAACCCGCCACTTCGGGCGCATCTTGGGTCGAGGCCGTTTAGGTACGCGGCGGTTTACTGTCAACGTTTTCTTTGATTTCAGGGCCCGGCCCACCTAACAATGGAGCCATGCCGAAGCCAACCGACGCACCCTCGCTGGACGATCTGCGCAAGGAGATCGACCGTATCGATGAGGCGATGCACAACCTTCTGATGGAGCGCAGCGAGATCATCGACCGCCTGATCTCCGTCAAGCGCAGCCAGGAAACCGGCTCGGCTTTCCGCCCGGCGCGCGAGGCCGACATGATGCGCCGGCTGGTGAAGCGCCACAAAGGCGCGCTGCCGCTCGACACCGCCGAGGGCATCTGGCGCGTCATCATCTCGACTTTCACCTTCGTGCAATCGCCGTTCTCGGTGCACGCCGATCTTTCGGCCGGCGACGCCTTGATGCGCGACTCCGCGCGCTTCCATTTCGGTTTCACCGTGCCGTTCGTTCCGCACATGGGCGCGGCCGGTGTCGTCGCAGCAGTCTCGGACTCGCGCGGCGATCTCGGTCTCGTGCCGGCGGTGGCGGTTGCCGGCGCGGGCGCCTGGTGGAGCGCGCTCGAATTCGACAGCGCGCCGAAGATCATCGCGCGTCTGCCTTTCGTGGATCGCGCCGACCATCCGGCCGGATTGCCGGTTTTCGTCATTTCGCGAGTCGCCGCCGACGCCATGGTGACGGAAGCGGAGGTCTGGAGCGTCCGGGTGTCGGGCTGGGGCGCGAGGGCCGCGCAGACGCTGTCGACCATGGCCGAATTCATTGCCGTGCCGGACCGCGCTTTCGATGGCGCCGCGCTGCTCGTTACGATGCCGCAAGGCACCAGCCTGGATGCGATTGCCGACGCCCTGGTTAAGGCTGGCGCCACCCTGCGCTCCTCGGCTCTCGTCGGGAGCCACGCGACCCGCTATACGATTGCCGCCGAGAAGCGCGCTTAAGACAGCCCAAGCGTGATGACTGAATGCCCCGGCTGCTTCGGGGTGCGAAAAGTTTTGAGGATCGAATGACGACGGAACGGCCGCAAACGCGCCCCGGTGTGCTCGCGATCGAGGCCTACGTGCCCGGCAAGAGCGCGGCGCCCGGCATCGCCAGGGTGTTCAAGCTTTCCTCCAACGAAACGCCGTTGGGACCGAGCGAGAATGCCATCGCGGCCTATCGCGCGGTGAGCGCTCAGTTGCACGAGTATCCGGATGGATCGGCGTCGGATTTGCGCGAGGCGATCGGCGGCATTTTCGGCCTCGATCCGGCACGCATCGTTTGCGGCGCGGGCTCCGACGATCTGCTGAACCTGATAGCGCGCGCTTACCTCGCCGACGGCGACGAAGCGATCCACACCACGCACGGTTTCCTGGTTTACCCGATCGCGACGCTCGGCACCGGCGCGAAACCGATCGTTGCGCCCGAGAAGAATTTCACCGCCGACGTGGATAACATCCTAAAAGCGGTGACGAGCAAGACAAAGGTTGTCTTCCTCGCCAACCCGAATAATCCGACCGGAACGTATATTCCGTTCGACGAGGTCAAGCGGCTGCAACACTCGTTGCCGGCGCATGTGCTGCTCGTGCTTGACGCCGCCTATGCGGAATATGTCCGCCGCAACGATTACGAGGCCGGCATCGAACTGGTCGCGACGACCGACAACACGGTGATGACGCGCACCTTTTCGAAAATCTATGGCCTCGCGGCACTTCGGCTCGGCTGGATGTACGGTCCCGCGCACGTCGTCGACGCGATCAACCGCATCCGTGGACCGTTCAACGTCAATGCGCCGGCGATCGCCGCCGGCGTCGCGGCCATGAAGGACACCGCGCATGTCGAGCGCGCGCGCGAGCACAACACGCGCTGGCTGGCCTGGCTGACGGAAGAGATCGGCAAGCTCGGCCTCACCGTAACGCCAAGCGCGGCGAATTTCGTGCTGATCCATTTTCCGGAGACAAAGAGCCGCACCGCGAAAGATGCGGACGCCTTCCTCACCAGGCGCGGATTGATCCTGCGGCAGGTGACCGCTTACAAGCTGCCGAATGCGTTGCGCATGACGGTCGGCAGCGAAGAGGCCAATCGTCTGGTCGTGCAGG
>JBARCH010000052.1:0-9753 GCA_049793875.1 Pseudolabrys sp. | reverse complement strand
CCCCTGGCGGATGTTCCTTTAGTCGTCACCAATCGAACGAATGGCCCGCGCTGGGTTTCCTCCGACAAGGGTATTCGGGGGAACGTCCTTGGTGACTACTGATCCCGCAGCCACAACCGAGTTTTCGCCTACCGTCACCCCGCCGACAATTGTTGCGCCCGCTGCGATCCAGACGTTCCTCTCAATCACGACGGGCTTTCCGATTGTGGCGGCACGGCGTTGCGAAGGTTCAAGGGGATGGCCCGTCGTGATGATGTTCACGTTCGGCCCGATCATCACATCGTCCGCAATGTCGAGCCCGCCCAAGTCATAGAAAGTGCAGTTCTGATTTATGAAGACATTATGCCCGACGCGGATTTCATCCCCGCCAGCGGTATAGAATGGCGGGATCAGTAAAAAGCTCTCGTCTACCTTTTTGCCGATGAGTTCGCTGAACAAGGCCCGAATTTCGTCCGGATCGTTGAAAGTCAAACGGTTAAGGGCGGCGGTGATCGCCATCGCTCGTTTGACGTTTGCCAACATGGCGGCCGATTCCGGCGTCCTGCTGTAAATTATTCTGGTGCGGTCCTCATTCGACATTCATGCGACCGCTGCTGTTTTGAGAGCGCTTACAGCAGTTCCCGATGGAACACGTCATCGGCCATGAAATACATTGGCACCGGCAGGCGGTGTTCCATGCCGGCGGTGACGCGTGCTGCAAGCTCCTCCAGGACGACGCCTGTGATTGTCGGCATGTCGAGTTTGGTCGCTTCCGATACCGGCACCCACACGAGTTCGACCAATTCCGACGTGGGGCTGACCACGCCCTCAATCTTGTGAGCGACGGAGGATGCATCCGCGGTGAAAAACCGGGAATCGAACCGTTTTGGCCGGCGCGGGGGCGTGATCGCGCGGGCGACGAAATGGACCTGAGTAAGATTGGGATGCACGCGCGCATCGGCGAAGGGCCGCCAGAGATCGCCCGGCACTGCCGGCGCATCGTTGCGTTTGAGGCCGAGCAGTAGTCCGGTCTCCTCGCAGGTTTCGCGGAGGGCGGCGAGTGCGAAGGCGCGCGCTAACGCCTTGCTTGGCTCCCTCACGCGCACCAGCAGTTTTGCCTCGGCGTCGGGATGGAGTTCGTTTGCCGCGGACATGGTCCGGTCGAGTGCCTCAATTCGTCCGCCCGGGAAGACGAATTTGTCGGGCATGAACTTATGATCGCGGTGGCGGCGGCCAAGCAGGACTTTCGGTTCATGGCCCGTGCGATCGATCAGGATCAGCGTTGCGGCATCGCGCGGCTCGCTGTCGGGGAATGACCGGTCGCGTTCCGTCGCGGTCATACGCTCGACCATGAGCTTTCC
Source organism: Pseudolabrys sp. (assembly GCA_049793875.1). Classification (GTDB taxonomy): domain Bacteria; phylum Pseudomonadota; class Alphaproteobacteria; order Rhizobiales; family Xanthobacteraceae; genus Pseudolabrys. The sequence goes on along the minus strand of JBARCH010000052.1, from coordinate 8,413 downwards.
GAGATCGGTCATCGCGCTTTCCGTCGGTGTCGCTTGGGGGACTTGGGATGGCGGTTGGGAGTGCGTTCGTGGCGCCGGGGTACCGGATGGTGGCGGCGCGGGGTGCCGTCATAACGGCCTTCCGACAAAATCTCAAACCGCAATGCGCCCGCGACCGGCGCTGCCTCCACGAGTTTCACGGTGACGGTGTCGCCCAGCCGGTGGGTTTCGCCGGTACGGCGTCCGGTCATGGCGTGGGCCTTCTCATCGAAAACGAAATAGTCGTCGCCGATCGTGCGCGCCGGGACGAAACCGTCTGCGCCCGTCTCGTTGAGTTTGACGAAAAGGCCGGCGCGAGTGACGCCCGAGATGCGGCCTTCAAACGTGGCGCCGACGCGGTCGGAGAGGAAATGCGCGATCAGCCGGTCGTTGGTCTCGCGCTCGGCTTTCATGGCGCGCCGCTCGGTCGCGGAAATCTGCGCCGAAATTTCCACGAGCTGCTTGTGATCCGCGGAGTCGGGCAATCCGTCGGCTCCGAGCTTGAGCGCGCGCACGAGACCGCGGTGTACGATCAGGTCCGCGTAGCGCCGGATCGGCGAGGTGAAATGCGCGTAGCGGCGCAGGTTCAAACCGAAGTGTCCGTAATTGTCGGCCGAATATTCAGCCTGCGCCTGCGACCGCAGCACCACTTCGTTCACGAGCGGCTCGGCGTCGCGGCCTTTTACGCGCGCGAGAATGCGGTTGAATGATTCCGGCCGCAGAGCGCCGACTTTCGGGAACGGCATGTCGAGCGTGGTGAGAAATTCGCGCAAGGCATGAAGCTTCTCCGCCGACGGCTCATCGTGCACGCGAAAGATCAGTGGAATGTGAGCCCGCTCCAGCGTTTCGGCCGCCGCGACGTTGGCGAGGATCATGAATTCCTCGATCAGCTTGTTCGCTTCAAGGCGCTCGGGTGTGATGACACGGTCGACGGTGCCGTCGCTTTTGAGCAAAATCTTGCGCTCCGGCAGATCGAGATCGAGGGGCTGGCGCTCGGCGCGTGCGCGCTTGAGCGCGGCATAGGCGGCGTAAAGCGGTTCGAGCACCGGTGTGGCCAGCGGCCCGGTAACGTCATCGGTGCGGCCATCGGCGGCTGCCTGGGCCTGCGCGTAAGACAGTTTCGCGGCCGACCGCATCAGCACGCGGTGGAAAGTATGCGAGCGCTTGCGCCCCTCGGCGTCGATCACCATGCGGACGGCGAGGGCAGGGCGGTTTTCATGTAGCCGCAACGAGCAGAGGTCGTTCGAAATGCGCTCTGGCAGCATCGGCACGACGCGGTCGGGAAAATAGACCGAATTGCCGCGCAGCAATGCTTCACGATCAAGTGCGGAGCCAGGCGTCACGTAATGGGCGACGTCGGCGATGGCGACACTGAGGATGAATCCGCCGCGGTTGTTCGCCGCCGTGTCGGCAATAGCATGCACGGCGTCATCATGGTCCTTGGCGTCAGGCGGATCGATGGTGACGAGCGGCACATCGCGCCAGTCTTCGCGATCGGCAAGTGTTGCAGGTTTTGCCGCCTCTGCTTCTGTCAGTGTGTCGCGGGAGAAAACATAAGGGATGGTGTGGGCGTGGATCGCGATAATGCTCACCGCGCGTTCGCTTTTGAGCGAACCGAGCTTTTCCTTCACGCGTCCGTTCGGTGGGCCGAACCGGTTGGCGCGGCCGACTTCGACTGCAACGAGGTCGCCTTCTTGCGCACTGGCAGTTGCACCGGCTGGAATGGTCAGGACGCGGCCGAGCATCTTCTTGTCGACGGGTTCCAGCCGGCCGCCGCCGCCGGGAAGTTCGTGAAAGATGCCGAGGACGCGCTGCTTGGCGTGATCGAGAATTTTGATGACGCGGCCGCGATGGCGGATGCCATCGTCTTCTTCGGTTTCCTCAATCCGCAGCAGCACACGGTCGCCGATGCCGGCGGCTTCACCAGGCCGCGTCTTGCGTGGGACATGAATACGGATTTTTGGCGCGAGACCGTGCGCCTCTTCATCCCATTCATCGGGGTTTGCAATCAGATCGCCGTCGCTGTCACGCGCAATCACGTCGGCAAGCACGGTGGTGGAAAGCGTGCCGGGTTGATGCAGTTTCTTGCGTCGGTTTTCGACCTGACCGTCTTTGGCCAACTCGCGCAACATGCGTTTAAGTTCGGCGCGCATGGCATTTTTGAGGCCGAAAGCGCGGGCGATTTCGCGGGTGCCGACTTCGCCGGGCCGCTTGCCAATAAATTCGAGAAGTTCTGCCTTCGAGGGCAGGGTAGATATCTTGTTGGAACGTTTGTTCAAATGGTTTTCCTGCGCCGCAAGGGCGCGTCGTCACTGAATTGAAATGTAGCGATGACCGCGCAGGTCCGCCAGTTATTCGGCGGCCTTGATCTTGTGCGCGATCTTTTTCTTGGCGGTCGTCGCTGCCGGTTTCTTCGGCGCGGGGGCGGCTTTCTTGGCCGCGGCCTTGCCGCCGGGCTGCTTGCGTCCGGCTGCCCGCCGCTTCGTCGACCCGCCGGTATGTGCGGCGCGGGCATCAAGCAGCACAATGGCCTCGTCGAGCGTGATGGTGTCGGGCGTCTTGTCGGCCGGCAAAGTGGCGTTCACGCCGTTGTGGCTGGCGTAAGGGCCGTAGCGACCGTTCTTGACCACGATCGGCCCGCCTTTATCGGGATGATCGCCCAGTACCTTGCCGGGATCGGCGCCGAAGCGGCGACCGCGGCCCGGATTGGCCTTCTTCTCCGCGATCAAGGTCACGGCGCGGTTGAGACCGACGCCGAGAACATCGTCGCCGGTTTCGAGATTGGCGTAGATTTTCCCGTGCTTCACGTACGGCCCGAAACGGCCGACACCGGCGATGATCGGCTCACCATCTTCCGGATGCATTCCTATTTCGCGCGGCAAGGCGAGGAGTGCCAGGGCGCGTTCGAGATCGACATCGTCAGGTGACAGGCCTTTCGGCAGGCTGGCGCGCTTGGGCTTCTCTGCGTCTTTTTCCTTGGATTGTTCGCCAAGCTGCAAATAGGTGCCGAAGCGGCCGGAGCGCACCGAAACTTCGAGACCGGTTTTCGGATCCTCGCCCAGTACTTTGGTGCCGTTGAGTGAACCTTCCGCGCCCGGCGACATTTGCCGGGTGAAACGGCATTCCGGATAATTGGAACAGCCGATGAAAGCACCGAAGCGTCCGACCTTGAGCGAAAGTTTGCCGGTGCCGCAGGTCGGGCATTGGCGTGTATCGCCGCCATCGGCCCGAGCCGGGAAAATGTGGGGACCGAGAAGCTCGTTCAGCGCGTCGAGCACCTGCGTGATGCGCAGTTCCTTGATGTCATTGACCGAGCCGATGAAGTCCGTCCAAAAATCTTTCAGGACTTTGCGCCAGTCAATCTCGTTGTTGGAGATACGATCGAGTTGTTCTTCGAGGTTGGCGGTGAAATCGTATTCGACGTAACGCGTGAAGAAACTTTCGAGGAACCCGACGACGACCCGACCTTTGTCTTCAGGCATCAGCCGCTTCTTGTCGATGCGGACATAGCCGCGGTCCTGCAGCACCTGCAGGATCGAGGCGTAAGTGGACGGTCGGCCGATGCCGAGCTCTTCCATCCGCTTGACCAGCGCTGCTTCCGAAAAGCGCGGTGGCGGCTCGGTAAAATGCTGCGACGAATTGATCGCTTGCTTGGCGAGCGTTTCGCCCTGCGAGATTGCGGGCAGGCGGCGTGACTCGTCGTCCTCGCCGGCCTCGTCCTGGCCTTCCTGATAGAGCGTGAGAAATCCGTCGAATTTCACCACTTGCCCGCTGGCGCGCAGTTCGATGTGACGGCTGCCTGCCTTGGCGAGAATGTCGACTGTGGTGCGCTCGAGCTCCGCGGATTCCATCTGACTCGCGATCGCGCGATTCCAGATCAGCTCATAAAGACGCGCCTGGTCGCGATCGACGTATTTGGCGACTTCGGCAGGCGTCCGGCTCGCGCTGGTCGGGCGCACCGCTTCGTGCGCTTCCTGCGCGTTCTTCGATTTGTTCTGGTAAGTACGCGCCGAGCCAGGGACATAATCCTTGCCGTAATTTTTTCCGATCATCGCGCGGATATCGCTGATCGCTTCCGGCGCCATATCGATGCCGTCAGTACGCATGTAGGTGATGAGACCAGTGGTCTCGCCGTCAATCTCGACACCTTCGTAAAGCCTTTGCGCGAGACGCATGGCGATCGCCGGCGCAAAGCCGAGTTTGCGGCTCGCTTCTTGCTGCATTGTCGAGGTGGTGAACGGCGGCGGCGGGTTGCGGCGTGCCGGCTTTGCCTCAACGGACGTGACCGAGAACGCAGCGTTTTCGAGGTCGCGCGTGAAAGCTTCCGCTTCCGCGCCCGAACCGATATCGAGCCGCTGGATCTTCTGGCCGTCTGCGCCGACAAGGCGCGCTTCAAACGTCTCGTTGCGCGGCGTGGCAAGTGTGGCCGTGATCGACCAATATTCCCTGGCGACGAATTTCTCGATCTCAAGCTCGCGGTCGCAAACGAGGCGCAATGCCACCGACTGTACGCGGCCTGCCGAGCGGGCGCCCGGCAGCTTGCGCCACAGAACGGGCGAGAGCGTGAACCCGACGAGGTAGTCGAGCGCACGGCGAGCGAGGTAGGCGTCGACCAACGCACCGTCGATGGCGCGGGGGTTCTTGATCGCTTCGGTGACCGCCTGTTTGGTAATGGCATTGAAGACGACGCGTTCGACCGTCTGCTTGGTCAGCGCCTTCTTCTGTTTGAGTACTTCCAGCACATGCCAGGAAATGGCTTCGCCTTCACGATCCGGGTCGGTGGCGAGGATCAGCTTGTCTGCGCCCTTCAGGGCATGGGCAATATCATTCAGGCGCTGGTTCGACTTGGCGTCGACCTCCCAGAGCATCTGGAAATTTTGTTCGGGATCGACCGAGCCGTCCTTGGCCGGCAGGTCCCGCACGTGTCCAAACGAGGCAAGAACCTCGTAGCCCGGGCCCAGATACTTATTGATCGTCTTGGCTTTAGACGGCGATTCGACAACGACAATATTCATGTAAATCCAACTATTTAGCCGCTAGTTCCGCAGCAGGTTTTTGGCGGAGGAGGCTCTCGCTTCGCCCGGAACATGGGGAAGGCGGTCCCGCCTGTCAAATTAGCCCGTCAAAACAAGGCTATCTGGACAGGGTTAAAAGGCCGCCAATTTTGGCGCGAAAGAGGCCTGCGGAGATCTTCATTGGCTAAATACAATCAAAGATAGAAGTTTTTAATAAACTCAATTCTAAATTACACGCAAGGCGCTAAATCGGAGCGGGCGCGGAGGATGCCGTGCTCGCTTATGCGCCATAAGGTACCGATGGCCGACCCAAATTGCCAAATCCAGCCGCAGCGAGCGGGTGGCTGCGATGAGTTATCTTGAAACCATGTCGCGCGATATGGCGAACCTCGCACGCGGCCACGAACTCGATACCCTTGGTTATCTGTTCAAGCTTGCCCGGCTTGAGGCGGAAAAGATCAACCGGCACCACCGCAGCCCCACTGTCGAACGCTGACGGCGGCCGGTCAGGGCGCCTTCACCCCTAACTTTTCAAGGAGCGCTATCGTCGGATTGCCATCCGGTACCATGCCGAGCTTCGCTTGCTCGATGCGGATATTGTCGCGCAGATCGAAGTCGACGTGTCCCTCGAAATCATTCACCTTGTGACCGAGTTCAGCCAGCTTTTTCTGAAGCGCAATGCGTGCATCGCGTGACAACGGATGGTCGTTCGCCGGCCAGGCGGCGCGAATTGGTGCGCCGCCGCGCATCAGATCGGCGAGGTGGCCGACGGCAACGGCATAGGCATCCGAGTTGTTGTATTCCTTCAGCACATCGTAGTTCTTCGTCGCAATGAATGCCGGCCCTTCGGCACCGGTGGGGAAAAACAAAATTCCGTCGCCTGCCGGAAATGGTTTGCCGTCAGCGCGGCGGACGCCAAGCTTGCGCCATTCGACGAAGCTGCCGCGGCTGCGGCGATAATCGAATCCTTTCGGCACCAGCACCTCGAAGCCCCACGGCATTCCGCGCTGCCAGTGTTCTTTGCTGAGGTAGTTTGCCGTCGAGCCGAGTACGTCCGGCACGTTGTTCCAGATATCGCGGCGGCCGTCGCCGGAAAAATCGATCGCATAGTCGACGACATTCGTCGGCATGAATTGCGTCTGGCCCATCGCGCCGGCCCAGGAGCTCACCATCTTGTTTCGGGAGAAATGCCCGTCCTGCATGATGCGCAACGCGACAATGAGTTCGTTGCGAAAATAAGGGTGGCGGTAGTGCACGTAGCCAAGCGTCGACAACGACCGGAAAACGTCCCAGCGATCTTTTTCGGCGCCGAAATCGGTTTCAATTCCCCACAGTGCGAGCAAAACCCAGCGCTCAACGCCGAATCTTTTCTCCACCGCGTCGAACGTCTTTGACCATTGGATCGCCTTTTGCTGTCCGTCGGCGACGCGGCGCTTGGAGGCGACGGCATTGACGTAATTTCCGAACGGTTTTCCGTACTCGGGCTGGCGCTTGGTCGCCGCGATGACGCGTGGATCGGGTGTAACGCCTCTGAAGGCGAGATCGAAATTCGATCGCGTAATGCCCTTCGCCTGCGCGTCCGGCCACAATTCGTCGAGGAACGTCGCGAACGATTGCTGGCTGGAATTCTGCGCGTGCGCGCCGCCGCAGAACGCGACAACCAACAACGCGAGGACAGCGAGTCTGCGGGTCATCATGGGCGGCCTTGCGCGACGATTCGTGCGTCAGTTTATACCAGCGACACCAGGCCGCCGCCGTGCCGCTCAAGCTTTCCGGCGATTTCGAGTTCAAGCAATATCGTGCGCACGATCGCGGGCGATGTATGTGACAGCCGCACCAGGTCGTCAATCGCCACGGGTGCCGGCCCAAGAAGGTCGATGATGCGGCTGCGTTCGTCGTCGCCGGGCTCGGTGCCGAGCGGGCCAGCGCTGTCGTGCGCAGGCTCCTGTGCCAGGAAATCGGCACCGTGGCCGAGGATCGGCTCCAGTGCCGCGATCACGTCGGCGGCTTCGGTTACGAGCGTCGCGCCCTGCTTGAGCAATCCGTTGGTGCCTTCCGCGCGCGGATCGAGCGGCGAGCCGGGCACCGCAAACACCTCGCGTCCTTGCTCGCCGGCAAGCCGCGCCGTGATGAGCGAGCCGGAGCGTTTGGCTGCTTCGACGATGACGACGCCAGCCGATAGGCCTGAGATCAGGCGATTACGGCGCGGGAAATCGTGCGCGCGTGGCTCCCAGCCGAGCGGCATTTCGGAAACTGCGGCGCCTTCGGAAAGAAGAGAGCCGAGCAGTTCTTCGTGTTCGGCCGGATAGACGCGATCGTGCCCTCCTGCGAGCACCGCGACCGTCCCGGTTGCTGCGCTTGCGCGATGCGCCGCGGCATCAATGCCGCGTGCCAGGCCTGAAACAATGCCCAAACCGGCAGCGCCAAGGTCGCGCGCGAGCCGTTCGGCGAATTTCATTCCGGCCGCGGAAGCATTGCGCGAGCCAACGATCGCCACCAGTGGGAGCGCGAGGACGTCCCGTTTCCCGCGCACTGCCAGTAACGGCGGGGCATCGTCGATCATCTGTAGCCGCGATGGGTAGTTCGTTTCGTCCAGCGCCAGGAATTCGATTCCGCTGGCCCGCGCGGCCGCAAGTTCGCGCTCGGCATCCTCGCGTGGGAAAATCCGCGCCGGCCGGGACGCCCCACCGCGCCGGGCTAGGTCGGGTACCGCTGCAAGCGCTGCGCGCGCACCGCCGTAATGATTGATGAGAATGCGAAAGGTACGTGGCCCCGGTATTATGGCGCAAACGCCACAAGACATTCCTAGCCCCGCCTTTATCTAGGCGGGATGCCACACGCCAAAATCGCCACCATCCAAGCCAAGTACACCCTCGAACAACTTCACGCCGAATTGGGCGGGAAGATTCTCGACAACAAGGCTGAGGCCGCAAAGCTCGCCGCCAGCATGAAGCATGTCGAGGCCGTCCTGAGATTGCTGGACCCTGGCTACAACGTGCGGGGCATCGCTGTCAGGCGGCGCAAGCCTAATCCGTGGTTTCGGCGCGGGACCGTATTCCGCAACGCCGTGGACGTTCTGAGGACCGCTGAGAAGCCACTTAGCGCGCGTGAGATTGTAAAGGCGATGCTGGCGGCCAAAGGCGTTACAGACGCCAAGCCAAAGGCCATTCGCGATCTGATCGGTTCGGTCAATGCGTCGCTGAAAAACAACAAGGGCGGTCAGGTGGTCCCTAGCGACGGCTGGCCGGTCCTATGGCGGCTGGCATGACCATGTTCCTCGCGCGGTATCCAAAAAAAGAAAAAGCCCCACCGAATGGTAGGGCCTTTTCCGTTATGTTTGAGGGGGCACCCTTGGGTGGCCCCCAACCTCGGGCTAGACT
>JBARCH010000051.1:0-26544 GCA_049793875.1 Pseudolabrys sp. | reverse complement strand
GGTTTAGCATTCACGATCGATGTCCTCCTGACATCTCCTGGACCGTTTCTTGCCCGGGCCCGTTGAGCGCCGCGCTGCCGGGCAAGCGCGCTCTCCAGCGCACTATAAACCAATTTAAATAACATCGTGCCAACAAATTAAATATCCGATCATGTCGGCGAAAGACGCAGGCAACGAAGAGTAAGCTATTGAAAATGATGAAGTAAATCTCAATTTCAATAGAACAATGACATTTAATGTTATTATATTTGACGGAACAGAAAATAATGCATTTAATAAACCGTTAACGCTGTGTCCTCCGGCCCGTCGAATTGGTTCATCCTGCCCATGAGTTTAGTGCAGCAGCATATCAAGGAGGTTGGGCGGGGTAGCCATGTTGCGCCCGCACCGCCGTTGCACAGCGAGTCCAAATGGCCGATCGGCTACGACTCAATCGAATCGATCACGGTCCTGACCGATGTCACCACAATCCTGGTCGCGAGTGTTTTTTCCGGCGCGATCTACAGCCTTCATGCGTCCGGATCGTTTGGCAATCTCTTGCAATATGTCGGGTCGGCGATTGTCGTCGCCGCCCTGTTCGTGCCGTGGATGAAAAGCCGCGGAATGTACAATCCAGCCGGATTGCTCGCTCTGCGCAGCCAGGTCATCGGCATTTGCATCGTGTGGATCAGCGTATTCTTCGTGCTGGCCGGAGCCGTTTTTGCGCTGAAGACCGGTGGCGAGTTTTCACGCGGCGCCAATGTGCTGTTCGCGTGCTTCGGTCTGGGCGCGCTAATTGTTCATCGGATGGTCTGGAAGCTGTTACTGACCAAGGGCATCACTCACGAAAAGTATTCCGGCCGCAAGGTTGTCCTGATCGCGGGCCCAGCGCAGCCTGGCGCAACGGATTTGCCATATGCGCTGAAGAGACTCGGCTTTCGTATCGAGCGTCACTTCACTCTTCCTCTGCAAAGTTACGGAACACGCAAGCGCGACGAACTCATCGCGCAGGTAATCGCGTGCGTTCGCGGATCCGATGTGGAAGAGATCATGGTGGGCGCAGATCCGGGCCAATGGTCATCGCTGAGCGGGCTGGTCGCCGGATTGAGGGTGTTGCCGTTCCCTGTCAGCCTGATCCCCGTGGGCCCGTCGTCCGATTTTTTCAGGCGGCGCTCGCGTGTTCTGGGGGACAAGGTCTGCCTGGAATTGCAGAGGGGGCCGTTAAGTCCATTCGAGTGCGCGGTAAAACGATGCCTGGACATTCTCATGGCCGGGTCGGCGCTAATCGTTCTGTCGCCTGTGCTCGTTATGGTGGCGATCGCAATCAAGCTGGATTCGCGGGGTCCGATCCTGTTCCGGCAGCGGCGCAGCGGTTTCAATGGCCGGACATTCGAGATACTCAAATTCCGCACGATGACGGTGCTGGAGGATGGAGCCTTTATCCGCCAGGCTCAGTGTTCCGATTCACGCGTGACGCGCGTGGGCAAGCTGCTGCGTCGAACGAGCATCGACGAACTGCCGCAATTGATTAATGTGCTGGAAGGCAGCATGTCGCTGGTTGGGCCGCGTCCTCACGCCGTCGCTCACGACATTGAATTTGATAAGCTCGTTCGCAATTACGCCTTTCGACATCGCGTCAGGCCGGGCCTGACGGGCTGGGCGCAAGTAAACGGCTGCCGGGGCTTGACGCCGACGCGAGAGTCGATCGAGCGGCGCGTGAAACACGATCTCTGGTATATCGATAACTGGAGCTTCACGCTGGACTTCACCATCATGCTCCAGACCGTTGTGGAAGTCGCGCGCGGCCGTAACGCGTATTAGCCTGCGGGGGCATCCGAATGGTGGAGCCGTATTCAAAAAAATTCTCGGAATTGGTGCGATCCACCGGCAACGCAATGCGCGCGTGGGATTTCACGCAGGAATTTCATCGATCGAACGGCCCGGGAGTTTCCAATCCAAAAAGTGCCGCCAGACGCGAATATCGGATCGCCCGGCGGCACCGCCGTGGGTAATACGTGGCAGTATCTGGAGTTGAAAAAACTGAGGCAGAAAAGGCGGCGCGCGCAGTCCGGGGATGTTTGTCTGGCCTTAACCTCTGCGCGAGTTGCCTTTCGACTTTTTCGCTTCCGGTATTTCAAACTCGTGGATGTTGTGTCCCGACTTGATCGCAGCCACGAGCCAGCGTGGCTGCTTGCCCCGCCCGGACCAGGTTTCCGAGGGTATGGTAGGATTACGAAACTTCGGAAAAACTCTCGGGTATTTTCGCCGGGGCTTCCCCTCGACGCCGCGAGTTTTGACGCTTCCCTCTATCGCAGTCTGACTGCGCTCGAGCGCCGCCAGGCGTTTCTCCAGTTCACGCTTTTCCGAAATAATTCGAGCAGACAAGATCTCGGTGATTTTTTCGTGCAGTGACCAGAGATCGTTGGTCGACATTACTTCCAGGCTGATTTTATTCATTGAACCGCTGCCTTATGCTTAGCCGCCCCATCTACCGTGGTCCATGACGCAACAAAAATGGTGAAATCGGGATTCAATCAGTAGAAACTCAATCAGTCATAAACTCAATTTAAATCGTCTAACGGTTAAGTTTGTAATCGGGTATTTTAAAACCCAAGATTGCATTTCTCCATTATCCTTATACTTTTGTATCGCCTGCTGTGAAACAATTCAAGCGGGGTCCCTTGTGAAATTCAAAGACATCCACCGGAATATTTAAGGCCATTATGGGTTAATATCTATGTCGGCCATTTTATTTGACCGCAATAATTCAATGGGCAAGTGCGGTGCTGTCAATTTTCGGTCATGCGGCTTTGTATATAGAGTCGTATTTCCCCGATTATCCCGGGCTCAAGCCCGGTTATCCAGAGATCGCATGACGAACTTGCGCAACGCCGCCGGCAGACGAACCGGCGCTGATGGGTCAATCCTGTAGCCTCAAGGCAGGGGGACCGAAAAATAGCATTCCTGCCATGCGCGCAAATGAAATCGCCGGAGTCAGGCGCTCAAGCGCGGCGGATGAAAAACCTTCTGCTGAGGGCGCGCGGACGTCGGGCGCGGCGGTGGGTCAAAGTAATGCTGCAGGCCGGCGGGCATATAAATTTTTTCAGGCGGGTTTGAAGAACCCGAATATCGCTCAACGCCCGTCGACGGAGTTCAATTTGGAACTTAAGCCCATGAACGCTCGAAGTATTAATCGATACGGGCTTAATCTGCCAACTGGTTGTTCGCTGATTTAAAGCCGCAGACGAAAGATGTGACACTGGTTACCCCACTGTGCTAGGATGAAACCCGGCGGCGGGTGGCCGATCCGTAAATGCTCCGGTAAGTTACCCTACATAAGCACGGACACTTTTGTTTATTCGAATGTTAAAATGTGACGTTTCTGAGTTTGAAATATGGTAGAATCGGCATTCCGACATAAATTTTTTGTAAAATCCATATCCTGAAGAGTTGACGGTATAATATTGAAGATAAGAGACATATTTGAAATTATATTATGTTGCCCCTTCGAGACCGGCCCTATTCGTACCCCCCAATCGGGGTGGTTGCCGATCCTCATAAGGGCGCACGGTGCTCACCTGACATCGGCGGTGATGGGTTTCGGCTAACGATGGTCCGGATTGAGGACGGTGAACAGGTACCAAAAGTCGCGTAATATATCCCGGCGAGACGCGAACGCAGGCTGCGGGCGCTGCGCAGCGATGGGCAAAACCGGCGAACGATAAAACCGCCTGCCTCGTCCAATACTGAAGAATTGCTTCCTTCACGCCAGAAGGATTCGCGCCTTGCGCCGCCGTCGCGAGGCGAGTGGCGGGTTCGTCAAGCTGACTTACCCGGATCGGCGCAGCATCCGCGTGCGGCCGGAATGAGCATGCTTGAGGCAAGTACCCGTTATGAAATGCCGCATGCCCGGTGTCTGCGGCGGACGCGGCCGCTGCGGCACTTGCCGTGTTGCGACCCTGAGCGGGGAAGAGAACGTCCCGGCGCCCGGTGAAGTGGAGCAGGCGATCCTCAAGCGCATCGGTTCCGCGCCGAACGGCCGCGCCGACGGGGCTTTGACGGAGCGCAGATTCACGCCGCGGCGAGGATGGCTCTGCCTTTTCGTTCGGCAGGGAAGAAGAAAAAATTATTGACGTAGTGATGCCCTGGCCGTCTGCCGCCGTCGCTCGTCAGTGCCGTCTCGTCCTGATCGACGCGCGTGTCAAAGGCCTCGACGCCGACGACGTTGCCGTCCCGCATGAAAAAGCCCTCGTAGTTCTCGTTCCGAAAAAAATCGAACAGCGATGCGGTCGCGCCCACTCGGTGCCGTTCTTCCGCTTCGACGAGAAAAACCGGTCGGCAATGCTCGATCAATCCGCGCGCGCCTTGCAGTACATTGAGCTCGTGTCCTTCGACGTCGACTTTAACGAAAGAAACGTTGTCTTGAACGATCGAGTCGAGGCGCGCCAGTCTCACGGTCGAGACCGTGACGTTTCTGCCGGCGACGGCGTCCGGCTCGAGTGACGAAAGTCCGTAAGCCGGGCGCACGTCTCCCAGCGGCGTGCGTAGTTCAGCTTCGCCGTCGCGATCGGACAGCGCCGTTTCGTGAATGGTGACGTTGCGCGCCGACGTACGCCGCAGAATGTCGGCGACGGGTTTCGAGGGTTCGAAAGCATAAACCCGCGAGGACAGCCGCGCGAGCCTGCGGGTGTAGAGCCCGAAATTGGCGCCCACATCGACCGTGCCATCGCCGCGCCCAACGATCTTCCTTAATTGTTCCAGTTCAATTTCAGCCGTGCGTGGCCGCCTTATAAAGTGCCAATGAACCCAGAGTACCGGAAAGCGCTCGGCGATGGTTTGCTTCAGATGCGCAACGGTGGGGCGGCGGGAAAATGTCATGACTGGTAGCTCCCATGTCTTTCCGTCGCCGTTTTGACAACGCCCATGGAAGAGTCTGGGTCCGGGAAATCGAGCGAAAGCAGGTTTCTGGCGGGAACGACCTTCAGCCGCGTTCATTGAAGCAGAACGGTATGTGTTGCGAACGCGGCGGGCGCATCATGGACGAAAGCGAATATCTTCGAAGCATCGCACGCCGCTGCGCTGATCTTGCGGCTCACTGCTTTCACCTCGAAATTGCGGGCCAGTTGCGCGAACTGGCGGATGAGTTGACGAGCAAGGCCGTGCAGAAGAATTTTGCGGACCGCGACGAGGGCTGCGGCCACGGGCCGAAGAAGAACTAGACGGCCGCGCTATTCGCCTGACCCCGACAGGAATTCTTTGATCGCGGTGCGTATGATGATGCCGAGATCGCGCCACAACGACCACGTCTCGATGTATTCAAGGTCGCAATCGAGCCGCGCGAGCGCAGCGGTAGGATCGGCTGTGCTGCCGCGAAAGCCTCGCACTTGCGCGAGGCCCGTAAGGCCGGGCCGCATGTTATGGCGCTGGAAGTAATAAGGGATCATCGCCTCGTACAACATGCCATTGGCCAGCATGCCTGGCACGTGCGGGCGCGGGCCAACCAGCGACATGTCGCCCTTGAGCACATTGATAAGCTGGGGCAACTCGTCGAGGCTGGTCTTCCTCAGGATGCGGCCGAGCGGCGTTATCCGTGAATCGCCGGATGTGGTCTGCTGCACGCCTCGCTGGTCGCCACGCTCGACATACATCGTACGGAATTTGAAAATCCGGAATCGCCGGTTGTGATAGCCGTAGCGCTTCTGCCGGAAGAAGACCGGGCCGGGCGACGTGATCTTGATCGCCGCGACGATGCCGATCAGCAGTGGCGCGAAAACCAGCAAGCCGAACGTCGCGCCGAAAATATCAAGCGCGCGTTTGCCCGCAAGCAATGGCATGGTCGGTTCGCGCAGGATTGCGTTGTCAAATCGCTTCCGCGCCGCGCCGCCATGACGGCCGAGTCTTGCGTTGGCTTTTGTGCCACCGCGTTGCAGCCGGCCGAATGGAATGGGAATGCTCAGAGTCATAGTGCTCATCCTTGAAGCGTGCCTGTCCTTGAAGCCAATCCGCATGCAGCACCTGCTGTTGATACGTGCACGGCGCAGCCGCGCTACATTGCAGCGCGAGAGGTTGCGAATTTTTATGAGATCAATGCGGCAGCGTGCCGACAAAATGTGACGCTTTTTGTGTTTGGCGCGGAATTATCGTGACGCAGCGGTGATGTTTAGCGTTTGTCCCGCGGATGTTCTTGTTCCATGCAAATTCAGTGTTGATCTCTGCGGTGGCGGCCATATCAATTGCAACGTAAATGAATTTATAATTTCAAACACCAACAGGCATGACGCTGAACGTCATGAGATGGCACCTAGGGAAAGAACGCTCTGAGCGCAAACAGCGGTGCGGCGTGGATATCAGGACGCCGCCGGACGGTATCATCGTGTCGCTGCTGTGCAGTTCGGTAACGATTCGTAATTTCGCAGCCTGTGCGTGTCCTGCACGACGGATACGCAATCATCTCTTGCTTATCGATCTTGCGATCTGGTTTTTGATTATTTTGGCCGCACTTCTTGTCTGGGGTGCTGTCTGAAAATTATTCAGGGTCGTGCGGAACCTTTCGCCGTAACCCACGTTTAACGAAGTCGGGTACAGCGTTGCGCCGTTTCGGGCGCGGCGGGGTGTGCGTTGTAAGGGGAGTTTGCCATGTTTCGGCGTGGAAACATTTTTTGTTCCCTTTTTTCTATATTCATCCTGGCGAATGTTTTGACGGGCTGTAGCGCGGATTCGCAAATCCTTGGCACGCAACCGGCGGAAGCAATGTCCAGTTATGCGGGGCCTGGACCAATGCGCGGTTCCACGGGCGCTTACGTTCTCGGCCCTGGTGATAGGCTGACCGTCAAGGTCTATAGCGACCCAGACATGTCGGGCGATTACGAGATCAACAGCGCCGGTGCCGTCGCGATGCCGCTCGTCGGCGACGTCAAGGCTTCAGGGATGACAACCAAACAGCTTGAGCGCGCAATTTCAGCCAAGATGAGGGGGCGCGTTGCGAAGGACCCCGATGTCAGCATCAGCGTCTCGGCTTATGCGCCGTTTTACGTTTACGGCGAAGTCAAAAAGCCCGGTGAATTTCCGTACCGGATCGGCCTGACAGTGGCCGATGCCGTCGCCACGGCCGGTGGCCTGACTTATCGCGCAAACGAGCAGAAGATTCTTTTGCGGCGTGCAGGCTCGAGTGCCGAACAACTGACGTCGCTCGATGTCCCGGTCAAAATATACCCCGGCGATAACATTCGTGTCTCCGAGCGAATGTTTTAACGCGCGGCCCTTGCGCGTTGTGGTGCAGTGCAGGAACAGACTGCCGCTGCAGAGGTTGAGAGCGAGATGGAGGAGTTTTGGCGGTTCCCGTAGGCAATGGAACTGCGATTCGAACGACGAACGGTAAATTTTGGAAAGGTGGGTCGTGCTGATGCATTCGTGTGGAACTGGGGCTGTGGGTTTCCGCCATCTTGCCGCGGTGTTGCCCGGATGAGGCCAAACCATCCCCGCATGTGAGAGACGAATTCGATTCGAGTTCAGTCGCTCATACCCACGCGTCGCGTTGCGTTCACGTTTGGTGGGGTTTGTATCTGTGAGTTGGTTACGGGCTGGGCAATGCCGCTCGCTATGGTGGGCTTTCGTCACCGTGGCGATTGTCATTTTAACTTCGCGCGCGCATGCGCAATTGATTCCGACGACGCGGGAGCCCGTTATGCCGCCTTGGAATGCCCAGCAAATTTTCGAGCCCACACCGCTGCCACAATTGCCTTATCCCGATGACCGCGAACTCGTTGCGCCGGAAGATACGCCGGTGAAGGGGCGTGTCTGGCCGGAATACCAGCCGCGCGGCATTCGTTACGGGTCCTGGATGATTGATCCGGCAGTGTCGGCGGGCGCGCTTTACGACAGCAATGTCTTCTCCTCGAACACCAACAGGCAGAGCGATATCGCGGCAACGCTCGGCGCCGATCTGCGGGCGCACACGCTGTGGGAGCGGCATGGCATTGACCTGAATTTTTCGACGCAATCGGCGCTTTACGCCAATCATCCGGGCCTCGACCAAACCGACGTCAAGCTCAAAGGCAATGGCCGCTACGACATCCGCCACGACATCCAGTTGCTGACGTCTCTTGAGGCGGCGTACCTGCACGAAGGTGTTGGCACGTTGAGTTCGCCTGCCGGCGCCGTGGAGCCGACGCCCTACAGCCTGTTCTCCGGTGATGTGACGCTGCAACGTGAGTTCGGCCGCCTGACAACCTCAGCCGGCGCGCGGATCGATTCTTATAATTTTGGGTCGCCGCATGCGCAGGACGGGACGGTCATCAATCAGGATGCCCGCGACGGCCAGGTTTATACCGCCCACGGCCGTATCGATTACGCCTTTTCCGAGAAGCTGGACTGGTTCACGTCTCTTGAGGGAAACCGGCGCGATCTGCGCGGATCGCCAACCCAGCCGCTCGGATCGGATGGCTATCGTGCGCTTTCAGGCTTCGATCTGGAATTCACACATCTCATCAAAGGCGAACTGGCTGCCGGGTATATGGAGCAGCATTTCTTCTCCCAGACGATCGGCAACATCCAGGGGCCGGCCTATCGCGCCATCGTCACCTGGAGTCCATCGCGCACTTTCGATGTTCATTTCAATGCCGAGCAGGTTGTCGCCGAGGCATCCGATACAAGTTCGACCGGAATTCTGGCCAACGCCATGCAACTTGGGTTCGATTACGAGTTCCGGCCCAATGTCGTCTGGTCGAGCGCGGCCACCTACGAAAAAGACAACTTCAAAGGCGAGCCTCGAATCGACAACGTCTACGTCATCGACAGCCAGATCAAATATCTCATGAACCGCGTCAGCTCAGTCGCGCTGACGTACAAATATTTGCTGCGTGACAGCAACACGCCGGGCTTCAGCTACGACAAACACCAGGTTGGAATTAATGCTACAGCCCGTTTCTGATTACGAATCCCGTCATGACTTGATGGAAGTGCCGCAGCCGATTGCGAGCGCTGCCCAGCACGCGCGCGGCGTCGACTTGCGCGAAATGACGCGCATCCTGCGCCGACGGCGGTGGATTATCATTCTGACGACGGGCGTATTTGTGGTGTTGGCGGTCGCGTTCATCGCGATTGTGACCCCGCGCTATACCGCGACATCCACTGTCCTGATCGATCAGCATCGCAGCAGCGTCGCGGACAACAACAGCAGTCAGCCGCCCCAGCCGAAATTCGGTACCGACGACTCCATTGTCGACAGCCAGGTACTGCTGATCCAGTCGGACGCCGTTTTGCGGAGGGTGGTCGATCAATTGAACCTGACCAAGGATGCTGAATTTGGTCCGCATCCGGGCCTGCTCGACCCGATCAAGGCGCTGTTTCCCAAGCGCGCGCCCACGCCCGGCCAAAGCCCCGAGGACGTCGCCAAGGCACAGACCGTTGAGTATCTGCAAAAGCGGTTGAAGGTCACGCGCGAGGGTACGACTTACGTCATCGACATAGAAGCAAGCTCAGAAAGCCCGACGAAGGCTGCAAAGATCGCGAACGCGGTCGCGGATTCTTACTTCTACCAGGAGGTTCAGAGCAAATACGACACCAACAAGATCGCGGCTTCGTGGCTGAACAAGCAACTCGACGAGTTGAAGTCGCGGGTTCTTGCCTCCGACAGGGCGGTGTCCGAATTCCGCGCCACCAACAATCTGACCACGGCGCAAGGCGTTACGATCAATGAGCAGCAACTTGCTGACCTCAACAACAATCTCATCGACGCGCACGTGAAGACCGCCGAGGCGCGTGCAAAGTTCGAGCAGGTCCAGAAGGTTGCTGCCAGCCACGGCGATCCCGGCTCGATCGCGCAGGCTCTGACATCGGACGTGATTACCCGGTTGCGCACGCAATATGCCGAAGTTGCTAAAAACCTTGCGGACGCCTCAAGCAAATTCGGCCCGCAGCATCCGTTGGTGGTGAACGCAAAGGCGCAATTACGCGAAACGCAAAAACTGATCAACGAGGAAGTGAAGCGAATCCTCACCAGCACACGCCAGGCATACGATGTAGCTAAATCGCGCGAGGACGCGCTTCAAAACAGCCTCGACCAGCTCAAGAAGGTTTCGAACGATTCCGGCAACGCGCAAGTGCGGCTGCGAGAGCTGCAGCGCGAAGCCGACGCCAACCGGACCCTCTACGAGTCGTTCCTGGCCCGCTACAAGGAAACCAACGCGCAGGAAAGCCTCGATCTTCCCGACTCGCGGGTAGTCTCCAAGGCCGACATTCCGATCTCGCCGTCGTTCCCAAAGACACTTCTGATCGTCGCGCTCGCGCTGGTGCTTGGGTGTGGCCTGGGCAGCGTTGTCGCCTTTGCCGCCGACTACCTCGACCGCCGGGTCAAATCGCTGCGGCAAGCGGAGGAGGTGACCGGCCTGCCGACACTCGCCGCGATGCCGCTTATCGGTACGCGTGAGCTTGCGCAACGCGCAGCCCGCGGACGCAAGGATCTTGGCCGTTACGATCCGGCGACCGCCCGCATACTGCCGCCGAATATGCAGCCGCCGCTCATGCGCTATGTGCTCGACGAGCCGACGTCGCTGTTCGCGGAATCGGTGCGCACCGTTCGCCTGGCGATCCAGCGTGCTGCGCGTCACGAAACCACGAAACTGATCATGGTGTCTTCGTCCATTGACGGCGAAGGAAAGACGACGCTTGCGGTCAATCTGGCGCTATCGCTGGCCGCGATCGGCGCGCGGACGATTCTGGTGGATGGCGATTTGCGCAATCCGGAAATGACGCGTTCGCTGTGTCCGCAAGCCGGCACGGGGCTTGTCGACGTCGCCACCGGACACACGTCGTTAGAGCGGGCCGTGTTGCTCGACCGGCCGAGCGGCCTCGCAATCCTGCCGGCGCCCCCCGGACGTACGACGGTAACGGCGAGCGAATTTGTCTTTTCCGACGCAATGGGCGTGTTGCTCGGCCATCTGAGAAAGCATTTCGACTACGTCATCGTCGATGCGCCCCCGCTCGTTCCATTGGTCGACGCACGCGGGCTGGCCGAGCATGCCGATCGAATCATTCTTGCATTGCGTTGGGACAGCACGCCGCAAGACGTCGTCACGCAGGCCGTGGAAACGCTGGCGCCCGCCTTCGATCGCATCCTTGGCACCGTGCTGACGCGTGTCGATCTGGAACGCCTGCGGCTTTACGACTATTACCGCAGCTCTTCCTACATCGCGCCCTATACCTACCTCGGACAACCGCGGGCGGAGACAGCGCGATGAATACGTTTGTGCGCGCCGCCGCGAGGCCTCACGTCATGTCGGGCTTCGCCGATTGGCTCATCGTCGGCCTTCTTGTGCTGGCGATCGTCATGCTCGCCGTTGTTTCGGCGCCGTTGCTGACCGAATACAGGATCCATTACGTCTCGACCGGCGGCCGCTTTTTCGAAAAGCTTCATCCGGCAACTTATGCGGTATTTCTTGCGTTCGGCGTGCTGTTGCTGCGCAACGGCAACCCGATCGGTGAAATAGACCGCATCGTGACGTCGGCGAAATCGCTGCTCGTGTTCCTGTTCTGCTGGAGCCTGTTGTTCGTCCAATGCGTTGTGCTGCACCGGCCGTTCACCGGCATCATCGATACGTTTCTGCTGCCGGTGATTTTAAGCGTGGTGGTGTGGAACCTCACACCGGAAAATAAGAGGCCGCTGATTTGGGCCGTTCATTGTCTGATCTGGCTCAATATCGCCGTCGGCTATTACGAGCATTTCTCCGGACATCGGCTTGTGGTGCTGACTGTGGGCGGCGTGCCGGTCAACGGCGAGTGGCGTTCCACGGCGTTTCTGGCAAGCCCGCTCGCGGCGTCGAGTGTCGTCGGGCTTTATGTGCTGGCGCTGGTCTTGCGGCCTGACTTGTGCCGTCCACTTTGGCTGCGCGTTCCGGCGATTTTGGTATCGCTTGGCTCTCTGGCGATTGCATTCGGCGGGCGCACCGCGCTCCTGTCGGTTCTTGCGATCATTGCGTGCATCGCGATGGTGCGCGTATTCCGTGTGGCTTTCGGCCGGCGCGTGTCCCTTCCGGCAGTCATGCTGACGATCTGCGGATTGTTTTTGGTGAGTGTCACCGTTCTGGCACTCTATGAATACGGCGTCTTCGACAAAATGCTCATGCGGTTTTCGTCCGACAAGGGCAGCGCACATGCGCGGCTGCAAAGCCTGCATCTGTTGACGCTGCTTGGCTGGAAAGAGCTCATCCTCGGCACCGACCCGGATCGCGGCACGTCCCTGCAGTCCATGACCGGCCTGCAATACGGCATCGAGGATTTCTGGATCGCATGCATCGTTCAATATGGCGTCATCAGCACAGCGCTCATTACGCTCGGCATGGGATGCTTTTTTTTCGAGGTATTGCGCCGTTCGGTAAGCGCGGCCGGCATTGCGGTTCTGTTCGTCACGATCGATGCGGCTAGCTCGGTCAGCTTCTCGTCCAAGAACATTACGCTCACGTTGCTGGTCACGCTGATGATGACTCTGCTTCCGAGCCGCCCCATGCGCCGCGTGGCGCGCGCCGCCTATAGGCGCGACCACCACGCGCATCACCGCCTTTCACCCATTGTTGCTCACTAAGGAAATGCCCATCCATGCGTGTTTACGTGGACCACACCCATCTTTGGCGCCGCACCACCGGCATCGAGCGCGTCACGGCGCAGTTATTCTCGAAGGAGGCACTGGCGCCGCTTGACGTGGTTCCGATACGCGCCGAAAGCACGCGCGGCATGGTCTTTGCGCAGGCCTTCGGGCTTCCGGCATGCCTTGCCTGTTCACCGTCGTCCGTTCTTCTTTGCCCCGGTTTCCCGCCGATGCCGTTGGCGCACGCTTTCGGCCGTCGCGTCATCCCCTATATCCACGACGTATTCCTGTTGTCGCGCCGGGCCGATCTGAACTGGCGCGCCAGGTTTTATTCGGCATGGCCGTTCGGCCTTGCCGTGCGGCGTTTGCCGCGGTTTCTCGTCAACTCTGTCGATACGGCCGTGAAGCTCGCCGCCTACTGCCGCGATGACGCTGACATCGTCGTCTATCGGCCGCCGGCACTGAATGTTTTCGAGCTCAGTTCGGCATTGCGGGCGAGCCGGCCGAAACGGCCTGCCGAGTTCCGGCTGGCTGCGCTTGGAACCGTCGAGCCGCGCAAGAATTTGACGGCGGCTGCGCGCATCGTCGGGGCGTTGCGCGAGCGCGGCCATCTCAACGCAACGCTGGATATCGTTGGCCGGCGCGGCTGGGGTGACGACTGGCTGGCGCTCAAGGCCATGCCGGGTGTCACGTTGCACGACTATCTTCCGGCGTCCGGTGTCCGGAAAATACTCGACGGCGCGGATGCGTTGATTTGTACCTCGCACGAGGAGGGGCTCGGCCTGCCGCTGCTCGAAGCGCAATACGGCGGCCTTCCGGTGATTGCGCCGGATCAATCGGTGTTCCGCGAAGTGCTCGGCCACTCAGGCCTGTTCATCGATCCACGAAATCCGGCCGCCGCCGCAGCCGTCATTGAACGCCATACCGCAACGGACAATTGGCGTTCGATTTCGATCAACCTCGCCAAGGAAAATCTCAAGCGTTGGAACGAGGCCGCGAAGTCCGATCACGACCGCGTCGTCGATCTGGTCGGCCGTCTCTCTCATAGCAATGAAAGCGCGACGTCTCGATTGGGCGTTGCCCACTAGCATACCGAAATGAATGTTCGATCGACGGAAATCGGAACTTATGCGCTGCCGCAAACCGGCGGCGTAGCGTCAACACGCGGCGCCGGGCAGGTGCGCGCGCGCGACCCGGTCATCGACACGATGCGCGGTGTCGCGATTTTGATGGTCATCGGCATTCATTCGCTGCCGCGTGGTGATACGTCCATGACGGTCGTTGCGGTCGACTCCATGCTGCGGCCGTGTGTGCCGATATTCCTGTTTGCGTCGGGATACCTGACGGCGCGTGCCGGCAATTTCAATCTGATGCGGCGTGCCGCGCGCGTCCTCAGCGCGTACACCGTCGCTTTTGCCGCAGCCTATTTGTTCATGGCGGCGGAAAACCCGCAGATGGACCATCGGATCGCGCTCGTCTTCGTGCGCTATGTATTGGCCTATGTCTTTGTTTATTATTATGTTTTTGTCTATCTTGGCTGCACGTTGATGCTCTGGCTGTTGATCGCCGCCGCCGGCGATGGAAAATCTGGTCGCCAGCGCCTCGCCGTTTTTCTCAGTCTTTCGATCGTCTTAGGGCTCGCAGCCGGCGCCTATCTCGATCCCTTGCTGCATCGCTTTGGCATTCCGGACTCGCTTGTCGAAGAAGCGCGCATGCGTGACTTGCCGTTCTGGTTCGCCTTCGTGGCGGCAGGCGGCATTGTCGGAATCGTCCGGGCGGAAAGTCTGCTCTCCGATCTTCGCATGGCACTGGCGGTGATCGCGGCTCTTGCTTATGCCGCCTATGCGGCGGTTCGTATTTTTCACCTCGGCGACGCTGCCGATTACGACTCTTCGGCATATTTCGTTTATTCGATTTTGTTCTGTCTGGCGCTGCTCGCTTTCGCACCGACGTCGCCGGTGCTCGCGTTCCTGGGGACCGCCAGCTACGCCATCTATCTCTGGCATATCTTTGCGATCATGGCGTTGAGAGACAATTTTCCCTCTCTGCCTGCGAGCGCACAATTTCTCATCGACTATGCGTCAGCGCTCGGCACGTCGCTTGCCCTCGTCCTGATTGTCAAATGGTCGCGCGTGCCGCGCCTGTCACAATGGCTGGGCGCCTGAGCCATGCTATTCCGCCACACGCTGTTGTATTTGCCGGCGCAAGTGATCGGCCCGCTCTTTCAGCTCATATCGGTCATCGCGTGGACGCATGTCACAAGCGAGTCGACGCTCGGCGTCATAACGCTTGTTACTGCGACGCACGAACTGTTGCAGACAGTATTCCTGGCATGGTGGTCGCAGTTCGCGCTGCGTTTTCTCGGCTCGTTTCAAGGCAAGGAGGGTCTCGACCGCTTTTATCGTACCGAAAACGCCGTTCTGCTGGCTTCCGTCGTAATCCAGAGCGTCATCGCGATTACCATTCTCTGGACGACAATTTCACCGGATGCACCAGCCGTTTTGTCGGTCGCCGTCGTCGGCTATGTCGTAACCCGCTCGTTCAATCTCTACATCGCCGAGCGCGCGCGCGTGCGGCATGAGATCGCCGTTTATTCGATCCAGCAAATCACCGGGCCTGCGCTCGGATTCGTGCTCGGCCTGCTTTTGATCCACGTCTTTGGAGAAATGCCGGAGTGGCCGATCGCGGGCTACGCGGTGGCCCAGTTTGCCGCGGTTGCCGTGGTTTTGCCGATGACCGCGTTCGGATGGTCTGTCGGGCCGGTCGACCGCACGATCATCCGGCAGGCTCTGAAATACGGCGTTCCCTTGATCGTCGGCGGCGGACTCGGCTGGGTAAGTCTTAATGCATCGCGCTTCATCGTCAGCCACATGTTGGGGCTGGCATCGGCCGGCTTGTTCGCTGTCGGGTACGGCCTCGGCCAGCGCGCAGCAACGATGGCCGCCATGCTGGTGACTGCAAGTGCCTTTCCAATTGCCGTCAGGCGAATGGAGGAGCACGGCAGCAAAGCCGCGACGCTTCAGTTGATGGACAACGGTGCGTTGCTCGCAGCCATTCTGTTTCCGAGTGTTGCAGGCGTGTTCGCGTTGCGCACCGAAATCGTTCACGTGCTGATCGCTGGCCCGTTCCAGGCTGTGACGCTGGCGATCCTGCCGCTGGCGGCGCTCGCCGGCGCGGTCCGGAACTTTCGCGCGCATTTCGGCGATCAGATATTCCTGCTGCACCGGCGCACCCCGGTGACGGTCGCCATCAACGGCATCGAGGCTGTCATCACGGTCGTTGCGGGAATTATCCTGATCGAAAAGTGGGGACCTATCGGTGGCGCGGCGGCGAGTGTGATTGCGGCAACCGTCGCGGCCGCAGCGTCATTTGCGGCCGGGTTGTCGATCTTCAAGCTGCGCCTCCCGCTCGCACATCTTGTGCGGATCGCTGCTGCCACCGCGGCGATGATGGCCGTCCTTCATTTTCTGAAAGGTAACGAAACGTGGGTAGCGCTTGCGGTTCACGTCGCCGTGGGCGCCGCGGTTTATGTGATCGTGCTGATCGCGCTTTATGGGCCGACGTTGCTTAACCGCCGTCCGCAAGGTCCGGCCGTTCAGCTTGTCGACCGTGGTGGTTAAACGTGTTGCGCACTCTCGAAAGCCTGCTCGATGGCGTACCACATCGGTTTGCGCTGCAGACGGTCGTCATAGGGCAGGGGTCGCGGCAGCCGCTCGGTCAACGGGTTCTTCTTCTTTGCGATGTCCGTATAGAAAGAATAGTTGTCCGCAAGTTGCCACGTGATAACGCCCTTCACGGCTGGATGCCGGAATACCGAGCTCAGGAACTGCCGCGTCCGCTGTGCGACAGCGCGGTCGCGCGACTCAATATCGTCGGGAAAAGTATCGTCGCGGACATCGAATTCGGTGATGTAGATATCGACGCCAAGGCCGGCGAGCGCGTTCAGGAATTCGCTGTAGGCTGCCGGATCGTGGGGGTATTTCGGTTGAAGATGTCCCTGCAGCCCAACGACATCGAGCTTTACCCCGGCATTCTTCAGATCGGTGACAAGCTCAAGCAAACCGCGCCGGATCGTCTTTCCCAATTCATCGTCGCGCTCGGTTTGCGCTTCGTTCAGCACGAGCCTGGTCTTGTTGTCCGCCTGTGCGGCGCGCACGAACGCGCGCCGGATGTAATCGGTACCGAAGGCGTCGTACCATGGCCCCATTCGATAA
The DNA here is from genome assembly GCA_049793875.1 of Pseudolabrys sp. Lineage (GTDB taxonomy): Bacteria > Pseudomonadota > Alphaproteobacteria > Rhizobiales > Xanthobacteraceae > Pseudolabrys. Next base: position 9,771 of record JBARCH010000051.1, on the reverse strand, counting down.
CCACCCGGTGCATGATGGCCAGGCCAGAACGGCTCGTTGACGACGTCCCAGGAATGCAAGCGCCCCGCGTAATGGCTGACAACCTCATCGATATAGGAATCGAAGAATGTCCGCCGCTCGTCTTTGCTCATGGCCTTGACCCAGGCCGGAACCCACTCGTTCCAGATCAGGCAATGCCCGCGCATGGCGATCTTGTGACGATTACAAAAGGCAAGCAGCCGGTCGGCCGGCTTGAAATTCTTCGGTCCCGGCCGCGGCGCGATGGTGCCGATCTTTAGTGCGGTATCGGTTGTGATGACCCGCGTTTGGGTGACATAGAGTTCGCGATAGGCCGCATCCGAATCGATTGCCGATCCAGCCGATGCGCCGAAAAAATAGCCGCGGCTTGCTGCAACCTCGCCAAGCATCGACTGCGGGATGGCGGGTACAGATTTTGAAAATGCAATTCCGGAATGTGTCGACGCGATCCCGGCGGCGCAGGTTTGCAGAAAATGTCGGCGCGAGAGGTGTGTAAACATATTTTTCCTCGCGAATGTGATTGTCGCATTTTCGTGAACACGGCGCCATTCTTGCGACGCAATACCGCGATTTTATGACGGTGAATGATCGTGCGGTTCGCCGCGATTGTTCCATCGTGATCCGTTTCCCCTGTCACGATGTTCCGCCGCACATTCGCCAAGCACATTCGTCGAAGAAAAGTTTTAATCAACTTCGCTTGCCGAAGCCGTCAGTGGGAGTTGCTATGTCGAATGTAGGTATTGCGCGCCCCGATTTTCGTGTTGAAGGGGTTGCCGTTAATCTGCCGTCTCTCAATGAAGCCGTATCGTCGATTGTCGCCGCGGCCGAGCGCGACGAAAGCTTCTGCGTATTCACGCTCAATCTCGATCATTGCGCGCAACTTCGCCGCGACCGCGCATTCAGGAGTGCCTACCGGCGCGCGCAATACGTTACGGCCGACGGATTTCCCATCGTTGCAATCGGGCGCATGGCCGGTGCTGAGGTACAGCGAACGACCGGCGCCGATCTTGTGGAACCGCTTTGTATCGAAGCGGCGCGTAATCGTTTGCCGATAGCGCTATTTGGCCCGAATGCAACGACGATTTTTCGTGCGCGTGCGCATTTAGCGGAACGAATTCCCGATATCGAAATTGTTGATTCGTTTGCGCCCGGCATGAATTTCGATCCGTATTCCGCGGAAGCGGACCGTGCCATCGAGCGTATCGGCGAATCAGGTGCGAAAATTTGCTTCGTGGCGGTCGGCGCGCCGCGGCAGGAAATATTTTCCGCACGCTGTCTCGACATGATTCCCGGCGTGGCCTTGATCTGTGTCGGTGCGGCGCTCGATTTCATCGCCGGAACCCATACGCGTGCGCCTGCATTCTTTCAGAACAATGGACTCGAATGGCTTTGGCGTTTGTCGAGTAATCCAAGGCGTTTTGGCCCGCGTTACCTGCGATGCGCTGCGGTCGTTCCGCGCCTCGTTGCCGATGTTATTCCACAAGCGGTTTCAACCAGACGGGGGCGCCTGTCATGACAGCGATAGCAAGAGCCGACGAAAGCCAATCTACGGCCGACTTCATGATCGGTCTCGTGCATCCGTTCGATATTCGCGGGACCAAGGTCGGCGGCCTGGAGACATATCTGCGTGATTTCGTGACGTTCTGCCCGGAAAATACGCGGATCTTGTTCATCGGCGTGGATGCGTCCGGTGACCTTGCGCTTGGAAAAATTCACCAGATGTCATTCCGCGGCCGGCGATTCGATTATATGCCGGTTCTTCACTACCGTGACGAGCAGGCGCGGGAGGCGGCGCGGAAAGTGACCGACTCGATCACCGCGCAATTCTTCATGGGATTGCTGCGCTACTTCCCGGCAATCGCCGCTGCGTTCAAGGCCCGGCGTTGCTCGATCGACCTGCGGCGCGTCGAATTTGCCTGGTTGCCGGTCGCTCTGCGCATTCCCTTCGTGCAGATGTTGCACGGCGAGGGCGTGCCGCGGCTGGCGATGGACTCGTTGTTGCAAAAGTATCGCTTCGTTCACGGTATCGGTGAGCGGTTCGCCGTTGCCAGGAGCCGTAAATTTCTCTGCGTCAATCCACATATCACCGAGCGGTTGCGTCAAACCTATCCGAAGCACGAGTCCAAGATCGACACGCTGTGGACGTGGGTGAATACCCAAATCTTCCAGCCGCAGCCGTTTCCAGGCGGGAAGCGGCCATTCCGGGTGGTCTTCGCCGGGCGTCTCGACGATTTCAAGAATCCACCGTTGATGTTCAAAACCATGGCCGCGTTGTGGGAGAGGTTCTCCGGCGAGGTTGAGTTTCATTATGTCGGCACCAGCGACCCGACGCGTTTCCCCGAATTCTCCGCAATCGAGCGCATAACCGTGCGTCACGGCTTCAAGGATGCCGCCGGAATGGCGGCGACGCTGGCGAGCGCCGACGCCGGCATCCTCACGTCGGAATTCGAGGGAATGCCGCGCTGTGTGCTCGAAACGCTGGCGGTCGGCAGGCCGGTGATTGCCGTTCATCTGCCGCAACTCGAATTCGCCATCAAGGACGGTGTCAGCGGTTATCTGATTCCGCGCGAGCAAAGCGAAACCGAAATCATCACGGCGATGGTCAAGCGTTTTATCGATGCCAGGGACGCGATCGCGAGCGGAAAAATGCAACCGGCCTCGATCGCAAAGACAATCGCGACCTTTACGCCGAACAACCAGCTCGCGCGGGTCTACCGCTTCCATCACGATATCCAAAGCGGTGATGTCGCCATGCCTGGAAAGATGGCCCGCTCGGCGGCGGGCTAGTTCGAAACCAACGACGGAGTAATGGATGAAAATCCTGATGCTCGCGAGTGAATTCCTGCCGACTAATGGCGGCATTGCGACCTATGCACGCGAAGTCGCGCTGGCTGCGTCGCGGCTTGGCGCAAAGGTCACTGTCGTCGCGCCGGATTACGGTGTTTCCACCCACGTGGACGACCGCCGCCTTCCTTACGAGATCAGGCGTTTTAACGGCGGCCTGCATTCGCGCCGCGACGTTCCCGCCAAAATCGCTCTTGCGCGCCGGGTATTGAGCGCCTCGGACTATGACATCGTCCACGCGGCGGATTGGCCGTTCTTTATTCCGCTCGCGCTGTCGCGGCGGCTCACGGATGCGCGGCTGGTGATGACGGTGCATGGCACTGAAATCAACGAGACGCAGAAATGGGCCAAGCGTCTCGCCATCCGGATGACCGGCGTGTTCGGTCCGCGCATGGAGATGACGGCGAACAGCGGGTATACGCACGATTTGTTCCGCGCCCGGTTCAACATTCCGGCGAAGCAGATTCGCACCGTGCATCTCGGTGTCTCGGAATTCTGGTTCGGCCTCCGCGCGGATCGCGCGGTGACCCGCCGTGCGCTCGGGCTCGCGCCTGATGCACTTGCGATGGTGACGGTCGCGCGGCTCACGCGGCGCAAAGGGCATCTCGCGACGCTGGCTGCGCTGGCGAAGCTCCGGCCGGCGGTGCGCAAGCGCCTGCATTGGCTGGTGATCGGGCCGAACGGCGAAGCGGATTACGTCAATGAGTTGAAGGCGGCGATCGCGAAGTCGGGCTGCAATGTGCGCCTGATGGGCGCGCTGCCGGCGCAGCAAATTCGCGACATCTATGGCGCGAGCGACTTTTTCTGCCTGACCGGCATGTGGGACCGGTCGGGGCGGGTGGAGGGCTTCGGGCTTGTGTACCTCGAAGCTGCCGCTGCAGGACTGCCCAGCGTTGCCACGGCGGTCGGTGGCGTCGCCGACGCCGTCATCGACAATGAAACCGGCCGGCTGACCGAACCGTTACCGGATGCCATTGGGGGTGCGATCGCCGAGATGGCCGATGATGGCATCAAGCGCATATCGCTGGGCAAACGGGCATGGGCGCGGGCGCGGACCCTGCATTGGGAGCGGTGCGCGGCGGCAACTTATTATCTGCCGCTGCCGAATGAGCCATCACTGGTGCCGGGCGACGACTACACGGACGATGAGCTACGCCACGGCCGCATCACGGCACTATCGTCCGCCGCCGGATCGATGAAATGAAGTGGCTTCTCGTTCTGGCCGGCGTTCTGTGCTTTGCCGGCACGGCGGCCGCGGAAGATTGCACCAAAAGCCGCGACTATATTCTTGACGGCCTTGCCGGCGATCTGCTGTCGCCGCCGGCACGTTATCGCGACCTGTTCCAGACCTGCCTCGGGGCACTGAAGCTCGCCAACGTGAAGGACGCCTACGTCCTGCGCGACGGCGGCATCGGCGTGATCGCAAAACGCGATACGCTGACGGCCACGGCGCAGACGCTTGCCGATTTTTGTGAGCGTTTTCCGAAGGAAACGCTGCGTTTCATTACGCGGCGCGAGCAAAGACAGGCTTTGACGGTCGGGCGCGCCGTCATGATGACATCGACGACCGCGACGTCGTGCAAGAAAATCCGCGGCGTTACGTGAGCCGTTCCTGGCGAATTGCGCCGCGCGCTGTGCCGCTTCTTCAGTCCGCGACCGCAATGCCCTGAATTTCGATCATGATGGCCGGATCGGCGAAGCCCGCGACTGTGATGGCGGCGCTCGCCGGAAAGTCGCTACCGAATATCTCCGTGCGCAATTCCGTCATGCGGGTCGTGTGCCGCACGTCGATCAGAAATACGGTCATCGTCACCATGTCCTTGAGTGTGCATTTTGCTTCGGCCAGCGTCTTTTCGATATTGCGGAAGGTCTGCCGGCACTGCGCCTCGAAATCGCCGGCGAGCGATTTACCGCTGTCGTCCTTTGCTCCGGTGTGTCCGGCGATCCAGATGGTGCGCGCCGCGCCCTGGGTAATGACGGCCGGCGAGAACGCGCGAGTCTTCTGCCAGGTGCCGCGTACGAAATCCTTTTTCACGTCGCTCTCCTTACTTGATTCAGCACAGGGAGCCCGGCGCCACGTGCCGGGCTCTCGTTCATGTCATTGGTTAGCGGCTCAGGCGGTCACTTGCCGAACGGCTTTTCGGCGTCGAGCCGCTTCTTGGCTTCCTTGGCCACCGACAAGTCGAAAAGCTGCTCGCGCGTCACTTTCTTTTCGACGTAATGGAAGTAGTCGGCCCAGTAGTCCTGCATGGCCATGATCGAGTCGATGGGCGGGATGCCGTCTTCGCTCGTGTAGGACCAGTAGGGCGCAATCGCCTTCACGAGTTCCGGCTTGTTGAGGAACGTGTTCTTGGCGAGGAAGCCCAGAATGTCCTTGTTGTCGTCCGGCGCCTTGGCGGCGGCGTCGAATTCCTTGACGCCCTGCAGATAGGCAATCGCGAAGCGCACCAGCACGTCGCGCTTGTCCTTCACGAAGTTCTTGTTGGCGGCATAAACGCCGATCGAGCTGTTCGGCTCGATCTGGTCGCCGTTGGCGACGATCGGACCCCATTTGTTGTTCTGCGCGAAGAACCCGAACTGATAGGCGAGATCGGTCAGGTCGACCTGCTTCTGGCCGAGCATCTTCATGAGGTCCGGCTGCGAGACGCCGACGATCCAGTTCACGTCCTTGCGCGGGTCGAGGCCGGCCTTCTGCAGCGCGCGCGCGGTATCGTATTGATTGATGCTGCCGAGCGCGCCGACGCCCATCTTCTTGCCTTTCAGCTTGGCGAAATCGGCGGCGGAGTGGACACCCTGGTCGTACATCTCCTGCGTCACGTTCACTGCGAGATAGCCGTATCCTGGCTTGTTATGGCCGCGGTCGAGCACGACCACGAGCGGCGCGCCCTTGGCGATGCTGTTGAAGAAGCTGGCATTGGCCGTCATGAGCGAAATGTCCAGTTCGCCCGCCAGCATCGCCGGCACCGCGAGCGCGCCGTCGTTGAACTTCTTGATCTGGATGTCGAGATTCATTTTCTTGAAGTAGCCGCGCTCGAGCGCGACGTAAAAGCCGCCGCCGGTAATGAACGGTCCTTCGCCGACGCGTATGACGTCCGCGGCGCGCGCTAATCCGCTCGCGGTCAACGCCATGCAGAGCGCCAGCCCGCCGGCCGCAAATCTCAACAGTGTCTTGATCGTCATGTCACCCTCCCTCTGTTTTTTCAGTGTCCGTCGCGATAGGCCGTCCAGGGCGCGACCTTCCGGTCGATCCATTCCTGCAATTTGATGATGAGCGCGCCTACGACCGCCAATACGATCAGGCTCGCAAATACTTTTTCCGTTTCCATCACCTGGCCGGATTGAATCAGCAGGAATCCCATGCCGCTCTGGCTGGAACTGCCGATCATCTCGGCGGCGACAACCAGGATCACCGTCACGCCCATGCCGAGGTGCAGCCCGGAGAAAATACTGGGAATGGCGGCTGGAATGACGATTTTCATCTGTATCTGCCGGCGATTGGCGCCAAGGTCCTGCGCTGCCTTGACCAGGCCCTGGTCGGTCTGGCGGATGCCGGCATAGGTGCTGATCACGATCGGAAAGAACGCGGTGATCGCGCTGATGACGATCTTGTAGACTTCGCCGGTGCCGAGCCAGATCACCAAAAGGGGGATCAGCGCAATCTTCGGCAAAGGATAGAGCGCCGCAATCCACGGGTCGGCGATGCGTGCGACGATGCGTGACATGCCCATCAGCACGCCGAGCGTGACGCCTGCGATAGCGGCGACTGCGAAGCCGGCAAAGATGCGGAGCAACGTGACGCCGAGATTGAACTCGATCGTGCCGTCGGCAAGCATGCGGAACAGATAAACTGCAATCGTGCTCGGCGGCGGCAGATAGATCGGCGCGATTCCGCGCAAGCGCACGAACAATTCCCAAATCGCCAGCACAGCGACGATGACGAGCGCGGGCGCGGCTCGCTCGATCATTCCGGAGAACGTGGTCTTGCCGCGCTTCATCTGGTCTCCAGCGCCATGGTCTGCTGGATCATCGATGTCATGACTTCCTCGCGGATGAGATGGAACGCGCGGTCGAACAGCGCGCCAAAAGCTTTCGAATTGACCATCTCGAGCGAGCGTGGCCGCGGCAGGTCGACCTTGAGCACTTCCTTGATGCGCCCGGGCCGCGCGGTCATCACGATTACTTCGTCGCCGAGAAGGATCGCTTCCTCGATAGCGTGCGTGACGAAGAGGATGGTTTTATGGGTCTGGTCGAAAACGCGCAGCAGCTCTTCCTGCATGACGATCTTGGTTTGCGCGTCGAGCGCGCCGAACGGCTCATCCATCAGCATGATGGGCCGCTCCAGGATCAATGCGCGGGCAAGCGCGACACGCTGGCGCATGCCGCCGGAAAGCTGTCCGGGCAAATGCCCTTCGAAGCCGCTCAAGCCCACCGACGCAATCAGTGCTTTTGCGCGGTCGTGGCGCTCCGCTTTCGCGACGCCCTGCATCTCAAGCCCGAAGGCGACGTTGTCGAGCACGCTGCGCCACGGAAACAGATTGAGGTTTTGCCAGACCATGACGGAGTCGGCGCCGACCGGACGCGTCACGCCGGGAAGGACGGGGTCGGCAATTCGCACGCTGCCGCTGGACGCCCGTTCGAGGCCGCCGACGATCTGTACGAGAGTGCTTTTGCCGCAGCCGCTGGGGCCAAGCAGGCAGGAAAAGCGGTGCGACGCGAAACAATGCGAGAACCGATCCAGCGCGACAACATCCGCGCCGCCGCGACCCGGCCAGACCTGCGTTATGTCCTCGACGATTACGTCCATGCCGGGATACTCACGACCGCGTATGCATGTATCAGCCCTTACTGCCGCCACGCCGGCTCCAGCCGGGCACTCAGCCCGGCTGCAGCTAACACCTTTTTGGCGATCTTTTCCGCGTCCATGATGACGCGGCCGCTGTCCTTGAAATGTGGGAAAGCGCCGTCGCGATAGACGATGTCGCCATCCACCATGACCAGGCGCGCGTCGCTGCCTTTGCCGGCACAGATAAAGCTCGAAATCGGACGATGCTGCACACCGACATAGGGCTTGTTGATGTCGAATACGGCGATATCGGCGCGCTTGCCTGCTTCGAGCGAGCCGATTTCGTGGTCGAGCCCGAGTGCCTTGGCAGCATTGATGGTGGCCATCTCGATTGTCCGCTCGACCGGCATGCGTGTTGGATCGAGGTGGCGGACGTGCTGCATCATGGAGCAGGCTTTCATCTGCTCGACCATGTCGACGCTGTAATCGACCATCGGTCCGTCGGTGCCGAGTGCGACATTGACACCGGCGCGCCAGGCATTGGCGAAGGGACCTATGCCGCCGCCGCGTATGGATTCGCTGGTCGGGGTGTAGACGAAGCTGCATCCGACCCGCGCCATGTGCTCGATGTCAAGCTCGGTGACGTGAATGCCGTGAATCATGATCCAATGCGGATCGAGCAGGCCGAGTTGCATCAGATAGCGAACGTCGGTGCGGCCGGTCTCGCGCAGATAACGCAGGAAGCCTTTTTCAATCGAGAACGTGCCGCCTGCGATGTGCGTCGAGATTTTAGTCCTGAGCTTGCGCGCAAGCTCATAGCCGCGGCAGATCAATTCCTCCGTTGTCATGCCGGCGGCAACCCAATGCGCGTTCGTCTCGATCACCATCGCCATGCGAACGCGGCCATCGGTCTTGCCGTCCCATTGGCGGAATTCCTCCTCGAAGGAAGCAAGCGCCTCATCCAGCGTGAACGCATGGTGGGGATTGCCGGGCGTGCGGCAGCGCAATTCCTTGGCGAAGACCTGGCGGATGCCGAGTTCGGCCTGCGGCTCGATGGTGGCGCGCACCATTTCCGGCGTCGTGGTTGTCACCGAGTGATTGAGCGAGCAGGTCGTGCCGGTCGCCAGCATTTCCATCGCGGCAACGTAGCTCGACGCACGCATGCCTTCTTCGGGAAGATGACGCGTCAGCGGCAGCAGGAAATCCGTAACCCAGTCTTCGAGCAGGTAGCCGTCGGCGAGCCCTTTGAACAGCGTGTACCAGTGATGCTGATGGCCGTTGATGAGGCCGGGCATAACGATACAGCCCGCGAGATCGACAACCTCATCGAATCCGGCAGTATTCGGCGTCGCCGACGAAGGGCCGGTGGCTGAAATTTTCGTGCCGTCGATTGCGACAAAGCCGCCGGGATGGACGGCGCGTTTCCCGTCGACAGTGACGACATAGCCGTTCTTCAGCAAAGTGCGAGGCATGGGTCCACCTTCCCGTCACGAAAATCTTGATGTAATGTATCTTAATGTCAAGGTATCTCGCCGCGCGAGGGTGCGGACGGAGACGCGGGTGATGACAAAGAAGCCTGTCGGCGCCGGGTCCGGCGATTCGATCGACCATTTCATGCGGCAGTGGCGGCAAGCGCGCCCCGATCTCGATCCGGATGCCTTCGGCGTGTTCGGGCGAATCCACCGGCTTTCCGGTCATTTCATGCGCAAGACCGAGCAATTGCTCGGTGACATGGGCCTCGGCTGGGAGTCCTTCAGTCTGATCGTTACCTTGCGCCGCTCCGGCCCGCCTTTCGCGCTGCGCCCGACCGACCTGCTGAATGAATCGCTTTTGAGTTCCGGCGCGATCACCAATCGCATCGATCGGGTGGAGCGGATGGGGCTGGTTCGCCGCACGGCCGATCCGCAGGACCGTCGTGCCGTCATCGTCAAGCTGACACCGGCAGGCCGCGTGCTCGCGGACCGCGCGATCAAGCGCCATTTCGAGGCGATGACGGAAATGCTGTCGCCGCTGACGTCCAGGCAGGGACGCGGCCTTGCGGATTTGCTCGGCACATTGCTGCTGTCGATGGATCGTTCGCGGGTTTTGGCGAAGCGGGCGCCGCGGAAATCTCCCGGTCGCGGCAA
>JBARCH010000050.1:0-6125 GCA_049793875.1 Pseudolabrys sp. | reverse complement strand
AACAAATCAACAGCGCTGTCCTTAAGAGCCAGTGTGTGCCGCTGGACTCGAACTTATTGTCCATAGAGAGGTCGGTAGATTTCTGGGCGGCCCGACGAAAGTTGCTTGCGGAAGCGTACAATGATTTCCTAAGGGCTGCGCTTCCCAAGCGGAAATTGTAGCAGTGAAAGCCGCCGATCTCTTCAGTCTCAATGGGCGCACGGCGCTGGTAACAGGGGCTTCCAGCGGGCTCGGCACGCAATTCGCCCATGCGCTCGCCGAAAACGGCGCGGCGGTGGCGCTGGTGGCGCGCCGGGCCGATCGGCTTGAGCAGTTGAAAGGCAGGATCGAAGCGGCCGGCGGCCGCGCGCTGGCGATCGAAGGCGACGTCACCGACCGGGCTTCCATGGCGCACGCCTTCGACAAAGCCGAGTCCGCTTTCGGCATCGTCACCGTTCTGGTCAACAACGCCGGCGTTGCGCATTCCGGCCGCGCTATCGATCTCCCGGAAGAAGAATGGCGGCGCGTGCTGGGCACCAATCTCGACGCGGTGTTCTACTGCGCGCAGGAAGCCGCGCGCCGCATGCTGGCGGCGAGGAAAAAAGGCTCGATCGTCAACGTCGCATCGGTGCTCGGTCTTTCGGCGGCGAAAGGCGTCGTGGCTTACGCGACCGCGAAAGCCGGTGTCGTGCAGGTAACGAAGGCGCTGGCGCTTGAGCTTGCGTTCAAGGGCGTGCGCGTCAACGCCATCGCGCCCGGCTGGTTTGTCACGGAGATCAACGACGCGTACCTGATGAGCGAGGCCGGCGAAAAGATAAAGCGCGATATACCAACCGGCCGTTTCGGCCAGGAAGGCGATCTCGACGGCGCGCTGCTGCTGCTCGCCTCCGACGCCGGCAGCTACATCACCGGCACGACCATCGTGGTCGATGGCGGCCAGGTGGTTGCAATTCGGGGATAGGATCGGCCCATGGACTTCACGCTTTCGCCCGAGATCGAAGACCTCCGCCTGCGCGTGCGCGCCTTCGTCGAGGAGCATGTACTGCCGCTCGAATCCGATCCGGTGAATTTCTCCGAGCACGAGAACATTCCGGAAGAGCGTTTGAAGCCGCTGCGCGCCAAGGCAAGGAAGGCCGGCCTGTGGGCGCCGCAATCGCCGAAGGAATACGGCGGCATGGATTTGCCGATCGTCGCCTGGGCGGCAATGTACGAGGAGGCCGCGCGCTCGATCTTCGGGCCACTGGCGTTCAATTGCATGGCACCGGACGACGGCAACATGAATGTGCTCAAGCTCGTCGGCACGCAGGCGCAGAAGGACAAGTGGCTGAAGCCGATCGTCGATGGCGACGTGCGCTCGTCCTTCATTATGACCGAACCCGCGCCGGGCGGCGGCTCCGACCCGTCGATGATCCGCACCCGCGCGGAAAAGAAAGGCGACCGTTACGTCGTCACCGGCCGCAAATGGTTCATCACCGGCGCCGATGGTGCGGCGCATTTCATTCTTCTTGCGCGCACCTCGGACGACAAGCGCCGCGGCCTGACGGCGTTTCTCTTTCACAAGGATCAGCCGGGCTGGCGCATCGTGCGGCGCATTCCGATCATGGGGCCGGAGGAACACGGCGGCCACTGCGAGCTCGAATTCGACGGACTCGAAATTCCGCGCGAGAACGTGCTGATGGGAGAAGGCGACGGATTGAAGCTCACGCAGATCCGCCTCGGCCCGGCGCGGCTCACGCATTGCATGCGCTGGCTCGGACAGGCGAAGCGCTGCATGGAAATCGCGCAAAGCTACGTCGCCAACCGCGAAGGCTTCGGCATCAAGCTGGCGGACCGCGAAAGCGTGCAGATCAAGCTCGGCGAGGTCGCGCATCAAATCCAGATCGGCCGTCTGCTCACGATGCACGCGGCCTGGATGCTCGATCAGGGCGGCCGCGCGCGCAAGGAAGTCTCGATGGCGAAAGTTCACGTCGCCGATACGCTGCACAAGGCGGCCGACGTCGCGATCCAGCTTCAGGGCGCGCGGGGCTTTTCCAAGGACACGATCGTGGAATGGATTTACCGCGCCGCGCGCTCGGCACGGCTTGTGGATGGCGCGACCGAAGTGCACATGATGGTGCTGGCGCGCTTCATGCGCGAGGAAGGCCGCGATTTCTGGCAATGGGGGGCCGGCGAAGGCCGGAGGAACGAACGGTGAGTGACGCAATACAAATTCGCATGGTCGGCTACGGTCCGTCGACCACCGGCTTTTCCAGGGCGCTCAAATTCATCGGCGACAAACTCGCGGCCGAGTTCGGCGACCGCGTGGACGTGAAGTACATCTGGAACATCATGGATCTCGGCTACAAGGCCGAAGAGATCATGTGGCTGGTCGAGAGCGGTGTTCTTTCGCTCGGCTACCAGTCGTCGAGCTATCTCACCGACCGCGTGCCTGAACTGGGTTTCGTCGATCTACCGTTCCTGTTCGCCAACAATGCACAGGCGCGCGCAGCAATGGATGGCGCGCTTGGCGATTTGCTCGCGCGCAAGGTCGAAGAGAAATACAACTTCCGAATTCTCGGCTGGTTCGAGAACGGCTTCCGTCACATCTCAAATCGCTTGCGGCCGATCCACGCGCCGGCCGATCTGCAGGGCATGAAGATCCGTGTGCTGCCGAGCGAAATCCAGCGCCGCACATTCGAACTGCTTGGCGCCAACGCGATGCGCATGGACCTGACCGAAGCCATCGCCATGATCAAGGCGGGCACGCTGGATGCGCAGGAAAACCCGCTCGCCAACACGGCAACCTACGGCGTGCACAAGTTTCATAAATTCCACACGCTCACCAACCATTTCTATATTTCGCGGCCGATCTTCCTCAATCGCGACCAGTTCGATGCCTGGCCGAAGGATTTGCAGGCCGCGATGCGAAAAGCGGTGAAGGAGGCCGTCGCTTACCAGCGCAAGCTGGCGGTCGAGGAACATGAGCAATCGCGCAACGCGATCGAGGCTGAAGGCGACGTATTCAATACGCTGACGCCGGACGAACACGCGAAATTCGTCGCCGCTGTCGCGCCGCTCAACGCCGACGCGCGCAAGATCTACGGCGAGGAGATGTTCAAGCTGGTGCCGCCGGCGTGACTTTGCGGCCAGGGGCGACCACCCGGGTTTGGCGGATTTCGAGGCAAGCCGGCTTATTGCGTTGCGCCAAAATGCGTGCCGGGCCGTCCGATGGAAATTTCATGCTGCCGGGAGGCGGTATAACGAAATTGATCGCATAGCCTTGAAGTTTCAGCGTTTCCCGCCATTCGTCGGGTTTCAAAAGACGCCGCCGCCCGCTATATGAGAGGTGAGAACGGGCCGGTAACATCAGCGCGACGTTCGCCCAAGGCTTCCCATGACGCTTCGAGCCGTCAGTCTCGACGACAAATACGATCTCACCCAGTCGCACGTGCTGGTGACGGGTTACCAGGCCTTGATTCGGGCCTGCCTGATGCAGAAGGAGCGCGACCGTCGCGCGGGGCTCAACACCGGCGGCTATCTCACCGGCTACCGCGGCTCACCGCTCGGCGGCCTCGATCAGCAGTTCATGCGCGCAGGCCGCCAACTCGGTGCCGCCGATATCCTTTTCCAGCCGGGCCTCAACGAGGAACTGGCGGCGACGGCGTTGTGGGGTTCGCAGCAGGCCGAATTGCGCGGCGAAGGCAAGTACGATGGCGTGTTCGGCCTTTGGTACGGCAAGGGTCCTGGCGTCGATCGTTCAGGTGACGTGTTCCGCCACGCGAATCTTGCCGGCTCGGCGAAGCACGGCGGCGTGCTCGCGCTGATGGGCGACGACCACACCGCGGAATCCTCCACCACCGCGCACCAATCCGAATTTCATTTCGTCGACGTGATGATGCCGATTTTGAATCCGGCCGGCGTGCAGGAGATGATTGACTACGCGCTCTACGGCTGGGCGATGTCGCGCTACACCGGCACATGGACCGCGCTCAAATGCATGCACGATACGGTCGAGTCGACCGGCGTCGTCGACGGCAGTCTGGACCGCGTCAAGATCGTGACGCCGCTCGATTTCCGGATGCCCGAGGGCGGCCTCAATATCCGTCTGGTCGATACGATTCTGGGGCAGGAAGCGCGCCTGCACGACTACAAGCGCGATGCCATGCTCGCCTTCGTGCGCGCCAACAAGCTCAACAAGATTGTCACGTCCGGCGGCCACAATCCCAAAATCGGCGTCATCACGACCGGCAAGGCCTATCTTGACGTGCGCCAGGCGCTCGACGAACTCGGCATCGACGAAGTCAAAGCCAACGATCTGGGCTTGCGCCTGTTCAAGGTTGCCTGCGTGTGGCCGATCGGCCGCGAAGAACTCGCCGAATTCGCCGCCGGCCTCGATCTCATCATCGTGGTGGAAGAAAAGCGCGCGCTGATCGAAGTTCAGGTGCGCGAGGAGCTTTACGGCAGCGCCAACCAGCCGGTCTGCATCGGCAAGAAAGACGAACACGGCAATTGGCTGTTCCCGGCCAAGGGCGCACTCGACCCGAACGATGTCGCGGTTTGCATCGGCGAACGGCTGTTGCGGTATGGCGCAAACGAAGAACTCTCGGCGAATGTCGCACGCCTGAAGGCGGCGCAGCGCGCGCTCACCGAAACGGTCGATATCGCGCAGCGCGCGCCGTATTTCTGCTCGGGCTGCCCGCACAATACCTCGACGCGCGTGCCGGAAGGCAGCCGCGCCTACGCCGGCATCGGCTGCCACTACATGGCGCAGTGGATGGAGCGCGACACGCTCGGCTACACGCAGATGGGCGGCGAGGGAGCCAACTGGATCGGTGAGGCGCCGTTTTCAAACCGGCCGCATGTCTTCCAGAATCTTGGTGACGGCACGTACAATCATTCAGGCTACCTCGCCATTCGTGCGGCGATCGCGTCCGGCACGACGATGACCTACAAGATATTGTTCAACGACGCAGTCGCGATGACCGGCGGGCAGGCCAACGACGGCGGGCTCACTGTGCCGCAGATTGCGCGCCAGGTTGCGGCCGAAGGCGCCAAGCGCGTCATCGTCGTCACCGACGAGCCGTGGAAATACCCGAAAGATACCGATTGGCCGCGCGGTCTCACGGTGCATCACCGCGAGCAGTTGGACGAACTCCAGCGCGAACTGGCGACGGTCGAAGGCGTCAGCATCCTGATCTACGATCAGACCTGCGCTGCCGAAAAGCGCCGCCGCCGCAAGCGCGGCACCTTCCCCGATCCCGACAAGCGCGTGGTTATCAACGACCTCGTTTGCGAGGGCTGCGGCGATTGCGGCGTGAAATCCAATTGCGTGTCTGTGCAGCCGCTGGAAACCGAATGGGGTCGCAAGCGCACTATCGACCAGTCGAGTTGCAACAAGGACTATTCCTGCGTCAACGGGTTCTGCCCGTCCTTCGTCACCGTACACGGCGCTAGGCTCAAGAAAGGCGAGGGCGTCGCCGAGCCGGCGGACTGGGCGCCGTTGCCTGCGCCGAGCGTGCCGCTGATCAATCATCCCTACAGCATCATCGTCACCGGTGTCGGCGGCACCGGCATTGTCACCATCGGCGCTATCGTCGGCATGGCCGCGCATCTTGAAGGCAAGGGCGTCGGCATCATCGACATGGCCGGCCTGGCGCAAAAGGGCGGCGCGGTCTACAGCCACATTCGCATCGCCAACAGCGCAGACGACATTCACGCCATCCGTGTCGCCGCGACCGGCGCCGACCTCGTGCTCGGCGGCGACATCGTCGTTGTCGGCAACAAGAAAGTGCTCGGCGCGATGAGGCAGGGCGGCACGCATGTGGTGGTGAACACAGCGGAATTCCTGCCGGGCGATTTCACCCGCCACGCCGACTACTCGCTGCCGACCGAACGGCTCAAGCGCGCGATCGTCGGCGCCGCCGGGCGCGAGCGCACGCATTTCGTCGACGCGGGGCGGCTCGCGACCGCGCTGCTCGGGCAATCGATCGGCGCCAACATGTTCATGCTCGGCTACGCCTACCAGACCGGCGCGCTGCCGGTGTCCGCGGAGGCGATCGAGAAGGCGATTGAAATGAACGAGCAGGCGGTGCCGATGAATATCGCGGCATTTCGCTACGGCCGTCGTGCGGCCATCGACCCGACGGCGATCGACGCACTGGTGAAAC
>JBARCH010000049.1:0-18685 GCA_049793875.1 Pseudolabrys sp. | reverse complement strand
ACGCGCCCGGTGGACTTGCTGATCATGGCGATGGAGAAACTCGGCGCCGAGATCGAAATCGACGGCGGGTATGTCATCGCGCGCGCGCCGAAAGGCCTGCGCGGCGGCACCATCGAATTTCCCAAGGTGACGGTCAGCGGCACGCATACTGCTGTCATGGCCGCTGCGCTTGCCAACGGTACCACCGTGATCGAAAATGCCGCGCGAGAGCCTGAGATCGCCGATGTCGCCGACTGCCTCAACAAGATGGGCGCAAAGATTTCCGGTGCAGGCGCATCGCGCATCGTGATCGAAGGCGCGACGAAGCTCCACGGCGCGCGTCATTCGGTTTTACCCGATCGCATCGAGACTGGGACCTATGCCATGGCGGTGGCTATGACCGGCGGCGACGTGTTGTTGCAGAATGCACGGCCGGAATTGCTGCAGGCGGCGCTCGATGTGCTGGGCAAAACCGGCGTGACCATCACGCCAACGAATGAAGGCATCCGTGTCGCGCGCAACGGGGCGGGACTTGCGCCAATCGAGGTAACGACGTCGCCGTTCCCCGGATTCCCCACCGATTTGCAAGCGCAATTGATGGCCCTGATGACGCTGGCGAACGGCACCTCGCGCATCACCGAAACCATTTTCGAAAATCGTTTCATGCATGTACAGGAGTTGGCGCGGTTCGGCGCCCACATCAGTCTCGACGGCGAAACGGCAACCATCGAAGGTGTTGCGCGGTTGAGGGGCGCGCCGGTTATGGCGACCGACTTGCGCGCATCGGTGTCGCTGGTCATTGCGGGACTTGCGGCCGAAGGCGAGACCATGGTCAATCGCGTTTATCATCTCGATCGCGGCTTCGAGCGTCTGGAAGACAAGCTTTCGCGGTGCGGCGCGACGATCGAACGGTTGAGCGTCTAGTTATTTTCGGGAGTTTTCTCCAGTGGCCGAAATCAAAGTGCTAAGCGCCGGCGCCGTGCAGCCGATGGTGGACAGTCTTGGTGCCGAGTTTGAACGCGAAACCGGACACAAGCTCAGCCTGAATTTCGGTACCGCCGGCGCGCTGCGCGATCGATTGCAGTCAGGCGAGAAGGCAGATCTGGCGGTGCTGTCCGCAGCCGCTATCGAAGCGCTCGAAAAAGCCGGCCTGTTTGTTCCCGGCAGCAAGACCGATGTCGGCCGTACGGTTACCGGCGTAGCGGTGCGCGAAGGCGTGCCGCTTCCCGACATTTCGACGGTGGAGGCTTTCAAGAAGACGCTGCTTGCCGCGCGCAAGGTTTCCTATACCGACCCGAAGGGAGGCGGCTCGTCCGGCACTTTCTTCGCCGCGCTTTTGGAGCGGCTTGGGATTGCGGATGCCGTGAACGCGAAAGCGGTGTTGCTCGGGCGCGGTTATGAAGTGGCTGAGGCGGTTGCGAGCGGCGAGGTGGATATCGGCACAACCTTCGTCAGCGAGATTTTGACAGTGAAAGGCGCGAAGGTAGTCGGCCCTCTGCCGCCCAGCCTGCACAATGTGAATACCTACACGGGCGCCGTTCTTGCCGGCAGCGCGCACCGCGATGTCGCTGCGGCCTTGTTGCGAAAGCTCATCGATCCGGCGAACCGGACCCGGTGGACCGCGGCCGGGCTCGAGCCTGCTTTCTAGACATAGTTTTCGGCGCCCCCCCGTTTTGCAAAGCGTCTTGCGCCGCTATCCGGCCCTGCCTACCTAGGTAGTACCGGAATTGGCGGCCGCCATGGACCTGCTCAAATTTGCCTGTCTTGAAGAGGAGGACCTGGAGGTGGTTTCCGCCCACCTTCAGGATGCGGTGACCAAGGTCTCCGATGTTTTATGGCGTCCGCAAGAAAAGCGGCTGGTGATCGTGCTCAACCGCTTCGATTGGGAAGGCGCACAGGCCGCGGCCCCGCAAAATCGCCGCCGGCGCGCCGCACTGCGTTTTGAACGCGTGATGTCGTGCAAATGCCGCGCAATCGATCCGGCCAGCGACAACCAGGTTCTCAATCTGCTTGCGATCGAATTTTCCGAGACGTTGCCGCCGTCTGGCATCGTGACGCTTATTTTTTCGGGCGGTGCGGCAATGCGACTGGAGGTCGAGTGCCTTGAGGCAGAGTTAGCCGATCTGGGCCCCACCTGGGTCGCAGCACGCTGCCCGGCCCATCCGCTCGACCAAGACTCTGTCGCTGAGCGCTAGTCCTCGGCCCATCTCGACGGCGGACGGGCTTCTTCAAAGAAATATCGGTTCAGAACACCCCGTCTGGCGCGGGGTTGCTTGATATTTGGAACTCTAGGTGGCGTAGTGTCCCGGCTTCTGAAAAAGGGATGCTTAAATGCGCAAAATTATCATTCTGACGGGATTGTTGTTCGCCGGCGCGATGCTGGCTGGCACTCCGGCGAAAGCCGAAATTGGCTGCGCCTGTGTGAAATTGGGCCAAGCGCCAATGTGCGTGTCCACGGTTCTTCAGTGCAACGTCAAGGTTGGCGGGGTGTGCTTGAGCGCGTGCGACTATCAGCCGGCCAAGAAGGCGATGCGGCATCATCATCACCACCATCATGCGAAAAAGAAGGCGTAACGTTTACTCCTTCATGGATAGGCTCCGCCTTGCGGCGGGGCCTTTATTTTTATGGGCGTAGCGGGCTCAGGCATCCCGCCCGGGTCTGGCTCCCAGAGGGTTGACGCAACCTGCGGCATCAACCATTGACCTGTCATTCCCGGGCCCGGCCCGGCAGGATCAGGCCATGCCCGTTCGTCTGGACAGCAAAGCTGCCGATTTCGCCGATCGCTTCCGCGCGCTGCTAGCGGTCAAGCGCGAAACGGCTGCGGACGTCGAACAGGCAGTGCGCGCGATCGTCGGCGATGTTGCGGCCCGCGGCGACCGGGCACTGATTGAGCTCACCGCAAAGTTCGATCGCGTCGATCTCGGCAAGATTGGCTTGCGAGTCAGCGGCGAAGAAATTGCCGGCGCGGCGAAAATCTGTGACGGCAAGGCGCTCGATGCACTCAAGCTCGCGCGTGACCGGATTGAGGCCTATCACCGGCGCCAGAAGCCCGCGGACGGCTGCTTTACGGATGCGCTCGGCGTCGAAATGGGCATGCGCTGGACAGCGATCGAGGCTGTCGGCCTTTACGTGCCGGGTGGCACGGCCGCCTACCCATCGTCCGTGCTGATGAATGCGGTGCCGGCCAAAGTCGCCGGCGTCGAACGGTTGGCAATGGTGGTGCCGGCGCCGGACGGAAAGCTCAATCCGCTGGTGCTGGCCGCCGCGAGCCTTGCAGGAGTCGACGAGGTCTATCGCATCGGCGGCGCGCAGGCGATTGCCGCGTTGGCTTACGGTACCGAGAGCGTCGCGCCGGTAAACAAGATCGTCGGCCCCGGCAACGCTTATGTCGCTGCGGCCAAGCGCATGGTGTTCGGCAAGGTCGGCATCGACATGATTGCCGGCCCCTCCGAAGTGCTGGTCGTCGCGGACAAAACCGGCAATGCCGACTGGATTGCCGCCGACCTGCTGGCGCAGGCGGAGCACGACGTCAGTGCGCAATCCATTTTGATCACCGACGATGCGGGGCTCGCGGGTGAAGTCGAGAAGGCCCTCGAAGCACAACTCAGGATGCTGCCGCGCGCGGCGATAGCCGGCGCTTCGTGGCGCGACTTTGGCGCCATCATCCTGGTGGCGAAACTCGACGACGCGGTCGCGCTGGCCGACCGGCTCGCGCCGGAGCATCTGGAAATCGTTGCGGCCGAGGCCGAGAAGCTCGCCGGGCGCATCCGCAATGCCGGGGCCATTTTTATCGGCGCGTACACGCCCGAGGCGATCGGCGATTATGTTGCCGGCTCGAACCACGTGCTGCCGACGGCGCGCTCGGCGCGGTTTTCGTCCGGGCTCGGCGTGCTCGATTTCATGAAACGGACCTCGTTGCTGAAATGCGGGCCCGATCAGCTTCGCGCGCTCGGCCCTTCCGCGATCGCTCTCGGCGAGGCGGAAGGACTGACTGCTCACGCGCGATCGGTCTCCATCCGCCTCAACCAGCGATGAGCCCGGCGAAATCACCGCCCAAGGCGAATAAGCAGCGGCTCGTGCGTGTCGAGCTCGACGAAAAGTCGATCGGCCGCTCGAACGAGGATGTCGAGCACGAACGTGAAGTCGCGATCTATGATCTGCTGGAGCAGAATTCATTCGCGCCGGTCAATCATCCGGGCGGGCCTTACACGCTGCGCCTCAGCATCACCGGGAACAGACTTGTCTTCGACATCCGGCTTGAGGATGGAACGCCCGTCGTCACGCATTTGTTTTCCTTGTCGCCGCTGCGTCGGATCGCGAAGGACTACTACCTGATCTGCGACAGCTACTATCAGGCGATCCGCACCGCGACACCTGACAAGATCGAAGCGATCGATATGGGCCGTCGCGGCGTTCACAATGATGGCTCGAATATTTTGATGGAGCGGCTCAAGGGCAAGGTGACAATCGACATCGATACCGCGCGCCGCCTGTTCACCCTGATCTGCGTGCTGCACTGGAAGGGCTAGAGCATGATCCCGAAAAGTGAGTACCGGTTTTCGGGCAAGATCATGCTCGAGCAATAAGGCGCGTCGTGGCGGCGTCAGAGCGCCCATCGCGGCCCCGCGCCGTGCTGTTCGCGTGCGGCCTGAACGCCGTTCGCTCTCCGATGGCGGCCGGCTTGTTTCAGCAGATGGTCGGCAAGCCCGTTCCCTCCGGATCCGTAGGCGTGCAGAAGGGCGTACTCGATCCGTTTGCCGTCGCGGCTATGGAGGAAATCGGAATCGATATCGCCAAGCACAAGCCGATTACCTTTGAGGAACTCGACGACCTGGAGGGCCTCAATTTCGATTTGATCGTGACGCTGTCGCCGCCGGCCCATCACCGCGCACTTGAACTGGTGCGAACCCATCTGGCGAGCGTCGAATACTGGCCGACGGTCGATCCGACCGGTGTCGAAGGCAATCGCGAGCAACGACTCGGAGCCTATCGCGAACTGCGCGATCAGCTTGTGGCGCGGATACAGGAACGGTTCGGAAAAACCCCGTTCGGCAACGAATGATGCGAGCCGTTTAAGCTGCCGCCAGGTTGATCGCCTTGGCGACTTCCCTCAACAGTGCATCCGGCCGGAACGGTTTGTACAGGGTCGAAACGGCGCCGGCTTCAGCGGCCATGTTGCTGAAATCCGGCATGTCGGGAACCGCTTCGCCACTGCCAAACATGAAGCCTGATGCCGCAATCATCGGCATCCGCGGTTTCAATTCGTGGATGGCGCCGATCACTTGAAGGCCGTCCATATCCGGCATGAAGAGATCGACAATGGCAACATCGAATGGACGCGAACGAGCAGTCTCCACCCCGGATTTTCCATTCTCGGCGACGACGACTTCATAGCCTCTGGCGCTGAGCAGAATTCGTGTCGCTTCCCGAACCATTCTATCGTCGTCGATGATCAGAACGCTTGGCATTGGCCCTTCCGCAATTTCAATCGTCGATCGTCTGTTTACGCCGTGACACCCAGTGCGCTTTGAATCGCATGGAGAAGTTCGTGCGGCCGAAAAGGTTTTCTCAAGCATACGATTCCCGACATTCCCGGTGCCCGCGGCAAGATATCGAGTGCCGTATGATCGGACAGGCCGATCTGCACGCCGGACATCGCGATGATCGGCACGTGTCCGGCGCGCGTGCGCAACTCCTTGATGACTTTGATGCCGTCCATCCCCGGCAGGTAAACGTCGATGATCGCCAAATCGAATTTGGATTCAGCAAACGCCATTAATCCGGCAGGGCCGCTGTCGACCGCTACTGCCTCGAATCCATTGGCGCGTAATGCGGCGACAACAGCCGCGCGCACATAAGACTGATCATCGATGACGAGAACGCGTTGCATTGTGCGTACCCCGGCCAATTATTGTCGCGGCAAATAAATCAGGTCAGAAATCCCCCACCTTTCTGGCAGGGATAGGTAAATCGTCGATTACTGCAAGTTGTGCAGTGTCAGGACGTCGCAGCGCCCTTGCCTCGCGATTGGCCCTCATTTCCGGTAAGCGCCCGGCGGATCATGCGCGCAAGGTCGGCCTTTCGATAAGGTTTTGGCAGCAGCAGAACGCCACGTGCAAGCCTGCCATGATGAATTGCTGCGTCCTGTGTGTAGCCTGAGGTAAACAGGACCTTAAGCGGCGCGCGAAGTTTTGCCGCTTCTTCCGCAAGTTGCCGGCCGTTCATCAAGCCCGGCATCACCAAATCCGTAAACAGCAAGTCGAATTTCTCGCCGCGTTTGATCAT
Source organism: Pseudolabrys sp. (assembly GCA_049793875.1). GTDB lineage: Bacteria > Pseudomonadota > Alphaproteobacteria > Rhizobiales > Xanthobacteraceae > Pseudolabrys. Next base: position 12,420 of record JBARCH010000049.1, on the reverse strand, counting down.
TGCAAGCGCTTCTGTCGCATTACTCGCGGTTTTCGTTTGATAGCCGAGGCTCTTGAGTTGCGTGGTCACGGAAATGCGAACGGTTGGATCGTCCTCCACCACGAGGATCGTCTCATTTCCACCGTCGATCGAGACGGGCGCATCGGCGGCGCCGGGACCAACCTCCTTATCGGCGCGAGGCAGATAAATCTTGAACGTCGTACCCTGGCCTTCCTCGCTGTAGAGTTTGATATGGCCGCCCGACTGCTTGACGAAACCGTAAATCATCGCAAGCCCGAGGCCGGTGCCTTTGCCGACCTCTTTGGTGGTGAAGAACGGCTCGAATACTTTTTGCTGGATGGCCGCGGGAATTCCGGGCCCGGTGTCGCTCACCGCGAACATCACGTAAGGGCCCGCCGTCACCTCGCTGTGTCTGCTGGCGTATTCCTCGTCGAGATGGACATTGGCGGTTTCGAACGTCAGCTTGCCGCCGGTTTCCATCGCGTCGCGCGCATTTACCGCCAGATTCAAAATTGCGGTAACAAGTTGCGCGGGATCAACCATCGCAGGCCAGGTATCGTCTTCAAGGTCCCATTGCACTTCGATGTGTTCGCCCAGAGTCGGACGTAGCAAGGTGGCGGCGTCTTTTGCCGCGACGTTGACGTTGGTCTTGCGTGGCTGTAGCGGCTGCTTGCGCGCGAACGCGAGCAAATGGCTGGTCAATTCAGCGCCGCGGTCCGCCGCTTCGCTGATGAGCTTGGCGATGGCGGCGAGTTCGGGCTTGTCGGCGACACCCTCAGCGAGGATATCGATCGTCCCGGTGATAACCGTGAGCATGTTGTTGAAGTCATGCGCCACACCGCCGGTCAGTTGGCCGATCGCATCCATTTTTTGCGATTGGCGCAGTTGCTGCTCGAGTTGGTTGCTTTCAGTGATGTCCGACAACGCGTACGCAATTGCCTTGACGCCGTTCGGCCCGCGCATCGCGGCGGCATCGAAACTGATGTCGATAACCTTGCCGTCCTTGCGCCGGCGCTGAACCTTGACGCCGCGCAATGTTTCGCCGGCCAGCGCGCGTGCAAACAAATCGTCGTACTCGGCCTCGGTCTTCGTGCCGGGCGGCACAAGCGCATAAGGCTGTCCAAGGACTTCTTCGGCGGTGTAGCCGAAGATTTGCTCCGCCGCGCGACTCCAAACCGTCACGGTTCGGTCGGCCGCAAGGCACACGATTGCGACTGGGGAGGCGTCGATTACCGCCGTAAGCATTTCCTTCGCGATGCGCTCGGCCGTCGCAAGGCGCTTCTGTTCCGATGTGTCGCGGCCGATGAAGAAGTGCAACTGCTCCGACTCGGACCAGACACCGGTCCAGGTCAGCGTTACGGTGCGGCCGTCTTTATGGACGTAACGCGAGTCGAAATTCCGCGTCTCACGGCCGCGCCGCGCAAGCCGCATTTCATTGCGGGTCGATTCGAGATCGCCGGGGTGAATGAAGTCAATGCCGATATGGCCGACCATCTCGTCGGGGCGATAGCCGAGGATGTTTTCGGTGCTGGGACTCACGCGAATGAACAGGCCGCGCCGGTCCGTTACCAGGATCAGGTCAAGCGACGTTTCAAATATCCCACGCAGCAGCTCGATCTCATGCTCGGAATCCGATTGACGGTCGCGCGCGATGGCGGATGCTTGGATTTCCCGGATGACAAGCGCGAATGCCAGCACGAGCGTGGCAATCAATCCGGCAGCGAGAAAATCGTAGCGTTGAAACCAGAAGCTGATGGCGCAAACGAGCTGCACCACGATCAGCAGTTCAAACAGCAGGACATGCAAGTTTGCAAATAGCGGCCTGAATGCGGTCTCGGCCGAGCGCACGGGTGAAGTTTGACCCTGCATTATGCCTCGCGACGATGGCAATGACGGTCGGCGATACCGGCTGCCGGAAAACGTCGAATTACAAATAGACGCGAATCAACAAGGCAATCTTGCCCCATTTGATCGAGTTGAAGCGATTTTTTAGGGGATAATACGGGGGAGCCCGATCCAGCAGAGCGCGCTTCGGGAGGCTCAAAACAAGGGCCGGTTGTGAAATAGCGCGCCTTCCGCTACTGACTCGTCGCACACGCTTCGTCGGCTTCCCTGCGTCCTTTTTTCACAGTCAGGTCCCGCGCCCAACATGATCGGCCGGCCCAAATTCGTCCTCGCCTCCGGCTCGCCTAGGCGGCTCGCGCTGGTTAATCAGGCCGGCATCGAGCCAGATGCGCTTAAGCCTGCCGATATCGACGAGACACCCAAGCGCGGCGAACTGCCGCGCGCCTATGCAAATCGTCTTGCCCATGAGAAGGCGGAAACCGCGCTTGCCTCGGTCAAGCTCGACGACGAATTGCGTGGTGCGTTCATTCTTGCGGCCGATACCGTGGTCGCTGTCGGCCGCCGTATCCTGCCGAAAGCCAATCTGCTCGACGAGGCGTCGCAGTGCCTGCGCATGCTGTCGGGCCGCAATCACCGCGTCTACACGGCGATCTGCCTGGTGACGCCGAAAGAGTCGTGTTGGCAACGGCTCGTTGAAACACGCGTCCGTTTCAAGCGTTTGTCGGATGAGGATATCGAAGCTTATCTCGCCTCTGGCGAATGGCGCGGCAAGGCGGGCGGCTACGCCGCGCAGGGAATTGCCGGCAGCTTCATTGTGAAGCTTGTGGGTTCGTACTCGAACGTGGTCGGTCTGCCGCTTTATGAATCGATGGCGTTGCTGGGCGGCGAGGGCTATCCGATCCGCTTCGGCTGGCTCAATGCGCTATAATGGACCGCAGTTGGTCTAATGTTGGCGGCAGTCATGCAGAGTAACGAGAAAAGCTCGGCAGCAAAGACTTGCGTGATCTGCGGGAAGCCGCAGGATGAGAAATTTCGTCCGTTCTGCTCGAAGCGCTGTGCCGACGTCGACCTCCATCGCTGGCTTTCCGGTTCCTACGCGATTCCCGTCAAGGAAGCCGAAGACGAAGACGGAGAACGCGATATTCCGAAACCGCCGGACGATGCCGCATGAAGGCGCCTGTCAACGCACCTGTTTGGCCCGATCAACTGTTTGAGGCGCTCAAGCACGCGAATATCCGACAGGTCGGTTACGTGCCGGATGCCGGCCATTCGCGGCTGATCGAACGCTGCCGCGCCGATCCTGACATCCGCGACGTTGCATTGACCACGGAAGAGGAGGGCGTCGCGCTCGCAGCCGGTGCATGGCTCGGTGGTGACCGTTCCGTGCTGTTGATGCAGTCAAGCGGCGTCGGCAATTGCATCAACATGCTCTCGCTGATCCGCACCTGCCGCTTCCCGATGCTGATGCTGGTGACGATGCGCGGCGAATGGGAAGAGTTCAATCCGTGGCAGGTGCCGATGGGCTCGATTGTCGAGCCGGTGCTCAAGCTGTGCGAGGCGCAAGTGCATCGCGTGCGCAAGCCGGAGGAAGTCTCTGCAACGGCGGAACGTGCCTTGCAGCAGACATTCGGTGAGGGGCGCATCGTTGCCGTGCTGCTGTCGCAGGAATTGATCGGCCGCAAGGTGTGGGCCAAATGACGCTGCAACGCCGCGCCGCTATGGCAATGCTGCTCGAAGGCCGCAAGGACGATCTGCTGGTTGTTCCCGGCCTTGGCTCGACGACGTGGGATCTCGCCGCGCTCGGCGACGACGATCGCAATTTCTATCTGTGGGGCGCGATGGGCGGCGCCGCGATGATCGGGCTTGGAATAGCGCTGGCGCAGCCGAAACGGCGCGTCGCCGTGATCACCGGCGACGGCGAGATGCTCATGGGCCTCGGGAGCCTCGCCACCATCGGCATCCAGCGGCCCGGCAATCTGGCTGTGATCGTCTTCGACAATGGCGTCTATGGCGAGACCGGCATGCAGCCCAGCCACACCCAGAGCGGCGCCGATCTCGTTTCGGTCGCGCGCGGCTGCGGTTTTGCGACCTGTCTCGACGTCGATGACGAGGCTGGCGTGCGCGCGCTTGGGAAACGCCTTGCAGGGTTCACGGAAGCCTTCTTCGCCCGTGTCCGGATTGTCGCGGACGATCCGCCGCGCGTTCTGCCGTTGCGCGACGGCGTCGCGCTCAAGGACCGGTTCCGCGCCGCAATTGGCGTTAAATGACAGGCAAAGCCGTCCTCGGGCGTCGTTCTGGACAGCCCGGAATCGAGCCTTTATAACGCCCGCGCTCTCTTCGGCCGGCGCAAAACGCAGGCCCGGCGCCCAGGTAGCTCAGTTGGTAGAGCATGCGATTGAAAATCGCAGTGTCGGTGGTTCGATCCCGCCCCTGGGCACCAATATCTTTCCTCAACGCTCCTCATCTCTCCTCAAATCGCAAGCTGTGACGGCATTAGGCCGAAATCGCTCCTCACCGTGAGGAAGTCTGAAGCGTACCCATCATAAATTCTTCCACTGCCCGACGGGCATTTGCTGTCGTTTCCGGGTGAGAAAAACTTATACGCGTCACCCGTGAGAAGAACGAGGAGATTGACCGTCTTGAAACCGAGATCAAGACGAAGCGCTGCAAGAAGCGACGGCGATACGTCACACAATGGTGCGAGATCTGAAGCGCTCAACGCGGCGGTCTGTCAACGATCAAATGCTTGAGGCTTCCGTAATGTTTGAGACAGCTCCGGGGATCGGTCCGTAGACATGACTCGCTTCCAGCCCGGTATTTGTAGCACCAGCCTTCGCAAGTTATCAGGCGCGGCGGACCATCACCGACGCAGCGATTAAAGCCAATCCGGTCGCAGCTTCCTCTCGCGCCGACATGCAGTTGTCCGAGGGCTTGGGACGGTACTTCGCGCACCACTGCGTACAGGTAATGCGCCCGGTCGGACAAGCTGCCGCATCGGCTGTTGGCGCGAATATGTACGAGCCGAGCAGTGCGATAATGATGCTCGCGTAAAAGCCGAATCTCCTGAGTCTGCTCACCCCCCATCCTTCCATCCCTCGCGGCGGCTAATTCGTCATTGGCAATAATATGAGCAAGCGTTTGAAGCGTCTCACCCCCCGAAACGCCCTTCTTCTGCATAAGGTACTTCAGGCAGGCCGCGTATCCGTACGAGCATCGCGGGTTGCCAGTGCGCTTACCTAGACTTTTTGTGGGATTAGCTTTTTCTGAGTAGCAACGGCAGGTCCTGTGCTGGCGATAGCCAAAGCGATGATGAGTGCAATGGCGCGCGTGTTTCTCCTTCCTGTAATGGGGTGATTGTGTACCGCACCAATAGCAAACGCCAGTCGTAGCTCGCGCTGATCGACGGTAAATTGTTACGTCCGCTCGACGCGGGCAATGCGCGACGCGGTCGATCGTGGCACGGTGACCGGCGCCAAGACCTACCGCACGGTGCGAGACAGCTACTGTCAATAATCGCTCTCGGCGCTTTTGTTGATCTGGAACAAGCGGTGCAGATGGGCGTTCTTGCAACGCCGGGGACAAGACGGGTGTTCTTCAGGGAACCAGCCGTGTTGCGCCGTCACAGAGATTGCATCAGCAAAGAACTCCACCAAAAATCAACGACCGCGCATGACTCTGTTTGTGTTTTTGGCCCTAGCCGCACCTTCACAGCCTCAAATTGGGCGGTTGCTGCGTGCACCGTGTGTATCGGTGCTGTTGTCGCGTTCGCACTCGGTGCCTGCTGGCCGGTATCCTCGATTCCGGTCGTAAAGTCGTTCGCGCCGGACCCGCAAAATATCATCCAAGGACAGACGGGAACCCTGTCGTGGTCGGTGCGCGATGCAACTTCGCTCAGCATCAGCGAAGGCATCGGCATGGTCACAGGCAACTCGATCTCAGTAGCTCCAGCCGTCACGACAACCTACGCGATAACCGCCACAAACAATGCCGGCACCGCGACCGCCAAAACAACGGTCGTTGTCACGCCCCTGCCGCCGTCTGCCGCAGTTCCGATCTTGCTTATAACGTCGGCAAGCAACCCTTTTAGCAACTACTACACCGAGATTCTGAATGCGGAAGGCTTCAATGCCTACGTGACCGCCGACATTTCGACCGTAACGCAATCAAAGTTGAAGGACTTTGGCATCGTCATCATTGGCGAAATGCCGCTTACGGCCGAACAGGTCAGCATGTTTGCTTTTTGGGTGTACAGCGGGGGCAATTTAATCGCCATGCGTCCCGACGAGCAGTTGGGCGGCTTACTCGGTATCGCCAGAGTGTCCGGCGCGATGGCTGACAAGTATGTCGGAATCGATGTCAAACGGCCACCCGGCACGGGCATCACCGCCACGACTATCCAATTCCACGGTAGCGCGGACCTCCACACATTGGGCAGCGCGCGCGCCGTGGCCACACTTTACTCGGACGCGGTCACTCCCACGGCCCACCCTGCAGTAACCTTGCGCAGCATCGGCGCGGGCAGCGCGGCAGCTTTTACTTTCGACCTCGCGCGGTCCGTCGTCTATACGCGCCAAGGCAATCCAGCATGGGCGGGGCAAGACCGCAACGGGGATTCGGTCATTCGGTCTGGTGATCTGTTTTATCCGGACTATCTCGACCTGAGCAAATCATCGATTCCGCAGGCTGACGAAATGCAACGCCTGTTCGGGAATCTCATTCTCATGATGCAGAGCAAGGGGAATAAAATGCCGCTCCCCCGGCTCTGGTATTTCCCAAATATGTACAAGGCAATCATTGTCGCCGCAGGAGACGATCACGGAACGTTCAATGGTACCAAAAGTATTTTCAATAAATTTCTTGTCGTATCGCCCGCCGGCTGTTCGGTTGCGGATTGGCAATGTTTCCGGGCAACATCTTGGATCTTTTCCGACACGCCTCTCTCGCCCGCCGCGGCACGCAAATATCAGGCGCAGGGCTTTGACATCGGCAGTCATGTGACCACCGCCAGTCCAGGGGCCGTTGGCTGCAAGGACTTCGAATCGATGGTGCAGCTCGATGCGATCTTTACCGTCGATATACGACGCTTCGTCGCGGCGTTTCCGGGCTTGCCTGCACAAAGGGGCAACCGGATGCACTGCGACGTCTGGAGCGATTGGGCAAGTGTCCCAAAAGTCGAAAAGATGCATGGCATCCGCTTCGATATGAGCTACTACTCTTGGCCTCCCTCCTGGATCAATAAGCCGGGTTTTATAACCGGTTCAGGAATCCCGATGCGCTACGCGGACCGCGACGGCGCGACAATAGACGTCTACCAGCAGGCAACGCATTGGGTGAATGAAAATGGCCCCACGTGGGCGGCTGGCATCGAATCGATGATCAATCTTGTGCTTGGCCCAGATGGATATTACGGCGCCTTCGGCACGCACTATGACTATCGCGGCGACGGCTTTCCGGAATTGCTGCTTCGCTTGGCGAGACGCTACGGCATCCCGATTGTGAGCGCGCAACAGATGCTCGCCTGGGTGGATGGCCGTAACGCGTCAAATTTCAGAGGAATGACTTGGGATGGGTCCCGGCTCACCTTCACCCTAACCGCCGCGCGCGACACGCGTGGCATGTATGCCATGCTGCCAATAGACGGACAGCCGCTTCTGTCAATCACCTTCAATGGGAGTGCAGCCGCCTTTACGACGAGCACGGTCAAGGGCGTTGCTTACGCGCTCTTTCCGGCGCACTCGGGCCAGTACGTTGCGACTTATGGAACTGCGTCGCTCCTGCCGGAGGTCTCGAAGAATTGACCTTCTCGGAAGGCGAAACTGTATCTAGATTTCGATGGGACACACGAGGCATGATCGTGTGGAACGGTTCGAAGTCCTACCATTCCGTAAGTGACTGGTTTCTCGGATGAGGGGCAGTTCGCCCCTGGGCATCATTATTTCCACTTCCGCAAGGCCAGATGGTTTCGCGCTGACGGTCAGCCGCGCGACTTCGCGTTCGGCGCCCGGAACAGGCTCAGGAACACCTCGCGAATCCATTTATTGCCGGGTTCGCGGTGAAAGCGGTTGTGCCAGTATTGGTAGATTTCGATTTTCGGCAGCTTTATCGGCGGCTTTATAATTTCCAGGTTGAGATCTTCCGCCAGCACGGTCGCGATCGACATCGGCAATGTCGCGATGGCGTTTGTGTGCTTGGCAATCACGGCAGCGGCGATGAAGATCGGCACGCGGCAAATGATGTTCTGCGGCGGGATCGCCGCTTCGACGGCACGCTCGGCGAGTTTGTGCGCATGACCGGTGCCGAGAGTCGACACCAGCACGTGGTTCTCAGCGGTGAATTCGCGCACGGACGGATTGCCCGACATCCGCGGGTGGCCGCGATTGACGACGCTGACATATTCCTCTGTCCAGAGAAATTGCCGGCGGACCCCTTTGACCAGTGATGCAAATGAACCCATGGCGAAATCGATCGTGCCGGACTCAAGCCACGATTCCAGATGCTCGCCCTCAAGCTGCACGACGCGTAAGCGTACGTTCGGCGCTTCGCTCATCACGCGGTTGACCAGCGGCGGCAATAGCTTGATGACGCCTGCGTCGACAACGCAGAATTGAAAGGTGCGCGTCGATGTGGCCGGATCGAAAGCGACATGCTCGCCGCGCAGCGTGCGCATCTGATCGAGGATTTCGCCGACCGGCTTTGCGAGAGCGAGCGCTTTCGGCGTCGGCTCCATTTTATGCGAGACGCGCACGAACAGCGGATCATCGAAATAGCGCCGCAGCCGCGCCAGCGTCTTGCTCAATGCGGGCTGTGTAACGTCGAGAACCTTGGCGGCGCGGGTGAGGCTGTGCTCGCGTAACAAGACGTCCAGCACCCGCAACTGATGCAGGTCGAGCTCGACCGCATAACTATTAGGAATGTAATTTATATCCATGAATTGATAGTATAGAAGCTCGCCCGGCCCTAGGCTAGCGGCAATGACGACAAGGCCGGCACGCCATGCGAAGCCGGTCTGCGCTGCCAGGAAACGCCGAAAAGCTGCAGGGAGACCGCCATGCTGCGAACGGGCGAGCACTATCTCAAGTCGCTGAACGATGGCCGTAGCGTCTGGGTCGGCAATACCCAGATCGACAACGTCGCCACGCATCCGCTCACGCGCGACTACGCGCAGCGTACCGCCGAATTCTTCGATCTTCACCTGCGGCCCGAATTGCAGGACCAGCTCACCTTCATCGACGAGACCGGCAAGCGCCGCTCGATGATGTGGTTCCAGCACCGCACCAAGGAGGAACTGGTCAAGAAGCGGCGCTATCACGAATTCATCATGAAGCATTTCGTGGCCGCATCGATGCCGCGCACGCCGGATTCGCAGAACTACATGCTCGTCACTTATATCGACGACCCTGAACCGTGGGAGAAGGCGTCGATCGGTGCCGAAGGTCGCGGGCTGGCCGATAACATCCGCAATTTTTGGGCCTACGCAATGGACCACGATCTCGTGGTCGCGCCGCACTTCGTCGATCCGCAGGCGGATCGCTCCGATCCGAACGCGCACGCGACGTCGCCCGCCTTGCGCATTCTTTCAACGAGCGACGAAGGCATTCTCGTCAACGGCGTGAAAGCGATCGGCACGGCGTCGGCGTTCGGCGATTTCCTGCATCTCGGCGTGTTCTTCCGTCCCGGCGCCAAGGGCGATCAGATCATCTACGGCGTGTGCCCGGCGAATTTGAAGGGCATCACTATTGTCTGCCGCGAGAGCGTCGTCGCGAAGGACCCGGTCGAACACCCGCTCGCGTCGCAAGGCGATGAACTCGACGCGACCGTCATGTTCGACCACGTGCTGATCCCGTGGAAATACGTCTTCCACATCGGCAACCCGGATCACGCCAAGCTTTATCCGCAGCGTGTGTTCGACTGGGGACATTACTACGCACTGGTCCGCCAGGCCGTGCGCGCCGAGTTGTTGGCTGGCCTTGCCATCCTGATGTGCGAGCATCTGGGTACCTCGAAGATCGAGGCGGTGCAGGCGCGGCTCGCCAAGCTCGTCGGCTTCCAGCAATCCACTTACGCGCACGTGCTTGCGTCGGAAGATCAGGGCTTCTACACGCCCGGGGGGCTGTTCAAGCCGGACATCCAGTTATTCAACTGGGGCCGCGTCTACTTCCTGCAAAATCTCGGTCCGATGGTGGATGAACTGATCGACCTATGCGGCCGCAGCGCCATCATGTTCCCAACCGAGGCGCAGTGGGACAACCCTGCTATGCGTCCTTGGTTTGAGAAGCTCAACAAGGGTGCGACCGGCGAGCCATTTGACCGCGTGAAAATCGCCCGGGTCATCCGCGATCTCTACCTTACCGACTGGGGCAGTCGGCTCTTCATGTTCGAGAACTTCAACGGCACGCCCCTGCAGACGCTGCTGTCGCTAACCATGAAGCGGGCCGAATTCACGGGCAGCGGCCCATTCGCAGAATTTGCGCGACGGGTGGTCGGGCTCAAGGTAAAAGACGACCAGCTTACCGAGTACAAGACCGTGGCCGACTATGCCAAGGCGCAGGATTCCGCGCGCAAGCCGGCGGCCTGTCCAGTGCCGGTCCAAGCGGCCGAATAGGAAACTCAAGAGATCGCCAAAGGAGACATCACCATGGCAAAGCAACGGATCAGCTACGTCCCGCTCGAAAAGATGGACGATAAAATGCGCGTTGAGATGGAGCGTTGTGCGCGCGAAGGCACGCCGCGGCCGGAAAGCTCCGCCGTGCGTGCGCACGTGCCGGCAGCGTTCTGGTTCTTTGCCGATTCATGGAACAACCTGTTCCGCAACGGCATCCTTGACCACGCCATCAAGGAACTGTGCCGTCTTTACGTGTCGCGCTCCGTCCAGTGCGAATTCTGCGGCAACCAGCGCTCGGTGAAATCCGTGAGCAGCGGCGCGCTGATCGAAGATCATGTGATGGATTTGCTGAACTTCGAGAAGTCGACGAAATACAACGAGCGTCAGAAAGCGGCGCTCGCTTATGCCGAAGCGATCACCTGGCACCTGAACACGGACGACGCTTTCTGGGATCGTCTGCACAAGAGCTTCAGTGAGCCCGAACTGGTCGAACTCGGCTGCATGATCGGTCTCACGCTCGGCCAGCAAAGCTGGCTGCGGCTCCTGAACATCGAGCATCATCAGGTTCTGGCCGGCACCAACGCTTCGATGGCGCCGGGCTATGAGGACGTGGAAAAACTCAAGGCAACCAAGTCAGCGGCCGATTACTGGGCAAAGACCAAGTCGGCGCAGCCGGACAAGGTCGCGTAACGCTCTTTAGACCGGGCCCGTGCCATACACGGGCCCGGCTTCTTCGATCAGACCGCAAGATGAACCGGGAGTGAAACGTTAGCGGCGCGCCGACGAACAAAAAATATCCGGCCGGTCCGTCACAGGGGGGAGGGGCGACATGGTTACCGCAAGCGGCAGGAAAATCGACGTTGTCAGCGTCGTCGACGATTCTTCCGTCGGCAAATTTATCCTCATCGTTGTCGCGCTCTGCGCTGGAGTGTCGTTCCTCGACGGTTTCGACATTCTGGCGATTTCGTATGTAGCGCCGGTTATCGGTGCTGCGTGGAAGCTCCCGCGTGAAGCCTTCGGGCCAATCTTCGCCGCACATTACATCGGCGCGTCGCTGGGCTCCGTTTTCTTCGGCTGGTACGCAGACCGTTACGGCCGGCGCATGGGCGTCATCATCCCGACCGCAATCTTCGGCGTCTTCGCGCTGCTCACCGTCAATGCCTTCGATTTCAAGTCGCTCTTCATATTCCGCGTATTGATCGGCATCGGTCTCGGCGGCGCGCTGTCGAACGCAATCGCGATGGTCGCGGAATATTCGCCGCTGCGTACCCGTGCAACGCTGGTAAGTTTGATGTACGCAGCATTTCCTCTCGGCGGCGTGATCGGCGGGCCGCTCTCGGCGCTGCTTATTGCAACGCACGGCTGGCAGGCGGTCTTCATTCTCGGCGGCGTACTGCCGTTGTTGCTGACTTTCGGTCTTGTGCTTTGGCTTAATGAATCGATTCGCTTCCTCGTTCTCAGTCGCGCGCCGGTGGTCCAGATCGGCAGCATCCTTCGCCGTATTGCACCGTCATTCCAGCCGTCGCCGGACGATAACTACGTCCTGCCGCAGAGTCGCGGTGTGTCGATGAAGCCGACGCGCGAGATTTTCGGACGCGAATTCGTGCGAGCGACGGTGCTGCTGTGCCTTGCCGCGTTCGTCGCGCAACTCGTAATCGTTTATGTGGTCACCTGGATGCCGCTGGTGCTGGCGTCAATCGGCATGCCGGTGACAAGTGCCATTCTGGCATCGGTGGCGTTTTCGGTCGGCGGCATTGTCGGCGCCATCGGTCTCGCGCGCATCATCGACAAGGACAAGTCATACCGTTGGCTTGTCATCACGTTCTTTCTATCGGCAATATCGATCGCAGGTATCGGCTTCCTTGCCCGTAACTGGTACGGCTTGCTGGCCATCACCTTTGTTACGGGCGTGCTGACGGTCGGCGCTAATATCGTGCTTTCGGCCTATTCCGCGACGGTCTACCCGACGGCGA
>JBARCH010000048.1:0-30781 GCA_049793875.1 Pseudolabrys sp. | reverse complement strand
GACCGGCAGGTCTGAGCTTCTTCGTTGTCAACCAGATAAAGCGCTATTTGCAGACGTTTCCGAGGCAAAGCTTTTCGAGCTCAGGGAACGGCCTGTAGGCGACCTTGTCGCACAACCCGGCTGGCGCATCGACCAGTTGGCCGAGATGGCCATCGTAGAAATATCCGGCATATGTTTTGACGCCAGTATATTTGTGGCTGGCGTCCCGCGCATTGGCGCGAACGCAGACATAATAGACGCGGATCGGTCCAGTCTGATTGAGCGCCGGATCTGAAATCGCGGCGTCACGGATATTGGTCGGATCGGAAACGGCCTGCGGGAACGCCAGCAGGATTTCGTCCTTTGGCTTTACCGGCGGGATGTTCTGAACAAGAACTGACTTCTTGTCGTTTGAACAAGCCGCCAGCGCGATGCCCAGTGCAATCGTAATCCCGAGCGGTTTCCAGATTCCCTTCTTCAAGACCCCACGCATCGCAGCCCTCGACTCATGCCAGCGCCCCCGGAAGATCAGTCCAGCTTGAGCTTGCGTTTCCTCTGCCCCAACGTGCGCAGGCGCAACGCATTGAGCTTAATGAAACCCGCGGCGTCGCGGTGATCGTAAGCCACGGCGCCTTCCTCGAACGTCACCAGGTCCTGATCGTAAAGCGAATATTTACTCTCGCGACCGGCCACGGCAACCCCGCCTTTGTAGAGCTTGAGCTTCACCCGGCCGGTAACAAATTCCTGGCTGCGGTCGATCGCCGCCTGCAGCATCTCGCGCTCCGGCGCAAACCAGAAGCCGTTGTAAACGAGCTCGGCATATTTCGGCATCAGTTCGTCTTTGAGATGCGCCGCGCCGCGGTCGAGCGTGATCGACTCGATGCCGCGATGGGCTGCGAGCAGGACGGTGCCGCCCGGCGTCTCGTACATGCCGCGCGATTTTATGCCGACAAAGCGGTTCTCGACGAGATCGAGCCGGCCAATGCCATTGGCACGGCCAAGCACGTTGAGCTTCGTGAGGAGTGTGGCCGGCGACAATTTGTCGCCGTCGATTGCCGTCGCATCTCCACGCTCGAAATCGATCGTGATGTAAGTGGGCTTGTCCGGCGCCTTTTCGGGATCGATCGTGCGCGAGTAGACGTAATCCGGCACTTCCTGACTCGGGTCTTCCAGCACTTTGCCTTCGGATGATGCGTGCAGCAGGTTGGCGTCCACCGAAAACGGCGCGTCGCCGCGCTTGTCCTTGGCGATCGGAATCTGATGCTGTTCGGCGAACTCGATCAGCCTGGTGCGCGAGGTCAAATTCCATTCGCGCCACGGCGCGATGACCGTGACGTCCGGCTTGAGCGCGTAGTAGGCAAGCTCGAAGCGCACCTGGTCGTTACCCTTGCCGGTCGCGCCGTGGGCTACTGCATCGGCCCCGACTTTTTCGGCAATCTCGATCTGCTTCTTGGCGATCAACGGCCGCGCGATCGACGTGCCCAGCAGATATTGCCCCTCATACACCGCGTTCGCGCGAAACATCGGGAACACGTAGTCGCGAACGAATTCCTCGCGCAGGTCTTCGACGAAAACATTTTCCGGCTTGATGCCGAGCAGCAGCGCCTTCTTGCGTGCCGGCTCAAGCTCCTCTCCCTGCCCGAGATCGGCGGTAAACGTGACGACCTCGCAGCCGTAGGTCGTCTGCAGCCACTTGAGAATGATGGACGTATCGAGGCCGCCCGAATAGGCGAGCACAACTTTCTTAACGTCCCTTTTTACTTCGTCTTTAGCCATTGGAATTCCGTTGCAACACAAGCCGCTTGAAAGGCGCGCGGACTATAAGGCGAAAGGTAAACGACGCAAAGTGCGCGTGCAGATTAACCTCATCGGCCAATCTCGCTACTCGCCCTTTGGGCATTGCGATAAGCCAGCGACGGAAGCGTGCTGTCAACAGCGAGCAAGCCGATGTCAAAAATTAACGCGTCCGTCGCCGCCGCCCTCGTGGGTGCAGTGTTCACATTTGCCGTCACGCCTGCGCTCGCCGCACAATGCAATCCCAAAGGGGGCTTCAAAGCCTTCCTCGCCGAATTCAGGAAAGAGGCCGCAAAAAAGGGCATTTCGCAGCGCGGCCTCACCGCGCTCGATAACGTCACGCTTGATCAGGCCGTGCTTTCAGCCGACAGGCGCCAGGGCGTGTTCAAACAGAGTTTTGAAGAGTTTTCCGGCCGCATGATCTCGAAAGATCGCCTCATCAAAGGCGCACGGCTGATGAAGCAGAACGCCGGATTGATCAAGAGCATCGAAAGGAAATACGGCGTGCCGGGCTCAGTCGTGGTCGCCATCTGGGGGCTTGAGACCGACTACGGCGTCAACATGGGCAAGATGTCGGTCGTGCGTTCGGTTGCAACGCTCGCTTATGACTGCCGCCGCAGCGAAAAATTCCAGGCAGAGCTTACCGATGCGCTGCGCATCGTCGATCGTGGCGATATGGCGTCGACCGACCTGAAGGGTGACTGGGCCGGCGAAATCGGGCAGACGCAATTCCTGCCGTCTTCCTACGTGAAGTACGCCGTCAACTTCGACGGCAAGGGCCATGCCGATCTGGTTCGCAGCGCGCCGGACGTGCTCGCTTCCACCGCCAACTATCTCAAGAACCACGGCTGGAAACGCGGCCAAGGCTGGAATCAGGGCGAGCCGAATTTTGCCGTCATCCAGGAGTGGAACAAGGCGGAAGTCTACGCCAAGACCATCGCGTTGTTCGCCCACAAGCTCAACGGCGACCATGCAAAGTCGGCGGAAGTCGATATGCCCGCAAAGAAAGTAGAAAAGGTCGCGACCAGGCGCGCACGGCGATAGACCAGCCGTTCTTGAAATCAATTGCCGGGCCAAGCACCCGGCGATTTTTCTTTGAGACTACGGCCGGGATTTCCGTCCGAGCAGTTTCGCCACAAAATCGTATCCCGGCGTCGCTATTCGCTCGATTGCACTTTCAATCTTTTCCTCGTTGAGCCGCGTGCGTGGCCACCGATAGATCAGCGCGTAAGCAAGCCAGATGATGAGAAACGTGAACACACCGGCAAAGGCCGTGTCGCTGAAGAAATGTCCGCCGGATACAATGCGCAGCGCCGCCATGCCGGCACCGAATGTCAGCGCCGCGCCATAGGCGATAACCCGCACTTGCGGCGGCGCCAGCGCGGCCGGCGCCAACGTCCAGAACGCGCCGGAAACATCGCCCGAGACGAATGAGCAATTGGCCGGGCAATCGCCGCGCCGATCCCACCACGCGACGAAATGTTGGTCACCGCCAAATTGCTGCACGTCGATCGGACGTGGACGGCCCCAGTAATCCTTCAGCACGCCATTGACCAGCACGCCCGGCCCAAGCGCCATCGTCACCACCAGAAATATGATGGCGCGGGCCGGGATTATCAGCCGCCGGCGTGGCAAGACCAATTTGAGAACGAACGCTGCCAGCGGCAAGGCAACGAAAACGGTGACGATCCAAAGTCCGATATCGCGCGCCGCCATCACCGGCGGATAGATGCGCATGCCGAACTTATTGTTGCCGATGGCAATGTCGTGAAACGGCGCGGCGATGCGCAGATCGAGGCCCGGATAAAATCCGAACACGACGCCAACGACGACGGCGACGGCGAGTGCGATCAGCAATCCGGTGCGATTCATGGCGAGCCGGTCTAGCCGAGCGCGACGGAGATGGGAAGTCAGCGCTCGCGCCAACGGCCGGCTTTACGCCCGGCAATCAGCCAATAAGCAAATCCGAACACGGCGCCGGCGGCGGCGGCAATCTCGCCCTCGCGCGAGATCGGCGGCGGCGGATGGTCGATCGACTCTTCGTAGCTGTGCGAAAAGCCTGAACTGTAATAGCCGAGCGCCAGCATCGCGGCGCCCGCCGCGACATTGATCAGCAGCGAACGGACCTTGAACGCCTCGGCGAGGACGATGAGGATGACGAGCGGCAGAAGCCCGACCGCGCCAGTAAAGCCGGTCGCAAACACCGTCACGATCCAGAAGCCGGCCCGTTCGCCGGCATCGCCGGTTAAGCCGTGCCATGCGGGTCCGAGCAGCCCGGTTGCGATGGCCATTCCGGCCGCAAGGCTCGCGACCATGACGGCGAAGAAAATGACAATGATGCGGCCGATGAGAGCCAAGCGTTAATCCGTCATCGCCATGGCGCGCAACGCCATGCGTTCGCGCGCGGAGAGTTTTTCGGTCGCGCTCTTGAGCTGGCCACAAGCCGCGAGAATATCGCGCCCACGCGGCGTGCGCACCGGCGAGGCGTAACCGGCATCGAACACGACCTGCGAGAATTTCTCGATCTGCTCCCAATCGGAGCATTCGTATTTGCTGCCCGGCCAGGGATTGAACGGAATGAGATTGATCTTCGCCGGAATGCCCTTGAGCAGACGCACCAGCGCCTTGGCGTCATCGATCGAATCGTTGACGCCCTTGAGCATGACGTATTCGAACGTGATGCGCCTCGCGTTGGACGCGCCGGGATAATTGCGGCAGGCCTCCAGCAATTCGGTGATCTTGTATTTGCGATTGAGCGGAACGAGTTCGTTGCGCAGTTCGTCGCGCACCGCATGCAGGGACACCGCCAGCAGACATCCGATTTCGGCGCCGGCACGTTCGATGTTCGGTACGACACCTGAAGTCGAGAGCGTGATGCGCCGCCTGGAAATACCGATGCCTTCGTTGTCCGATGCCACCAGCAGCGCGTCGCGCACCGCCTCGAAATTGTAGAGCGGCTCGCCCATACCCATCATCACGATGTTGGTCACGCAGCGGTCGCCGGATGGAATGACGCCGTCGGTCGGTCGCGTCGCGCCCGGCCATTCACCGAGACGATCGCGTGCGACCATAATCTGGCCTACGATTTCGCCGGCGGTGAGATTGCGCACCAGACGCTGCGTGCCGGTGTGGCAGAAGGTACATGCGAGCGTGCAGCCGACCTGACTCGACACGCACAAGGTGCCGCGCTCTGAGTCGGGGATATAGACCGTCTCGACTTCGTGCGGACGCTCGTCCTGCGTTTCGCCCGGCAACCGCAGCAGCCATTTGCGTGTGCCGTCGACCGACACCTGCTCGGCAACGACCTCGGGACGCGCCAGCGTAAAGTGCTCGGGCAACGTCGCGCGCAATTCCTTAGACACGCTGCTCATGGCGGCGAAGTCCGTCACGCCGCGAAAATAGATCCAGTGCCAGATCTGCTGCACGCGCATCTTGCGCGCCCGTTCCGGCACACCGATGCTGCCGAGCGCGTCGGCAAGCGCTTCGCGCGAGAGTCCGATCAGCGACGGCTTCGCCGGCGCCACATAGCGCTCAAGCGGCGTCTTTTCGACGAACGCCGTTGCCGGTTCCGTTGCGATGTCCAGTGTCGTCATTTCAAAATTTCGTCAGGCCGAGTCCGTCCCGGCCACAACCATATAAGGCGAAGAAGCGTTACTTGCACTCCTCGGCCACCTTGTCGAGCGCCTGGGCAATGCCCTTGAGCGAATAGGTGTCGGTGGATTTCGTGCCGCGCGCGGACTGGCTCTTGATGACGATATCCGCGCCCTTGCGCATGGCTTCGATCATCTGCGCCTCGTCGGCGGCATTCCTGATCCACGCCCCGTCTTTCTGGGTGTACATCGCATAGTTCGCAGAACCGACGGCGGCGCTGGCGTCCACGCTTTCCTTCTGCGGATAGCCGACGATGACCGACACTTCGTTCTTCACCTTCTCGCTCGGGCGCGTGGACACGAACATGTAAGGCTCGTCGCGCTTGCGGCCGGCAGGCTCGGTTACAGCCGAAGTCGGCTTGGCGAGAGCGAAGCAGACTTTCTTGCCGCCGGGTGTCGCCTGATAAGCGCCCCAATCGCCGAACTGCCCGAGCAGTACGGGCGAGTCGGCCCCTGCCGCAGCATGCTTCGGCGCAGGTGCGGGCTTCTTGGTGGCGACCTTCGGCTTCGCGGCAGGCTTTGAGGCCGGCTTCGTGGCAGCGGCGGGTTTGTCGGTGGCTGCCCCACTCGGCGTTTGCGCGAGCGCCGCCGGCGCAACGACAACGGCCGACGCGAACAGCAGCGGCAACATGAAACGGGACATAAGGGTCGTGCTCATCGGGCCCTACCGGTCAAAAGGGGTTCTAGCGGATATGAGGACCCCAGGAAAAGCGAAGAATATTAGCCCAGTAGAGGCGAATATCGGCAATGTGAAGGCGGCACCGGGCCGCGCCCTACAGTACGGGCCGAAAGTTAACACAGCTTCCCCGCCCGGCCGCCATGCCGTGCTAGAATCGATCCTTCCGCAAAGACCTTTGCACGCCATGAAAGCCCTCCTCTGCACCCGCCTCGGTACGCCCGACGATCTTGAACTCCGCGACATCGCAGATCCCATCGCAGGCCCAGGACAGGCCGTGGTGCGGGTCAAGGCGGCGGCGCTGAACTTCTTCGATACGCTGATCATTGCCGGCAAATATCAGGTCAAGCCGCCGCTGCCGTTTTCACCGTCGGCCGAATTCGCCGGCGTCGTCGAAAGCGTCGCACCCGACGTAAGCACGCTCAAAGCGGGCGATCGCGTGCTTGGTCACGTCGGTCATGGCGCCGCGCGCGAACGCATCGCGGCGCCTGTTACACGGCTCGTCAAGATTCCGGATGCCGTGGATTTCGACCGCGCCGCCGGTCTGTGCGTAACCTACGGCACGACGCTGCATGCCTTGAAAGATCGTGCTGCTCTGAAACCGGGCGAAACGCTTGCCGTACTCGGCGCGTCGGGCGGGGTCGGACTCGCCGCGATAGAACTCGGAAAATTGATGGGTGCGCGTGTCATTGCGTGTGCGTCGTCGGGCGACAAGGTCGCGTTCGCAAAACAACACGGCGCCGACGACGGTATCAATTACAGCAACGACGATCTCAAGAATGCGCTGCGCCGTGCAACGGCCGGCCGCGGCGCGGACGTCATCTACGATCCGGTTGGCGGCGCTTACGCGGAAGCCGCGTTGCGCTCGATCGCGTGGAAGGGACGCTTCCTCGTGGTCGGATTTGCCGCCGGCGAGATTCCGAAATTGCCACTCAATCTCGTGCTGCTGAAAGGCTGCGACGTTGTCGGCGTTTTCTGGGGCGCGTTCGTCGAGCGCGATCCGGAGGGACACCGCGCCAATACGACTCAATTGCTGGATTGGTGCGCGCAGGGAAAACTGTCGTCGCACGTTCACGCGGTCTATCCGCTTGCCGATGCGCCACAGGCGTTCAAGGCCATCGCAGCGCGGCAAGTGATGGGTAAAATTATTTTGCGGCCATGACGCTGCCAACAGGAGCAGGCAATGGGAAATTTGTGGCGGTTCACATTTGCGGCGATCTGTGCGCTCTCGTGCAGTTGCGGTAGTCCGGCGACAGCGCAGCCTTTTCCTAGCCGCACGGTCCATATCGTGGTCCCCTACCCGGCCGGCGGCTCCAACGACATCATCGCACGCATCCTTGCGCAGAAGCTGACGGAAAACCTCGGCCAGCAGGCCGTCGTCGATAATCGCGGCGGCGCCAATGGCAATGTCGGGTCCGCCCTGGTCGCTACCTCGCCGCCCGACGGCTACACGCTGCTTCTAAGTGCGCCGGGACCGCTGACCTCGAACGCCAAGCTTTACAGCCATTTGCCATTCGATCCGGAGAGAGATTTTGCGCCGGTCGCGCTGGTTGCCTCGGTCCCGATTGTTCTCATGGTGCATCCGTCGCTGCCAGTAAAAACCGTAGATGAATTGATCGCCTACGCGCGAGCCAATCCCGGCAAGATCAATTTCGGCTCATCGGGCAACGGCTCGACCAATCATCTGGCCGGTGAGTTATTCAAGAGCATGGCGAAAATAAACATCGTGCACGTGCCCTATCGCGGCGCGGCACCGGCGATGAACGATCTCATTGGCGGCCACATCCCGATGCTATTCGACAATATGCCGGCGGCGCTGCCGCAGATTCAGAGCGACCACGTGCGCGCAATTGCGATTGCCGGCGCGAAGCGGGCGAGCGCACTCCCGGCCCTGCCGACCGTCGCGGAATCGGGGTTGCCGGGCTTCGACGCCTCGGCCTGGTTCGGACTGGTGGCGCCAGCCAAAACGCCGGCGCCCGTGCTGGCGCGCCTCTCAAACGCCGTCATGGAAATCCTCAAGACGCCGGATGTCGAGCAGCGTTTCAAACAACTCGGTGCGGAACCCGGAACGTTATCGGGCGCGGCTTTCGGCGCATTCCTGCGCTCCGAAACCGACAAGTGGGCGAAAGTGATTGAAGTATCCGGCGCGAAGGTGGATTGACGCTCTTACACACTCGCCAATTTATCCATCGCCTCGGCGAGCTTCACGTCGAGATCGGTCACACCGCCGGCGTCGTGCGTGGACAGCGTCACCTCGACGTTCTTGTAGACGTTGAACCACTCCGGATGATGATCCATCTTTTCCGCGACAAGCGCGGCGCGCGTCATGAAGCCGAACGCCTGATTGAAATCCTCGAACACGAATTTCCTGGTGATGGCGTCGCGGCCCGGCACTTCGGACCAGCCTGAGAGCTTGCCGAGCGCTGCCTTGCGCGCATCGCCGGATAATTTATTGGCCATGATCTAACCTCTCGTAATCATTCGCCAGGCGGTAGAATGGTCGCATCCGCCGGCTGATCTTCCGTTTTGGACTCAAGCCGCGGCGACGGCGACGCAAGCACGCGTGCAGCCTCCGCGCCTGGCAATGCCTCGCGCTGATCAACGCCGTGCACCGAGTAAAGTTGCGGCGCGGCGCGATTCACCTGCAGATGGAAAATATCCGGCCTATTGTAGTGACCGGCAAAGTCGTGGCGCAGCTTCATCTGAATGGCGAGATCGAGGTTGCAGTCCGCATACAGGATGCCCTCCTCGGGGCCCATCGGTCCTGCGACGATGCGGCTCATCGGATCGACGATGAGTGAGCCGCCGCAGCAATTGGCATCGCGCAAGAATTTCTCGCCTTCGGGCCCACACTGCAGCACCTCGATCATGCGGTCATCCACCGTACCGCAAGCCGAGATGACAAAGGCCTTGCTCATCTGCGCGAACGCCTGCGAGTCGATGGCGACACGGTTGCGCAACGGATCGCCGCTGGTCGGAAAATGATTGGGCCAGCTCATGACGTGGATGCGCGTACCTTCCGCGATCAGCGCAAACACCGCCAGCGGATTTGAGTTCTCGCCGCAGATCAACCCACTCATCGGCCCAAATTCGCTCGCGAACGCGCCGAACGTGTCGCCGAAGCCGCCCGTATGCACGATACGCTCTCCAACGGTCGGCATGATCTTCTGGTGCTTGCGAATGAGCGTGCCGTCCGGCCCGATATAAAGCTGCGTGTTGAACATCGTGCCGGTCGTCTGCGGCAGCTTTTCGCATACGCCGATGACGACATACGCGTTGGCCGCGCGCGCAGCCTCACAGAGCGCATCCGTCTCCGGACCGGGAATCTCGACCGAATTCTTGAACAGCTCGACCGCGAGTTTATTGGCGATCGCCCCGGTCGCGGCATGGTGGTGATACCAAACCGGGTGCGCGGGGATGAAGCCTTCGGGAAATCCAATGACCCGTGCGCCGTTCTTGCCGGCGTCACGGATCAGGCGGCAGGCCTTTTCGGTGGAACCCTCGCGGTCAAGAAATACGGAAGCGGCCTGTACCGCAGCGACTTTTACTTTGGGGAAAGTGTCACCCATGATTCCTCGACTAAAGCCTGAAAACGCCCAACCCATCCTACCCATTGCGCAGGAAATCGGCCATAAGGCGCTTAACCACACGGCGCCGGGCGGGTTGCGCCGGGCCGCTTACTGACTATATTCCGCCCGACTCACGGACCCCACAGGATTGCCATCTGGGCAATCCTTTTGTGTTTTGAGGAAGACGGATTTCCAGCGGAAATCCTCCTTTCGGGCCGCCTCTTTTTTGGAAACCCTATGAATCTCCGCAACGTCGCTATCATCGCTCACGTCGACCACGGCAAAACCACGCTGGTGGATCGGCTGTTGCAGCAGTCCGGCGTTTACCGCGAGAACCAGCGCGTGGTCGAACGCGCCATGGATTCCAACGATCTCGAGCGCGAACGCGGCATTACCATTTTGGCCAAGGCCGCCTCGGTCGAGTGGCAGGGCACCCGCATCAATATCGTCGACACCCCCGGCCACGCCGATTTCGGCGGCGAGGTCGAGCGCATCCTCAACATGGTGGACGGAGCGCTGGTGCTGGTCGACGCCGCCGAAGGCCCGTTACCGCAGACCAAATTCGTTGTGTCGAAGGCGCTCAAGATGGGCCTCAAACCCATCGTCGTCATCAATAAGGTCGATCGCTCCGACGCGCGCCCGACGCAAGTTATCAACGAGGTGTTCGACCTGTTCGCCGCGCTCGACGCGACCGACGAGCAACTGGATTTCCCGATCCTTTACGGCTCGGCCAAGCAAGGCTGGATGGCGACGGCGGTCGATGGATCGCATGACGACGGCATGAAGCCGCTGTTCGACCTGGTGCTGAGCCACGTCAAGCCGCCGGTCGTCGAGCAAGGCCCGTTCCGTTTGCTCGGCACCATTCTCGAAGCCAACCCGTATCTTGGCCGCATCGTCACCGGCCGCATCACCTCGGGCTCGGTGAAGCCGAACCAGCAGGTCAAGGTTCTCGACCACACCGGCCGGCTGATCGAGACCGGCCGTATCACCAAGGTTCTCGCTTTCCGCGGACTTGAGCGGGTGCCGCTCGACGAGGCTGAAGCCGGCGATATCGTCGCCTTGGCCGGACTGCCGGAAGCAACCGTCGCCCATACTATTTGCGATCCGTCGGTCGAAACCCCGCTGCCCGCGCAGCCGATCGATCCGCCGACGCTGGCGATGACATTCCGCGTCAACGACAGCCCCTTGGCCGGCACCGAAGGCTCGAAAGTCACCGGCCGCATGATCCGCGACCGGCTGCTGCGCGAAGCCGAAGGCAACGTTGCATTGCGCGTTCGTGAGTCCGACGACAAGGATGCCATGGAGGTCGCCGGCCGCGGGGAATTGCAACTCGGCATCCTGATCGAGACGATGCGGCGCGAGGGCTTTGAATTGTCGGTGTCGCGGCCGAAGGTCCTGCTTCGCCAAAACGATAACGGCGAACAGGAAGAGCCGATCGAAGAGGTCGTGATCGACGTCGACGACGTTCACTCCGGCATCGTCGTGCAGAAGATGGCCGAGCGCAAAGCCGAGATGGTCGAATTGAAGCCGTCGGGCGGCGGACGCGTGCGCATGGTGTTTCACGCGCCGACCCGTGGACTGATCGGCTACCAGGGCGAGTTGCTGACCGATACGCGCGGCACCGCCATCATGAATCGGCTGTTCCATGCCTACGATGCGCACAAGGGCCCGATCCAGGGCCGCCGCAATGGCGTGCTCATTTCAAACGACCGCGGCGAAGCGGTTGCCTACGCGCTGTGGAACCTTGAAGCGCGCGGCCCGATGATGATCGAGCCGGGCTGGAAGGTTTACAACGGCATGATCGTCGGCGAGCACACGCGCGACAACGATTTGATCGTCAACGTGCTCAAGGGCAAGCAGCTCACCAATATCCGCACCACCTCGAAGGATGAGGCAGTCCGCCTCACCCCGCCGATCCGCATGACGCTCGAAAAGGCACTGGCCTATATCGAGGACGACGAACTGGTCGAGGTGACGCCGACCTCCATCCGGCTACGCAAGAAGTTGCTCGACGAGAACGAGCGCAAGCGAGCCGAGCGCAGCAAGGAAGCCGAGACGGTTTGAGAATCGCGCCCGCGATTCCGAATCACCTGCACATGCAATGCGCGCGATCCTGAGTCGTTCGCGCGCATTGCCGCCAATTCGGCGACAAGTTTCGGCATTCCCAAAACGAGACGTTTGAACGCAAGTTTTGCCCGGCAACGGCGTGTTTCCGCCCTGCCTGTGACCAGTAATCCACACCATTAACTCATCGTTAAACACAGGGCTTGAAGGCGGGGTGGTTCATTGCTTCTATTCGACAATGTCGACCGTCCTGATCGAGATTCGCCGCGCTAAACCGTCCGATTCAACGGCGATCGCCGCGACACATGATGACGCCTGGCGGGCGGCCTATCAGGGCATCATCCCCGGCAACGAACTCGACAAGCTTATTAACCGTCGTGGACCCGATTGGTGGGATAGCGCGATCCGCAAGGGAAGCCGCATCACCATCCTGCAATTCGGCGAACACATCGCGGGCTACGCCAACTATGGCCGCAACCGCGCGCGCAGCCTGTTCTACGATGGCGAGGTGTATGAGCTTTACCTGCGTCCGGAGTATCAAGGCCTTGGCTTCGGACGGCGCCTGTTCTCTGCCGCGCGCAAGGATTTGATTCAAAGTGGATTAAAGACACTCGTGGTCTGGGCACTGTCCGACAACGAACCGGCGGTGGAGTTCTATCGTGCTCTGGGCGGCCGCGCTGTCGCCCGCTCATCGGAGCGCTTCGGCGCCAAGACGCTCGATAAAGTTGCCTACGCCTGGCAGGCGTAAGTTCCCGTCCCGAAACTTCAAATCGTCAACGCCGGGCTGGCCCGACGTTCAAATTTTCGGCGCCGGCAGACCGTTCAGCGTGCAGGCTGCGCGCAATGTATTGAGCAACAAACAGGTGATCGTCATCGGGCCGACACCGCCGGGAACCGGCGTGATCGCACCGGCAACTTTTCGTACTTCTTCAAAAGCAACGTCGCCGACGATGCGCGACTTCCCATCCGCCCCCGGCACCCGGTTGATTCCGACGTCGATGACGATGGCGCCCGGCTTGACCCAGTCACCGCGAACCAGTTCGGGTGCGCCGGCCGCGACGATCAACACGTCGCCGCGACGGCAAACGTCCGGCAAATTGCGGGTTTCGAGATGCGCGATGGTGACGGTAGTGTCTTCCATCAGCATCAATTGCGCCACCGGCTTGCCGACAATGTTGGAGCGGCCGATCACAACCGCTTCCAACCCGACGAATGAGGGACGAGCCGTCTTTGCCAAGATGACGCAAGCGAGCGGCGTGCAGGGAACCAGCCCCGGCAATCCGCGCGCGAGCCGGCCGGCGTTGAGCGGATGGAACCCATCAACATCCTTGTCGGGGTCGATCGCGGCAATCACCTTGTGAGGATTGATCTGTGCCGGCAGCGGCAATTGCACCAGAATGCCGTGCACCGCCGGGTCGGCGTTGAGCCGCGCAATTTCGGCGAGCAATTCGGCCTCGCCAATGCCGGCAGACAATTTGCAATCGAAGGCACGCATGCCGGCCGCCGCGACCGCCTTTGTTTTGGAGCGAACATAGACTTCGCTCGCCGGATCGGCGCCGATCAACAGGACCGCGATTGCAGGCGTCACACCGTGTGCGTGCCTGAGTCGTTCGACTTCGGTTGCGATCTTGCCGCGCAATTCCGCACCGATCGCCTTGCCGTCAATAATAGTCGCCGTCATAGTCCCGTCCCGAATACGTTGCCGCGCGTTGTTAGCGCGTCGCGCAAATCTTCTCCAGCGCCGCGATCAATGTTGGGCCGTCGCCCGAAATCATTATCCGCTTGAGCCGCGACGTGGCGCCTGCCACCAGCGACACGTCCCGTGGTGGGACGCCCACTGCCTCGGCGATGAGCTTGCGTAATGCCGCGTTTGCCTCGCCCTCGCTCGCCGCCACACGCACCCGTGCCTTCACTACTGCACGGCCGTCAGCAAGCAATTCAGCCCCGTTGATCGCGTCGCGGCCGCCTTTGGGCGTCAACCTCACGACCAGCGACACACCGCCGCCGGCAAGCGACCACGGCCGCGGCTGTTTCATCCGCGTCAGAAGACGTTCGGGTAGATGTAACGGATGATCACATTCTGCACGAAGAAGATGATCAGGATGAGGATCACCGGCGAGACATCGATGCCGCCGAGATTGGGCAGTATCGAGCGGATGGGCCGCAGCACGGGTTCGGTGATGCGATAGAGGAATTCGCCCACCATCGACACCACCTGGTTACGGGTGTTGAGGACGTTGAAGGCGATCAGCCACGATAGCACCGCCGCCGCGATCAGCAGCCAGATGTAGATTTGAAGGATCAGCAGAATGACGTCGAGAACCGAGCGCATGAATTTCGCCTGAGCAGGGACGGCGGAACCTAGCGGGTCATTCGCCCTCGAACAAGCCGAACGCTTGACGCGCCCGCGGGTGACCGGGCCAATCCTTGACAGCCCGAAACACCGGCCCTAAATGGCGCCCACTCGCCGGAAATTCAGGTAATGGCCCCTTTGCCGTTGCCTCATGGCGGGGCCGTAGCTCAGCTGGGAGAGCGCCTCGTTCGCAATGAGGAGGTCAGGGGTTCAAATCCCCTCGGCTCCACCAACCTTCGCGGCCAACGCCGCTCTGGTCGGCAAGCCAGATGAACCGGAAAATGGCCCGCCGCGATGACGGGCTTTTTATTTCGCGGTTAACGCCGCTTCGGCCGGCTGCGCGTCCGCCGGCTTGCCGATCCAGCGATCGATAAAAGTCGAGAGCCAGTTGCGCGACGCATAATCATGCACCGCACGGTCCGATATGTGTTCGTGCCGTTGCTTGGTTCCGGGTAATTCCATGCGGTGCGCGCCGCGCGTCAGCCAGCGATACATCATCGCGTGCGTGACTTCCGGATGGAACTGCAAGGCGTATCCGGTGCCGTGACGGAACGCCTGTATCGAAAAAGCGTCGCCTTCCGCCAGCAATTCACTGCCGCGCGGAAGCTCGAAGCCTTCGCGATGCCATTGATAGACGTGGTCAGGCCATTCTGCGCAAACCTTCAATCCAGCAATAGTCGGACGGATCGGGTAGTAACCGACTTCAGCGTGGCCTTGCGGATGCGGATAGACGCGCGCGCCCAGATGCAGCGCCATCATCTGCGCGCCGAGGCAGATGCCGAGATACGGCTTCTTGTCGCGCAACGGGACCGCGATCCAGTCGATCTCGCGACGAACGAAATCGTCCTTGTCGTTCGCACTCATCGGCCCGCCGAAGATCACCGCGCCGGAATGTTCGTCCATCGTCTCCGGCAGCGGATCGCCAAAACGCGGGCGCCGGGTGTCGAGTGGAAAACCGAGACGGGTAAGCGCCTGTCCGACGCGGCCGGGCGAGGAATGCTCTTGATGGAGAATGATAAGTACCGGCTTCGCCATGACGATGCGGCGCGAATCCATGCGGACCGGTAACGAGTACTACCGGCTTTGCCGGCGTTTGCAACAGGAGCGCGAAGAAGCCGCTATGTGCCTTGCGCGGACCTACGCCGCGACTGCCGACGGTCGACCGCCGAAAGCAAAATGGAGTGTGGCACAAGTCTTATGAGGACGGTGACCAGCCTGTTGAATGCACCGGGGACGACGAGCCGCTGGCCACGCATCAACCCGCGATATCCCTCCTCCGCTACCTGCTCCGCGCTCTTGGTCAGAATTCCGGGCGCGAGGCTGCCATTCTTGATACCGGCACGGGCGGCAAATTCCGACGGCACCGGACCGGGGCAAACCACAGTGACCCTGACTCCGCGCGGCGCGAGTTCACTGTGCAGCGCTTCCGATAACGAAATCACGTAGGCCTTGGTGGCGTAATAGACCGCCATGCCCGGCCCCGGCAAAAAGCCCGCCATGGAACCGACATTGAGCAGGCCACCACGATGGCGCGCGAGGCTGTCGATGAAGGCGAGCGAGAGATCGGTGAGCGCGCGGATATTGAGATCGATCATCTCGAGCTGTTCGTTACGGTCGCGCGAGGCCGCGGTTCCGACCAGCCCGAAGCCCGCATTATTGACGATGTATTGCGGCTCGGCGCCAGCCGCCGTCAGTGCGTCAGCGATGGTCCGCGCGCAGTCCGGCTTGGCGAGGTCGGCGGCGATGACGAGCGGCCGCTTCGCGCCGGACGCGGCGATTTCATCGGCCAGCGCAAACAGGCGATCCTTGCGGCGCGCGACCAGAGCAAGTTCGTAGCCGTTGCGGGCAAAGACGCGGGCGAGCGCGATACCGATCCCGGCCGAAGCGCCAGTTATGACCGCGACCGGCCGCAACCCGCTCACGTGCCGCCGCCCGACCGCATGTTGGCGACGCGCTCACGCAACGCGATGCGCTCCTGTGTGGATATGCCGAGCAGATCGGCGGCCCGCCAAACGAGGTTGTCCTCGAACTCGGAAACGGCACCGTCCGCGTAGATGATCTCCCACATCATCTCAACCATCCGCGCACGACCTTGCTCGTCGAGCGAACGATTGAGACGGGCCGTGAAATGATAGAGGTCGACTGCCTGCTGCTCTGCTTCGGTCGCCTCTGCGACTAACTCGTCGGTCGTCTCGTCATCGAGATTAAAGCGCTGCTTGATCACGCTATGCAGCTTGCCGCGCTCCGCGTCCGAAATGGTGCCGTCAATCGCCGCGGCATGAACAAGAAGCGCTGCCGCGGCCAACCGGTAGTCGTTTTCATCGAATCCGCTGAGATCCTTGCCACCCTCGCCAAAACCGGACAGCAGCTTTGTGAATGCCACGAACATCCCGGTCTTTTACACGATGGCCGAGCGCGAGAGCAAAAACAAATCGGCCGCCCAAGGCTTAAAGGCGGCCGCCTGTTGCCGGAATGTTGCGGGACTACTCGATGGCCTTGCCGGTGCGAGCGCTGTCGTCCAGCAGGACAAGGTTGTTCAGGACGTACTTGTTCGCCGGGTCCGTGCGTTGCGCGGCCATGAGCTTCTCCCGCGCGCGGCGGTAGTCGCCACGCAACATGAACGAGTAGCCCTCGTTATTGAGGATTTCGACCGTCGGCCCGAGAATTTTAATCGCTTGACCGTAGGCGCGGTCGGCAAGATCGAAACGGCGCAGGCGATCGTAAGACGCAGCAAGGCCGATCCATGATTCGGCGTCGCGAGGGTGCAACTCGACGGCGTGACGGAAATACTTCTCCGCCATGCCAAAATTCTTGGCGCGATACTGCTTTTTGCCGAGCGAGAGATCGTCGTTCGGATCGCTCCCGAGCATCGCCTGCCGCGGGTCGGCCGACACGCCAACGGCCGGCGCCGGCTCTACGGCGCTTTCGGCGGAGGCTTGTGCCTGCATCCCCGACGCGTCGGCGCTTATGCTCGTCGAGGCGGCATCGGCGGAGGCAGGAGCCTGCGACACCGAATC
The DNA here is from genome assembly GCA_049793875.1 of Pseudolabrys sp. Classification (GTDB taxonomy): domain Bacteria; phylum Pseudomonadota; class Alphaproteobacteria; order Rhizobiales; family Xanthobacteraceae; genus Pseudolabrys. Next base: position 13,679 of record JBARCH010000048.1, on the reverse strand, counting down.
CGACGGCTTGAGCAGATCGGAAAGATTGCTTGAGGTTGTCTCGCAGCCCGCCAGTGCGATGCTCGCCAGGATGACGAGCGCTCGGGCAACTCCATTACGCATGACAACGAACGCCTTGTACGCAAACACCGGTCGGCCGGGACCCTGTGAGGCTAGATGAGGAGGGTTAAAAAATTCTCGCGGGAAGGATTTTGCGCGGCCTGGCAAGGATTTGCGGTTACCGCACTAGAAATGGCCGGTGTGAATTTTCACGTAAACCGGAAGCAGGATCACGACGAACAGCACGGGGAAGATACACACCATCATCGGCACCGACAGCTTGGCCGGCAGTGCATAGGCTTTTTCCTCGGCGCGCGAGAGCCGCTTGTGACGCATGTCGTCGCTGTAAACCCTGAGCGCGTCCGTAATGCTGGAGCCAAGCTCGATCGACTGGTTGATCAAGGTCGCGAATGAGCGGGCCTCTTCCAGGCCGAGCCGCTCAGAAAACCGCTCCAGCGCATCGCTCAACGTTCGACCCGCGCGGACTTCAAGGTTGGTCATGTGGATGTTAGCGGAAAGCGACGGGTAGCTGTCGCCGAGTTCCGATCCGACACGCTCAAGTGCGGCCTCCATGCTCAGGCCGGAATCGGCGCACACGACCAGCAGATCCATGAAATCGGGAAAGCCGGACTGATGTTCGAGCTTCCGCGTTTTTATCCGCTTGTCGATGTAGAGACTCGGCGCAATGTACCCGGTAATGCCGGCGACCATGACGATAAGCCAGAAGAAGGTGCCGCTTTGCGAACTCAGCATCGGCAGAACGACGGACGCGGCCAATGCAAGCCCGATTGCGAGCGCTGTCCGCGCAATGAAGAAATAGGCAACGCCGCGCGGGTCGTAAACGCCAGCTCGAATCAACCGCTGGCGCAATACCTTCATATTATCATCGTTGGCAGTCGAGTAATGTTTCGTTGTGTACTCGATCAAATGCGCGACCGCTTTCAGACTCGAATAGCGCAGCGATCGCGACGAATTCTCCGCCCGTTCGTTGTCGTCGAGGATGCGCGCGGCGCGGCGTTTGACCGATCCGCGCACGCGGATTGCCGCCATGATCGAGAACGCTAATATTCCGGCGGCGAGGAAGACCAGCATGCCCATCATCATGCTGGAACTGTCGCGGAATACGCCGGCCAGAAGACTCAGGTTTCCCATCGTCATATCCTGAAATTGACCATGCGGAACATGATTAAATTGCCAATGCCCATCCAGCATCCGGCGATCGCCAGGCAAACCTTGGTCAGGCTTTCGTGCCAGACGCTGGCGTAGAATTCCGGCGACACCAACTGGATGGCGGCAAAGATGCCGATCGGCAGGGAGGACAGGATCAACGCGGATGCGCGTCCTTCCGCTGCCAGTGCGCGGATCTTGCGGCGCATCTTGAAGCGCAGGCGAATGACCCCGGAAAGATTCTGGAGAATTTCGCCGAGATTACCGCCGGTCGATCCCTGGATCGCGACCGCCGTGATGAACAACGGCAAGTCATCGGTTCCGACGCGGAAATAAAGATTGCGCATCGCCGTTTCGAGGTTGGCGCCGTAGGTGATTTCGTCGGTGACGATACCGAATTCCGTGCCGACCGGATCGGGCAATTCGCGCGCCACCATGGTAATGGCGATCGGCACAGGATGGCCGGCGCGGAGCGAGCGCACGATGATGTCGATGGCGTCGGGAAACTGCGCGCCGAATTTTTTCTGCCGGCGTCCGCGCAAGAAGCGCAGCACAAGGAGTGGCAGCATCGTGCCGCAGAACGCGGCCACCAAGACAGCATGCAGGACCGAGCCATCGAATACCATGGCCCCGACGAAAGCGGCCACAGTGCCGATAGCAACGAAAAGAAGCAGCCGCCCGAATCCAAGCGTCAAGCCCGATTGCAGCACGAGTTGATTGAGATTGATCAGCGGCAGTCGGTACTCGCCGCCGCTGGTGAGCCCGCGCTCTCGCCGCAACTGCACGAGAACGCTTTCACGGTCGGGCTTGTCGTCCATCACACGGAGGCGGCGATTGATGTTCTTACGGTACGAAGACCGGGTGTGAAACAACAGGTAGCCGCCCTCAATGAACAGCGCGACCGAGACGCCGACGAGAACGTAGACCAGGTAAACGGGATTGAAGTTGAGTATCGACATCAGAGTGGGTGCGTCGGATCGAAGAAAGCGCCTGGGATCTTGATTCCCTGATTGACGAGATGCGCGAGGAAGCGCGGCCGCACGCCGGTCGCGTGGAACTGTCCCAGCACCGCGCCATCCGGCCCCATGCCGGTGCGGACGTATTTGAAGATTTCCTGCATCTGGATGATATCGCCTTCGAGGCCCGTAACCTCGGCGATCGAGGTTACCTTGCGCTTGCCGTCAGACTGGCGCGAAAGCTGCACGATAAGCTGAATGGCGCCTGCGATCTGGCCGCGGATCGAGGCGACCGTCATCGGCAGGCCGGCCATGCCGATCATCTGCTCGAGGCGCGTAATGGCATCGCGCGGCGTGTTTGCGTGAATGGTCGCCATAGAACCTTCGTGGCCGGTGTTCATGGCCTGCAACATGTCGAAGGCTTCTTCGCCGCGGCACTCGCCGAGGATGATGCGATCGGGCCGCATGCGTAACGCGTTCTTGACCAACTCGCGCTGGCGGATCTCACCTTTTCCTTCGATGTTCGGCGGCCGCGTCTCCATGCGGCCGACGTGCGGTTGCTGCAATTGGAGTTCAGCGGCGTCTTCAATGGTAATCAGACGCTCCTTCTCCGAAATGAACGCGGAGAGCGCATTGAGCATCGTGGTTTTGCCCGAGCCGGTGCCGCCAGAAATGATGGTGGTGATGCGCGCCTTGACCGCCGCGGCCAGCAATTCCGCCATCGGCGGACGCATCGCATCGACCTCGACCAGCTTGGAAAGACTGAGCGGCTTCTTCGAGAATTTACGGATGGACACCAACGGTCCGTCGACGCCGATCGGCCGCACCGCAACGTTGACGCGCGAACCATCGAGCAGGCGCGCGTCACATAGCGGATGGGATTCGTCGACGCGGCGCCCCACCGCCGCGACAATTTTATTGATGATGCGCAGAAGATGCTGCTCGTCCTTGAAGCGTACCGGCAGCGGCTCAAGCATGCCGCGGCGCTCCACATAGACGCACTCATGGCCGTTGATCAGGATATCGCTGATGCTCGGATCCTTGAGCAACGGCTCGAGCGGACCGAGACCGGTCATCTCGTCGAGGATTTCAGAAACGAAATCCGAAAGTTCCTGCGCGTTGAGCGCCAGCCGCTCGACCAGAACATATTGCGCGACGATCTGCTGGATGTGGCCGCGCACTTCCTCTTCAGGTAATTTGTCGAGCGCCGAAAGATTGATTTCCTCGATCAGCTTGCGGTGCAGGCGCACTTTGGCGTCGAGCAGTTTGTCGCTGCGCAGCAGATTGTGGGCCGGCGGCGCGGGCTGTTCAGGCGGCGGTTCCGGCAATGCGGTGAACGTCATTTCCGGCGGACCCGGTGGGTCCGCCGGCGGGATGGGCTCGGGAGAAGAGACACGTCGAGCGCTGAAACGGCCGACCATGATTTTCGAACCCTTCTTGTAAGGTCGCGGGACGCGTCAACGCGCGAACGAAAGCTTGAGCTTCTTCAATAACGGCAGGGATTTTCCGGTCGCCTTGCCGGCGCTGGCCTGCGGCAACACAAGTTTTTTGAGTTGCACGGTGATGCCATTGCCGGGCTTGACTTCATCGAGTGGAACGCCGCGATCGATCGCCTCGCGCACCAGCGCGTAATTGTTGGGAATCGCACCGCCGAAAGCATCTCCGAGCGCCTGCTCCAGATCGCTGTAGCGCAGGCTCGAAGCAAACATCTTCTGCTGAAAGCGATTGACGATGACTTGCGGTTTCGGGCCGTCGTCGAGCCGCTCCTTGATCGCCGCCACAAGCTGCTTGGCGTTGCGCAAGGCCGGAACCGTCGTTTCGCTGATGATGAACAGCTTATTCGATCCAAGCAGCACGCCATCGGTCCACGAGAACCAGGTGCGCGGCATGTCGAACACGACATAATCGAAATTGGCGGAGACCAGATCGAGCAGCCTCGTCACGACGTCGGGGTCGAATGAGCGCATTTCGGCGGGCCGGGTTGGCGCGGCGACCACTGCAAGACCCGAAGCGTGATAGGAGAGCATCACCTCAAGCAATTGGCGGTCGAGACGATCCGGGCGCGGCTCGATTTCCGCCAAATTGAGACGCGGCTCGAGATCGAGATAATCGGCGACGCTGCCGTGCTGGAAATCCAGATCGACGAGGCATGTCGATGGACGATTGCGCTGACCGCCGCTGTTAAGCAACAACATGGCCGTCTGGATCGCCAACGTGGTCACGCCCGCGCCACCGACCGCCGGCAGAAAAGTGTAGATCTGCGCTTCGGTCGGCTTCTCGTTGTTGGTCGAAGCCTGCGCAACACGCGCGCAAGCACGCACCAGATCGACCGGCGCAACCGGCTTCACGAGAAAATCGGCAAGCCGCATCTGCAACAACGTGCGCGCGACCCCCTCATCGAATTTCTGCGTCACGGCGATGATCGGAGGCCAATCGCCGTTACGGGCCATCAGGCGCGACAGCGCCTCCATCTCGTCAGCGCGGGCGGCATCGAGATCGATGACAACGACCGCCGCGCCTTCCGCCTTGAAATTCTCGTCCAGTTCGCTGATCCGGCCCGAAACCACCGCCAGGTCGATCTGCTTGCTCGCGCCAAAAGTCGTCCGCGCCGTACGGTCGAATTCGGCATCCGCCGTAAGAACGACGACGCGCGTCTGATTGATGCTGTTGGGCCGGCGAATTTGCATTGTATTTTCTGGTTAAGGGCTCGGTGTCGAAGTCTGCGTCACGGTCGGTCCGACCGGCGCCGTGTTGCTGCCGCCGCTTGGGCTCGACGGCGACTGCTGCTGTGCGTATGCGCCTGACGTGCCGATGCCGACCGGCGGCGTGACCTTGTTGTTGCGGTAACGTTCGACCGCGCTCTGCATCCTCTGGCCGTTGTAGGCGATATGGCGGTCCGCGCTGGCGGGCGGCCATGGGTCGATGATCTGCGTGACCTTGTTCGACTCGATGGCGTCACCGCTGGAAGGAGCGAGCGTGACGCGGCGATCGAGATACTCAGAACAGCCAGCAAGCAGGCCGCCGAGCAGGAACACGGCGAGCGCAGCCCGCCAGATGTTATTGGATCGACGCATCGGCAACCCCCTTCGGCATATCGAGCATATGTCCGGTGAACGGCCCGTCGTCGGCGGCGACAATCCGCGCCTCAACCGGCGTCAGCGCGCGCGCCTGGTCGTGCGTAATTTCGTTCTTGCCGAGCAGGAAGAAGTCTACGTCGTTTGGCACCAGCGTTTTGTCCGCGGGCGTAGCAATGACGTCGCCGGGCCGTGCCGGGCGAATAAGATGCGGCGTGACGATGATGGCGAGGTCGGTTTCGTTGTTCTGATAGGATTTGCTTGAGAACAGCGCTCCCAGCACCGGGATGCTGCCGACCCAGGGCAGTTGATCGATCTGATTTTGGGTATTGTTCTGTAACAATCCGCCGATCATGAAGCTTTGACCGTCGCGCAGCTCAATCGTCGTCGATGCGCGACGCACGGTCAGTGCCGGCACCGAAACGCCGCCAGCGACGGTCACGGTGTGTGTGGTGTCGATCTGGCTGACTTCCGGCTCGATCTTCAGATTGATCAGGCCGCCATTGAGGACGGTCGGCGTGAATGCCAGGCCGACGCCGTATTTTTTGTAATCGACAGTGATTTGTCCCAACGTGCCGGACACCGGGATCGGGTATTCGCCGCCAGCGAGAAAGCTTGCCGTATCACCGGACAGCGCCACCAGGTTCGGCTCGGCCAGGCTGCGGGCAACGCCCTTCTGCTCGAGCGCATTGATCAGCACGTCGGTGGTTGCGCCGCCCGCCACAAGCCGGGCGATTGCGAAGCCGAAGGGAGATGCGCCGGACAGCACGCCAGCCGCCGCCTCGGTTGCGGGAACGACCGGCAACGCCGTCGTCCGATTGCCGATGTTGACGATGCTGTTGCCGCCAAAGCGGTTCCACTGCACGCCAAGCTCGCGCCCGGCGGTACGCGACAGCTCGATAAAGCGCACTTCCAGCATAACCTGCTGAGGTTGCATTACCGACACGGTGTTGATGATCTCCGGCCCGAACTGCCGCGCGATCGTGACCGCCTTGTCGAGCGTGACGGCGTCGCCGACTTCGCCCGAAAGCATGATGCGGCCGTTCACCGCCGACGCTTGTATGTGCGAGCCGGGGAAGCGGCGCCTGAGTTCGTTCGTGAGCCGGCTGATGTCGTAGGTCACTTCGATGTCGAAAATGCCGACCAGCTTTTTGTTCTCGGCATAAACGGAAACGCGTGTGGTGCCGATTTTCTTGCCGAGAATCGACAGCGTGTGATCCGTGAGCGGATTGACGTCGGCGATGGTGGGATCGCCCACCATGACATCCACAAAGCTCGTATCGGTGCGCACGTCCTGCGACTTGCCGATTGTAACCGACATCATGACGGTGCGGCGGCTTCCGGCGATCTGAATCTGCCGTTGCTGCGCGTGCGCATCGCCAAGCATGCACAACAGCGTGGCCGCGGCCGCAACCATCAGTGCCAGCACCAGGTCGCGCAGCCAACTGCCATTGTTTGAGGTCCTGTCCGGACGCCGTAAACCGAAGCCCTCGGCATATTCGTTGTTGTTATTCACGACGCTCTCCCCAACCCTGCTTGCCTTGAGGCCCCGCAATCAGCGAGCCGCTTCCCTTTTGCCCAACAAAGCCGAATCCCCACTCGGCCGTTCGACCGGCACGCTGTAGTCCTGCTTTGATTTCGGCCGCGTCACGGTGATGGTCGTCGTATCGTGTTTGCCGGTCCCAAGAATTTCGCCGACGCTCAAATCCTTGAGCGTGATCCGGTGAGTCTTTTCTTCCTTTGCCTCGCCGGCTTTGCGCAGCAGCAGCGACAGGCTGCCGACCGACGACGCGAGCCACACCTTTTGCGCTTCGACCGTACTCACTTCGAGGGTGACCGATTTCGCGACCGCCGCCTTCGCGGCGCGCTCATCCGCACTTTGGTCGACGGCCAGTACGCGCACGTTCTGCAGCACGACGTCTGTGCTGGCTGAGCCCTTTTCGATCTGGCGTGTCAGCACGACGTCAACACGATCGCCCGGCAGCACAAAGCCGCCGACGCCTTCGACGTCGTTGACGCGAATGGTCACCGCCTTCATGCCCGGACCCACGAGCGCCGAGAGTGTCGCGCGTTGACCCGGTCCGGTGACCTTGAGCGCAAGCACCGGCTCGTTTGTCTCGATCGCCGCGAGCACTACGCGCCGGCCTCCCTTGAGCAAGTCGGGAATCTTGGCAAAGGCGCCGGCCGGAAGCCCGCTTTGCGGCCACGGCATTTCCTTGAGCATCGAGGCGCTGAGTTCGGTACCGAAGCGCAACGGCTGCTTGGCAACGACGATGGTCTGCGTCGCGACTTGCTTCTTATTTGCCTCGAGGCTCTTCGCCCGCATGTCGGCCTGGTTGTTCAGCCAGGCTTCGGCGATGAACACAGCAAGCACGCCGAAAACGAGGGCGAACCCGATCATGACTATGGTGCTTGCACGCACGGCGGTTTTCCGTTTGACGCGGTCTAATTCGTTGCCATGAGTATATGTACGTAGAGAGTATTCAATTGATGAAGTACTGTTTACGTCTGCGTGTATGCTGAAAAAGCACTGAATTACTATTGTTTATGATTGGTGTGCCGCAGCGCATAAACTTTAGAATAACCATTAACAGTATTATCAATACGCGATCAGATTGCTGCTATTCTTGTAACGACTCATTCAGCCTAATGAATCACTACAGCACGGAAATGCTGGGCCGCTGCCCCGCCTGCAGGCTTATGGTGGGACGCAATCATCCCTGCCACGCAGTAAACGAATGCAAGCAGCGACATTGCCGACGTGCCGCCGTTGCGGCAACATGCGGCCACGCTCGACACATGGTTTCGGCATGGCCGAACCGGCAACCCGACATTTTTTCAGGAGTACGCGCTCGATGCCGAACCCCAGCGTCAGTCATGCGGTCAACGCAAAACTCGTCCCGCAGGCCGCCGAGTGAGCACCAACCCAGGCACCGCCGTCGCCGGCCGTGAGCGCGCCTCGACTGCCGGGGGAACATCGGGCAAGCCGCGCATCCGCGTGCAAGGCCTCGGCAAGCATTACGGTACGCTCGAAGTGTTCCGTAATATCGACTTCGACGTTGGCGAACGCGAAATCGTCGCGATCGTCGGTCCGTCGGGCTGCGGCAAAACCACGCTGTTACGCTGTATCGACGGTCTCCTTCCCGTCGATGCCGGCGAAATCCGCGTTGGGCAGGAAAAGGTGACGGAGCCGATTGCCGGCGTCGCCATGGTGTTCCAGCATTTCGGCCTGTTCCCATGGAAAACGGTGTCCGACAACGTCGCTTACGGCATGCGCATGGCCGGCACGCCCAAAGCCGAAATCGAGCGCAAGGTGCCCGAATTCATCAAACTTGTGGGCCTCGCGGGCTTCGAAAAAGCGTTTCCTTATCAAATGTCCGGTGGCATGCAGCAACGCTGCGGACTTGCCCGCGCCCTTGCCGTCGAACCCAACGTGCTGCTGATGGACGAGCCGTTCGCGGCCGTGGATGCGCAGACCCGCGAAATTCTTCAGTTCGAGTTGCTGCGAATCTGGGAAGAGCGTCCGACCGCCATGATTTTCGTGACGCATTCGATCGAAGAAGCCGTGTTGCTCGGGCACCGTGTGATCGTGCTCAAGGGCAGGCCCTCAAGCATCCACGAAACCATCACAATCGATCTGCCCGAGCCACGCACCCGCGCGACCTTGCTTGAGCCGCGTTTCGCCGAACTGCGCGAACGCGTCTGGAGCACGCTGATGCGTGAGGCACGGGAAGCTGAATTTCACCTCGAACGATAGAAAAGCACGAAAAACCAAGGGAGGATTCAATGTCCGGCAAATTTGCAAAACTGTTGATGGGTGCCGCGCTCGCGGCGCTTCTTGCGGGCGGCAACAACCCCGCTGCTGCCGAAGGCAAGAAACTGGTGCTCGCACTGCCCGGCATTCCGCCGATCTTTTCGGTGATGATCGGCTATGTCGCCGAGAAGCAGGGCTTCTTCAAGAAGCACGGCGCCAACGTCGAAATTCGCCCTTTCGATAACGGCACCGCCGCCGCGCGCGCCGTCATCGCCGGCGACGTCGATATGGCATGGTCGCCGACCCCGCCGGTCATCAATCAGGTTTCCAATGCCGGCGTGCCGCTGGTAGCAATCTACGGCATGCCGAACCCTGATTGGGTCTTGGGTACGATCGACACCGGCAAGACCTGTAAGGATCTCGTTGGCCAGGACGTCGGCGTCGACTCGATCAACGGCGCGCGTTCGATTGCGCTGCGGTCGATGCTTGCCGGTTGCCCCGGTATAAAGATCGACCAAGTCAAGCAAGTTGCGCTCGGTTCAAGCTCGGGGACGGCCATGATTGCCGGCCGCCTGCACTATGCCGTACTGCATCTCGACGACCTTGCCGCCATCGAAGCGCAGGGCAAGAAGCTCCATGTCGTGCTGGCGATGAAGAACACCAATCCGACCAGCCACTACCTGATGCTGGTCGCGCGCAAGGACAACCTCAAGACCAATCGCGACAGTTTCGTGCGTGCGCTGGCCGGAATGATCGATGCCGCGCACTTCATGAACGATCCGAAGAACGCCGATGTCGTCGCCCAAATCGCGACCATTACCGGCCATGACAAGGAAGTCTGCAAGGCAGCGCTCAAGCAATTCCTTGCCATCGACTTCTGGGCGCAGAAAGACGACGGCTTGCCGCGCAACAAGCTCGAAGCCACCGCCAAGGTGATGAAGAAGATCGGCGCGATCAAGGCCGACAAGGAGCCGGTAACCTTCGATCAACTCGTTGACGGCAGCGTCTGGAAAGACGCCAACGCAATGGTGAAGTGACAGACGGCAGCAGACACAGACTCCATAACGCCATTGTGAGGCGCGCGCGAAAGGTGCGCCTTGAAAGGGCAGTGGCATCGCGCTTACACAAATCCGATCTCGGCTGACGCCGGGATCGGGGCTTGCCCGTCATGAGAGGCTCGCGAAACTCATCGTGGGAGCGGCTTGCGCCGCTCCGGTGATTCACACTTCGAGACGACACTTTGTCATTAGGCTCAGGTCCGTGTTGAATACTTACGTTCGCCGTCACGCACCGTTCTGGATCAGCATTCTCGCCGGCATCGCGCTGTGGGAGATCGCCGGGCGCAGCACCAGCGCGGCCTTCATGGTGCCTTTCTCCGAGACGCTGGTGCGACTCTGGGAAGTTACTGTGCACGGCGACCTCATCGCGCAGTTGATCGATTCAGGCCAGCTGTTCCTGAGCGGCTTTGTGCTCGCCCTTGTCGTTGGCATGCCGCTCGGAATGTTGCTGGCACGCGTTCGCGTACTGCGCATCGGCATCGAACCTTACATCATGATCATCTATGCCACCCCGCTGGTGGCGCTGATTCCGTTCATTCTCTCGATGATGGGTTTCGGTTTCGCGCCCAAGGTGCTGGTGGTCTTCCTGTTCGCGGTTTTCCCGGTGATCTACAACACGGTGGAAGGCGCGCGCAGTATCAAGCCGGAATTGATCGAGGTCGCGCAATCGTTTCGCTCGAGCGAATGGGCGCTCTGGCGCGAAGTGATGCTGCCTTACACGCTACCCTATACGATGACCGGTGTACGTCAGGCGATCGGGCGCGCACTGGTCGGCATGATCGCGGCGGAATTTTTCCTGAGCTCGACCGGTGTCGGCCAGTTCATCATGGGCGCATCGCAGAATTTCGACACCGGCGGTGTATTCGCTTCGATCTTCGTGATCGGGCTCATCGGCGTCGGACTGATGCGACTCGGGCTGAAGATCGAGCACCACTTCGCGCGCTGGAGGCAATAGGCCGTGACCGAATCCAGCATCGGCGTTTCTGCTCCGGTCCTTGCGCCGAAAGTCTCGCCGTTCGTAAACCGTCTGACGGGGACGTTCCTGCCCCGCGCCATCGCCGGCATCGCGCTCCTGTTGTTATGGGAAGTCGTCGTGCGCTTGTTTGCCCCGGCCTTCGTGGCAAAGCCGACTACGGTGGTGCTTGCGATCCCGCACGTCCTCACCGACCCCGCGTTCCTGAAGGCCACCGCCGTGACACTCACTGCCGTGGCGGAAGGGCTCGTGATCGCGCTGGTGTTCGGCACCATCATTGGCTTGCTGGTTGGCCGCAGTCCGGCGTTCGACCGTTCCGTTCGGCATTATGTCAACGGCTTCTACGCCATGCCGATGATCGTCGTGCTGCCGCTTTTTTCGTTGTGGTTCGGCTATTCCGATACGACGCGCATCGCCACCATCATCTTTGCCGCCATCTTCTCGATCATCGTCAATGTCTCCGACGGCGCACGCGCGGTGCCACGCGAATTCCTCGAAGTGGCGCGCTCATTCCGTTCCGGCCGCGTGCGCGTACTCGCCGAAATCGTGCTGCCATCGTCAATGCCCTATCTGCTTGCGGGCGTTCGGCTGGCGGCGGGTCGCGCGCTGATCGGCGCCGTAGTGGCCGAATTCTTCATCTCGGTCGGCGGCCTCGGCTACTACATTCTCTATAATTCCCGCGCCTATCATCACGACGATGCTTTCGTCGGCGTGGTGCTGCTCGCCGGCTTCGGCATCGGCATCGACTTTCTGATCAACTGGTCGACGCGGCGTTTCCTGCCCTGGTATCGCCGCGGCGATCAAACGAGTTGATCGCCCCGCGACCTCACGAAAAAGGAGCCGCTCATGTCATCCGACCCACGGGTCAAGGCTGCGTCTTCGCATTGGGGCGCTCGCTTCGTCGCCAATGGCGTCGCTCTTACCGATTTCGAAGACGTCATTCGCTCGCTTGAAAGCTATGACGACTGGTGCAGTGCATGGTCTGCGCGCGGCGCGGTGCATGAGCAGATCGGACGTGAAGCGCTGGCGCGGAAGAATTTTCTCACCGCCGGCGAATGCTTGCAGCGCGCCGGCGTCTATTATCACTTCGCGGCCTTCCTGTTCGTGCATGACGTGCCGCAGATGAAAATCGCGCATATGAAAGGCGTCGCGTGCCGTCAGGCGGCGCTTCCGTATCTGCGCCCGGCCGGCGAACGTGTCGAAATTCCGTACCAGGGCAAGACGCTTGCCGGCATCCTGCGCAAGCCAGCCGGTGCCGATAAACCGCCGGTGATGGTAATGGCAGTCGGACTCGATTCGACCAAGGAAGAGACGGAGGCCTACGAGGAGCCGTTTCTCGCGCGCGGCGTTGCGACGCTGGTGTTCGAGGGTCCCGGCCAGGGCGAAGCGCAATACGATTTCGCCATCCGTGGCGACTACGAAGTGCCGGTCACTGCCGTCATCGACTACGTCGAAACGCGGCGCGATCTCGACACAGCGCGCATCGGCATCTGGGGCGTGAGCCTCGGCGGTTATTACGCGCCGCGCGCCGCTGCGCACGACAAGCGCATCAAGGCCTGCATCGCGCTCGGCGGTCCCTTTGACTGGGGTGCGGCATGGGATGGCTTGCCGGAGCTCACGCGTGAAGCGTTCCGCGTGCGCAGCCACAGCAAGACGCAGGATGACGCGCGCAAGAATGCCGCAACGCTGTCGCTCGTCGGCGTCGCGCAAAAGATCACCTGTCCGATTTTTATCGTGAATGGCCGCAACGACCGCATCGTTCCGGCAAGCGACGCCGAGCGGCTGGCGCGCGAAGTCAAAGGCCCGGTCGAACTGATGATGATCGAGGACGGCAACCATATCGCCAACAACCGCGGCTATCGCTGGCGCTCGCAGAGCGCCGACTGGATGGCGGCGCAGCTTCGCTGACGCGCTACATCGCCCGTTGGTGCGGTGTTGGCGGTCAGTACGGCCCCGACAAATCCCCGATCGTCGGCTTTCCATCGCCGCTGATCGGATTGTTCGGGTCCCAGGCGTAGTCGAGCGTCTCGAAACGCATCGAGCGCGCGTCGACCATCAGGAGCCGTCCGACCAAGCCCTCGCCGAAGCCGACGATTTCGCGGATCGCTTCCAGCGCCATCATCGAACCGAGAATGCCCGGCAGCGCGCCGAGAATGCCCGCTTCCGAACACGCCGGAATCGTGCCGGCTGGCGGCGGCTCCGGAAAAAGGCAGCGGTACGTCGGGTTGGGTTTGCCGTCGGCGCTTTTTTCGTGCGCCCGGATGGTCGTGAGCGTGCCGTCGAAAGTGCCGACCGCCGCCGTGATCAGCGGCTTTTTCGCAAAGTAACACGCATCCGACACCAGATAGCGCGTCGCGAAATTATCGGAGCCATCCAGAATCAGATCATAGCGCGCGACCAGATCGAGCGCATTCGCCGCCGTGAGCCGCATCGCATGCGTCTCAAGCGCGACATGCGGATTGAGCCGCGCGACGGCCGCCGCCGCGCTTGCCGCTTTTTCCGCACCGATGTCGCCGGTCGTGAAGATCACCTGCCGCTGCAAATTCGACAGCGACACCGTGTCGTCATCGACAATGCCGAGCGTGCCGACGCCGGCGGCGGCGAGATAAAGCAACGCCGGCGCGCCGAGGCCGCCCGCGCCGACCACCAGCACACGCG
>JBARCH010000047.1:0-19333 GCA_049793875.1 Pseudolabrys sp. | reverse complement strand
AGCGGATGATTGATCAGCAGGAATTCCATCACGCCTTCGCGCGCCTTGCGCACCATCGGCGTGCGGGTGTTGAGAATCTTTGGCGTGCCGTCCTTGTTCGGCGGCAAGTCCTTCACGCCCATGGCGCCGGACGCCTGCGGCTTCGGCATGCCGACGACTTCGATCAGGCACATGCGGCAGTTGCCGGCGATCGACAGCCGTTCATGGAAGCAGAAGCGCGGAATTTCCGCGCCGGCGGCTTCGCACGCCTGGAGCAACGTATACTCCGGCGGAACATCGATCTTTTTGCCGTCGACGATGATTTCGGTCATCGCTTCACTCCGCCGCCTGCTGGACGGGATCGCGAACGCCGGCGTTGTCGCCATTGCGGGTATATTCGTCGATACGCCGCTCGATTTCCGGCCGGAAGTGCCGCAGCAGGCCCTGCACCGGCCACGCCGCGCCGTCGCCGAAAGCGCAGATGGTGTGACCTTCGATCTGCTTGGTCACCTCGAACAGCATGTCGATTTCTTTTTTCTGCGCGCGGCCTTCCGACATGCGCGTCAGCACGCGCCACATCCAGCCCATGCCCTCGCGGCATGGCGTGCACTGGCCGCAACTTTCATGCTTGTAGAAATAGGAAATGCGCGTCATCGCGCGGACGATGTCAGTGGACTTGTCCATCACGATCACGGCCGCCGTGCCGAGCGCAGACTTGTGCTTGGCGCAACCGTCGAAATCCATGAGCAGATCGTCGCAACCGGTCGCGCCCGCCGGAATGAGCGGCATCGACGAGCCGCCCGGAATAACGGCAAGCAGGTTGTCCCAACCGCCGCGCACGCCGCCGGCATGCGTCTCGATCAATTCGCGCAACGGAATTCCCATTGTCTCTTCGACGTTGCACGGCCGCTCGACGTGGCCGGAAATGCAGAAAAGCTTGGTACCCGTGTTGTTCGGCCGGCCGATGCCCGCGAACCACGCCGCGCCGCGCCGCATGATGTCCGGCACCACCGCGATCGATTCCACGTTGTTCACCGTCGTCGGGCATCCGTAGAGACCGACATTCGCCGGGAACGGCGGCTTCAGGCGCGGCTGGCCCTTCTTGCCTTCGAGGCTTTCGAGCAGCGCCGTTTCCTCGCCGCAGATGTAAGCGCCGGCGCCATGGTGCACATAAAGATCGAAATCGTAGCCGGAGCCGCAGGCGTTCTTGCCCAGGAGCTTGGCGTCATAGGCTTCGTCGATGGCGGCCTGCAGCGCCTCACGTTCGCGGATGAACTCGCCGCGTACGTAAATGTAACCGGCGCGGCAATCCATTGCGCGCCCGGCAATCAGGCAGCCTTCGACCAGCAGATGCGGGTCGTGCCGCATGATCTCGCGGTCCTTGCACGTCCCGGGCTCAGACTCGTCGGCATTGACGACGAGATAATGCGGCCGGTCGCCGACCTGCTTCGGCATGAACGACCATTTCAGGCCGGTCGGGAATCCGGCACCGCCGCGCCCGCGCAGACCGGACGCCTTCACCTCGTTGACGATCTCCTCGCGGCTCTTTGCGAGAATAGCCTTCGTGTTGTCCCACGAACCGCGCGCACGCGCGCCTTTAAGGCCAACATCGTGCTGGCCGTAGAGATTCTTAAAGACGCGGTCTTTGTCTGCCAGCATCGCTCAGGCTTTCGTCTTCAGCGTGGTCGGACCGCCGACCGGCGCTGACAATTGTCGGTCGATCTGCGGTCCGGGTTTGACTTTCTTGCCGGCTGCAAGCCCGTCGAGAACCTTGTTGAAGCTCTCGGCCGTCATGTCCTCGTAGTAATCGTAATTGATCTGCGCCATCGGCGCGTTCACGCATGCGCCGAGACATTCAACTTCGACCCAGGAGAACTTGCCGTCCGCGGTGACGTGCCCCTGCTCGCCGATGCGTTCGCGACAGACCTTTTCGAGATCGTCGGCGCCGCGCAACCGGCACGGCGTCGTGCCGCAAAGTTGTACATGGAATTTGCCGACCGGCTCCAGATTGAACATTGTGTAAAATGTCGCGACCTCGAGCGCGCGGATGCGCGCCATGCCGAGGAATTCGGCGACGTGACGGATCGCCGCTTCCGGCAGCCAGCCGCCCGCCTGTTCCTGCGCACGCCACAACAGCGGGATGATCGCCGACTGCTGGCGGCCTTCCGGATATTTCGCGATCTGCCCTTTTGCCCAGGCAAGGTTCTCCTTGCTGAAGGCAAAATCCTTCGGCTGCTGCTCGGCGGGGGCAAGGCGGCGGACGCTCATCGGTCCACCTCGCCGAACACGATGTCGATTGAGCCGAGAATGGCCGAGACGTCAGCCAGCATGTGCCCCTTGCAGAGCCAATCCATCGCCTGCAAATGCGCAAAGCCCGGCGCACGGATCTTGCACTTATACGGCTTATTGGTGCCGTCGGAGACGAGATAGACGCCGAACTCGCCCTTGGGCGCTTCGACCGCGGCATAAACTTCGCCTTCCGGCACGTGGTAGCCCTCGGTATAAAGCTTGAAGTGATGGATGAGCGCTTCCATCGATCGCTTCATCTCGGCGCGCCTGGGCGGCACGATCTTGTTGTCGTCGACCGTGACCGGCCCTTGCCCGTCGGCACGACGGAGCCGTTCAAGAACTTGTTTCATGATCCTGGTTGATTGGCGCATCTCTTCCATGCGGATGAGATAGCGATCGAAGCAATCGCCGTTCTTGCCGACCGGAATTTCGAAATCAAGTTCGGAATAGCACTCGTAAGGTTGCGCGCGTCGCAAATCCCAGGCCGCGCCTGAGCCGCGCACCATCACGCCGGAGAAACCCCAGTTCCAGGCATCCTCCAGCTTCACGACCGCGATATCGACATTGCGCTGTTTGAAGATGCGGTTGTCGGTGAGGAGCGTGTCGAGATCGTCCACGACCTTGAGGAACGGATCGCAGAACGCATAGATATCGTCGATCAATTTCGGCGGCAGATCCTGATGCACGCCACCTGGCCGGAAATAGGCCGCATGCATGCGGCTGCCGGAGGCGCGCTCGTAAAATACCATCAGCTTTTCGCGCTCCTCGAAGCCCCACAGCGGCGGCGTGAGCGCGCCCACATCCATCGCCTGCGTTGTCACGTTGAGCAGATGCGAGAGGAGACGCCCGATTTCCGAATAAAGAACGCGGATCAGTTGCGCGCGCCGCGGTACCTGGATGCCAAGCAATTTTTCAACCGCCAGACAGAACGCGTGCTCCTGATTCATCGGCGCGACGTAATCGAGCCGATCGAAATACGGCACCGCCTGCAGATAGGTCTTGTGCTCGATCAGTTTTTCGGTGCCGCGGTGGAGCAGACCGATGTGCGGATCGACGCGCTCGACGATTTCGCCGTCGAGTTCAAGCACAAGGCGCAGCACGCCGTGAGCAGCCGGATGCTGCGGGCCAAAGTTCAGCGTGAAATTGCGGACGGCGTTCTCGGCCATTACGCCACTCCCGCCAGTTTGGCTTTTTCGGCGACACGGGAATTGAACTTGTCCCATGCAACGACGGCGCGGCCGTGCGTGCCTTCGCCGATCACATCGACGCCGTCATGCGCGCGTACCTTGAATGTGAGCTTGCGGCCGCTGACCTCGACGCACTCGGCCTCGACGGTAACGGTCATGCCCGGCAAGGTCGCGGCGCTATGGCTGACGTCAACCTGCACGCCGAGCGAGCCTTCGCCGGCGTCGAGATGCGGCGCCATCAACTGGATGCAGGTCCATTCCATCAAGACGATCATGTAGCCGGTCGCAAACACCTTCGGCATCGCCGAAATCTCGGCGGACTCCGGATAGGTGTACGGCACGGTCTTGTTTTCCGGCACCACGTAGGAAAACTTATGCTTGAGGCCGGGTTTGAGTGTCGGCTTCATGACGACACCTTCTTTTCCGGTTCGCCGGCCGGTTTGTTCGTCGCAGCAGGCGCCGCCTTCTCGTCGCCCGGCAGCACGTAGTCGGTGCCTTCCCACGGCGAGAGAAAATCGAACGAGCGAAATTCCTGCGAGAGCCTTACCGGCTCATAGACGACGCGTTTGGCTTCGTCGTCATAACGAACCTCGACAAAACCGGTGAGCGGGAAGTCCTTGCGCAACGGATGCCCCTCGAAACCGTAGTCGGTGAGGATGCGCCGCATGTCGGGATGGCCGGTGAACAGCACGCCGTAAAGATCGTAAGTCTCGCGCTCGAACCAGTCGACGCCGCGGAAAACGCCGATCAGCGACGGCACCGGCGTGCGTTCATCGGTCTCGATCTTCACGCGGATGCGGCGATTCATCACCGGCGAGAGAAAATGATAGACGACGTCGAAACGGCGTTCGCGCGTCGGCCGGTCGACCGCGGTCACGTCGATAATGCAGACGAACTGGCATTCCGGGTCGTCGCGCAGGAATTTGGCGACCTTGACGATGTCGGCGGCCGCGGCTGTGATATTCAGTTCGCCGCGGACGACCTCGGCGCCCACAATGGACGCGCCCAACGCGTTTTTGATCGTCTGCCCAAGCCTGTCGAGCGTTTCATCCATTCCCAGTCCCGCCTAACGCTCGATCGTTCCGGTGCGCCGGATTTTCTTCTGCAACAACATGACGCCGTACAGGAGTGCCTCCGCGGTCGGCGGACAGCCCGGCACATAGATGTCGATCGGCACGATACGGTCGCAGCCGCGCACCACCGAATAGGAATAGTGATAATAGCCGCCGCCATTCGCGCAGGATCCCATCGAGATCACGTAACGCGGCTCCGGCATCTGGTCGTAAACCTTGCGCAGCGCCGGCGCCATTTTATTGGTCAGCGTGCCGGCGACGATCATCACGTCCGACTGCCGCGGCGAAGCGCGCGGCGCAAAGCCGAAACGCTCGGCATCGTAGCGCGGCATCGACATCTGCATCATTTCGACCGCGCAGCAGGCCAGGCCAAACGTCATCCACATCAGCGAGCCGGTGCGCGCCCAGGTAATCAGGTCGTCGGCGGCCGTGACAAGGAAGCCCTTGTCGGCAAGCTCATTGTTCATGCCGACGAAAAATGAATCGTCCGCGCCGACCGATTTGCCGGTGCGCGGGTCAAGGATTCCGGTGGCCGCGGGTGCGACGATACTCATGGGCAAATCAATCCCATTCGAGCGCCCCCTTCTTCCACTCATATATGAAGCCGATCGTCAGCACGCCAAGGAAGATCATCATCGCCCAAAAGCCGTACGCACCGGCCTCCTTGAACGACACCGCCCAAGGGAACAGGAAACTCACCTCAAGGTCGAAAATGATGAACAAAATGGCGACCAGATAGTACCGCACGTCGAACTTCATGCGTGCGTCGTCGAACGCGTTGAAGCCGCACTCGTAGGCCGACAGCTTTTCAGGATCGGGAGAGCGGTAAGCCACGATGAAGGGCGCGATCAACAGCGCAAGGCCGAGGCCGAGCGCGACCGCGATGAAGACAACCAAAGGAAGGTAATCCAGCAATAATTCGCTCATCGGCGACCTCAGCCCATCCCTGCCCCGACCCGGATTGACGCCCGCCCTGGACTGCACAACGGCGCGCGAACGGCGCCGCAGCCCCGCACGAAATCGCCCTTGTCATCGGAGGATTCGGCTCACGGACGGGAGCGGGCTGAGGCTTACCCCAGTGTTTCAGGGGTGGCAAGCCGACATTGCCGATACCGCCGCGATGACGCCGTTTCCGATCAAGGAAATTGTGGACGATTCATAAGGCCTTAGCGCTGCGGCATGATTGACAGCGCCGCGCGGACCTCGAAGATGCGCCGCGCGGATATCCCTTCGCGAAGGAACATTCATGACATCAGGCGTAGAAAGCGCCGGCGATGCTTTTTCCGCGCCGCGGCCGGGCCGGTACGGCTGGCTGCGGTTCGACCGGCTGATCATGGGGGGCGCGGTTTTTTGCCTCGTCATTCTTGTGGTCTTGCCGTTGTGCTCATTATTCATTGGCAGCGTGCGCACGCCCGACGGCCTCGGCCTTTCTTTTTTTTATGAGGCCGCCACCGGCCGGCTCTACCGGCAGGCGCTCTTCAACAGCCTGATCCTCGGCGCATGGACGGGCCTGTTCAGCGTCCTTATCGGCGTCCCCCTCGCCTGGGCCGTATCCCGCACAAACGTTCCGGGAAAGCCTTTCATCCGGGTCACCGCCACGCTTTCCTATCTGTCTCCGCCGTTCCTGACCGCGATTGCCTTCGTCAACCTGTTCAGCCCGAATGCAGGCCTCATCAACCATCTGATGCGCGAGGCATTCGGCGTCTCCTGGCTCACCTTCAACATCTTCTCGATGAAGGGATTGGTGCTGGTCACCGTCCTGCACACATTCCCTTTCGTGTATTTGCTCGCGGTGACGGCGCTGCAATCGGTGGACGCGTCGTACGAAGAAGCGGCGGAAATCCTCGGCGCCAGCAAATGGCGCACGGCATTGTCAATTACCGCACCGCTGGTCGCGCCGGCGATCTTGTCGGGAACGCTGATTGCGTTCGTCAATTCGATTGCGCTGTTCGGCTCGCAAGCGATCATCGGCCTGCCGGGCCGCATCTTCACCCTGTCGACGCGCATCTACGCACTATTCGACTATCCGCCGGAATACGGCCTTGCGTCGGCGCTCTCGCTCGTCTTCATCCTCATTACGGTCGCTGCATTGTTCCTGCAGCGCAGGTTTCTCGCACGGCGGTCCTTCGTCACGCTCGCGGGAAAAGGATCGCGACCGCAACTGATCGATCTCGGAGCCACGCGCTGGGCACTGCTTGGCTTCGCCGTTGCAGTATTCATTGTTGCGATCCTTCTGCCTTACGCGGCACTGATCGCGGTATCGCTCTCCAAATCGTGGGGGCTCGACTTCTGGAAAAACCTGACTCTGGCGAATTACAAGTTCGTGCTGATCGATTACGACGTTACGCGGCGCGCCATCGTCAACAGCCTGATATTGGCGACGCTGGCCGCAACACTGTCGATCGTGCTCGGCACAATCATCGGCTGGATCGATCTGCGCACGACTGTCCCCGGACGGCGGCTGCTCGATTATGCCGCACTCATCCCGCTCGGCTTGCCGGGCATCGTCATGGCGGTTGCGTTGATCCAGTTCTGGCTCGCCATGCCGATCGCGCTCTATGGCACGCTGGCAATTCTGCTGCTTGCCTACACCGGCCGCTACGTTCCGCTCGGTCTGCGGGCAGCGAATTCATCGCTGCAACAAATTGATCCAACGCTTGAGGAAAGCGCCCGCATCCTTGGCGCATCCTGGGGCGTGACGATGCGCGAAGTGACCTTGCCGTTGATCCGTCCCGGTCTTTTCGCCGGTTGGCTTTTGATCTTTGTCCCGGCCATCCAGGAACTGTCGGCGTCGATCCTGCTGTTTTCGTCGAAATCGATAACGCTCGCAGTTGCTGTCTATAATCTCTACGAGACGGGATCGAGCGAAGCAGTCGCCGCACTCGCCATCGTCAATATCGTCATCATCAGCGCTGCTATCCTGCTGGCCAACCGTCTCGGCGGAGAACGGACCCGCCAGCGGCTGGAATACAAACCCGCGTAAGGTGTGAACATCGTATGGCTGGCATAACGCTCTCCGGAATATCCAAACGCTACAATCAGGCTGGCATGCCCGCCATCAACGATCTCGATCTTGAGATCCGCGACGGTCAATTCGTCACGCTGTTGGGCCCCAGCGGGTGCGGCAAGACCACAACCCTGCGTCTGATTGCCGGCTACATGACACCCGACTCCGGCACCATCCATGTCGACGGACGGCTGATCTCGTCGAAGGACACGCTGGTTCTGCCCGAGCATCGCGGCATGGGCATGGTGTTTCAAAACTATGCGGTATGGCCGCACAAGACGGTATTCGAGAACGTCGTGTTCGGACTCAAGCTGCGCAAAGTGCCTGCGGCAAAAGCGCGCGACCTGGTCGAACAGGCACTCGGCCTCGTCGATCTCGTCGGCTACGAGAGCCGCCTGCCCAATGAACTCTCTGGCGGGCAGCAACAGCGCGTCGCGTTGGCGCGAAGCATCGTGGTCGAGCCGGACATCCTTCTCCTCGATGAGCCGCTTTCCAATCTCGACGCCAAATTGCGGGAACGAATGCGCACCGAATTAAAGCAATTGCAGCGGCGCATCGGCATCACCTTCATCTATGTCACCCACGATCAGGCCGAGGCACTGGCGTTGTCCGACCAGATCGCCGTCATTCATAGGGGCCGCCTGCAGCAATTCGGCACGCCGCGCGAGGTCTATGACCGTCCGGCCAACCGGACCGTCGCCGATTTCATGGGCAACGTGAATTTGTTGCCGGGACGCGTGCTCACCGCCAACGGGAGCAAAGGAGAGGTGCAAATTGCGGGCAACGTCCGCATCGCAGCCGACCTGCCCGCCGGCATGCAATCCGGAAGCGTGGTCGACGTGGCGTTGCGGCCGGAAGGAATCCTGCTGAGCCGCGTCGAGAAAGGCGGCCAGGCTCACGCCAAGATTGTCGACCACACGTTTCTCGGCAATATCAGCGAGTATCAGGTGATGCTGGAAGATCACTGCCTGCGCGTGCAAACTCATCCGAAGATCAATTTTGCCATTGGCGATAGCGTGGAAGTATCGGCCGCGCCCGACGCCGTCAGCGTTTTTGCGCAAACGGAGACACCCCGTTAAACGATCGATGTGGAGGAAAACAATAATGACCAGAAACTGGCTCAAAACCGCACTCGTCGCCCTGGCGATCATCCAGATTGCGCCGGCCTATGCCGCCGACACCGTAGACACTGCCGCCGCCAAGAAAGAAGGCAAGGTCGTCTGGTATACGTCGACGCCGATAAAAACCGCGCAAAAACTTTCCAAGCTGTTCGAGACCCAGACCGGGATCCACGTCGAGCTTTTTCGCTCCGGCGGTTCGGCGATCCTGCGCCGCTTCATGCAGGAGCATCAGAGCGGCCTGAACGCCGCCGACGTCATGACGACGTCCGATCCGGCTGCCTCGGCCAAGCTCGCCAAGGATGGCGTCTTTGTGCCGTTCAAGCCGGCGGCTTTCGACAAGGTGCCTGACGTCGCCAAGGACCCGAACGGCGATTACGTGGCGCAGCGGCTCAACATGATGGTCATCTATGTCCGCAGCGACAAGGTTGCGGAAGGCGATTATCCGAAGACGTGGACCGACGTCGTCAATCCCAAATACAAGGGCAAGCTGGTGATGACCGACCCGTCGTTCACCGCCTTGCAATTAATGGTGGTTTCGACTCTCTCACGCAAGCTTGGCTGGAGCTTCTACGAGCAGCTCAGGAAAAACGACATCATGATCGTGCAGGGAAACCAGCAGGTCACGGACATGGTCAAAAGCGGCGAGCGCGCGATCGCGGTTGGTGCGCTCGACAGCTACGCGGCCGACGCGCGTGCGCAAGGCCACCCGATCAAGACCATCTACCCGGCGGACGGCACGTTCATCATTCCCTCACCGACCGCCATCATTAAAGGCTCGCCGCATCCGAACGCCGCAAAGGCCTTCGCCAACTTCATGGTCAGTGATGCCGCGCAAAAACTTTTCCCGGAGGATGGCGGCTATGCCGCGCGGCTCGACGTCGCGCCGCCGAAGGACAGCCCGCGCCTTGCCGACGTCAAGCCGATGCCGATTGACTACGACCGGGTCGAGAAGGAAGCGGCCGGCGTGAAGAAGAAGTTCAACGAGATATTCCAATAGGCCGGCGAAGCGGGCCTGCGACACGAAGGTGCAGCAATGAACGAGATGAAATCGGCGGCAGCGGCGGCAATCACGGGCCAGGAGCATTGGACCAATAAGGGTGACGCCAAGTTATTCCTGTTTGAGAAATGCGCCGGTGATCCGGCAAAAAGCACCGGCACGATCCTTTTCGTGCACGGCTCCTCGATGGCGTCCCAGCCGACCTTCGATCTCCAGATTCCGGGACGACCGGATTCCTCCGCAATGGACTTCTTTGCCCGCCACGGCTTCGATTGCTGGTGCGTCGATATGGAAGGCTATGGCCGCTCGACCAAGGACCGCGACAATAACGCCCCGATCTCGCAAGGCGCCGACGACTGTTTTGCAGCCGCCCAATACATCCAGAAGCTACGCGGGAAACGTCCGTTTCTCGTCTACGGAATATCCTCAGGCGCCTTGCGCGCGGCCATGTTCGCGGAGCGGCATCCGGAAATGGTGGCGCGCCTTGCGCTCGACGCCATGGTCTGGACCGGCGAAGGTTCCCCGACCCTTGCCGAGCGCAAGAAAAGGCTGCCGGAATTCCTGTCGAAAAGCCGGCGGCCGATGAACAGGGATTTCATCCGGTCGGTGTTCGACCGCGATCATCCGGACACCGCGGAACGCCACGTCATCGACGCTTTCGCCGATGCGGTCTGCGCGCTGGACGACAGCGTGCCGACCGGCACGTACATCGACATGTGCTCAAAGCTGCCGGTCGTAAACCCGGAAAAGATCGCAGCGGCGACCCTGATCATGCGTGGGCAGTTCGACGGCATCGCCTCGATGCAGGACTTGCTGAAGTTTTTCGAAAAGCTGCCGAACCCCGACAAGCAGTTCACTGTGATGGCAGGAATCTCGCACGCCAGTTTTCAGCAGAAAAATTACATGATGGTCTATCATATCCTGCTGAGCTTCTTCTCGCAGCCTGAACTGGTCTACCGCGGGTAGACGGCGGCGCGCGCTCGCCCAGTTCACCGCCGCACGCCTACGCTCCTAGCTGATCGGCCAGATCGAGCAGACTTTTCGCCGCGTAATCCGCTTTCATGGTCGGCGCGCCCTCGCCCGTATTGGGTCCGTATTCGTTTGGCCGCGCGACGTGCGCCGTGCGCAGTCCGAGTTTTGCCGCCGCCGCCAGATCGCTGCTGTGCGCGGCCACCATCATGCACTGCTCAGGCTTCCGGCCGAAAGCGTCGCACGCTGCAAGATAGACCTGAGGCTTTGGCTTGAAATCGCGCGCGACTTCGGCGCCGAGAATTGCGTCCCAGGGAAAATTATTGCGACGCGCGAGATCGACCATCAAGGCGATGTTTCCGTTCGACACAGGTGCCAGCCAGAATTTCCGTTTGAGCTGCGCCAGGCCGGCAGGCACGTCCTGCCAGGGATCGAGCCGATGCCAGGCGAGATTCAATTCGTCCAGAATCGCATTGCCCAAGTCCTGCAGACCGAATTGCGGAAGGATGTGCTCAAGATTGCGCCGATGAAGGACGTCGAGCTTGCTGAACGGCTGGCGGCCCGATCGAACCTCCTCCATCCCCGGCTGGTACTGACCGCGCCAGGCGTCCGCGAAGGCAAGCCAGTCGAGGGATTTCCCGATCGGCGCGAGAATTTTCTCAGCCTCACGCGCAACCGACGAACGCCAGTCCACCAGCGTTCCGAACACATCGAAGAAGAGCGCTTCTACGGACATTGGCATGACGTGCTCAAGCAACCGGGAAAAGGCCAAGGAGTCGAATCGCAGCGGCGGCAGCGTTGAATCGCAAATTTAGGTATAGGGATAAGGCATTGAAAATATTTAATAAACTGGCGGGAGCGACGGGGCTCGAACCCGCGACCTCCGGCGTGACAGGCCGGCACTCTAACCAACTGAGCTACGCCCCCGCGGGCGTCTGCGGGAGTTATAGGCCGCATTTAGCCGAGTCAAGGACAGCGTCACTTCCCACCGAAAATTGCGAAAAAGCCCTATTTATCGGTAAGATTCGATGGTCAGCCCGCCCCCGAATCGTCTATGCGGGCAGGCATGCTTGGCGTTTCGCCCGGCACGTAATTTCAACGAGGAGGGTCCTCCAATGGCAACGGCTCCTGGAAAATCGACGCCGACAACGGTTACTTTGAAGCATCTCGCTGCGGCGATGGCTGAAGAGCACGAAATGTCGAAGAAGCAGGCAGAGACCGTGCTCGGCGATTTCATCGGTAATATCGTCAAGCATCTGAAGAAGGGCGAGCGCATCCGCATCGGCGGCCTCGGCATTCTGCAAGTGCGCAAGCGCGCCGCGCGCATGGGGCGCAACCCGGCCACAGGCGAAGCGATTCAGATCAAGGCGAGCAAGAAGGTTGCCTTCCGCGCGTCGAAGGAACTCAAAGAAGCGATCTGACGGCTTAGACCGGACCCTCCGGGGCCAAGGCAGGTGCGGAGCATTCTCCGCGCCTGCCTTTTTGCGTTTTTGGGCTTTGACGTTTGAATCTGATGCAGTTCGTCCCTTCCCGGAACGATTCTAGGGCTCTCGAATACTCTCATCCAATCCGCGGAGAAGCGGGTAAAGGAAATAGGAGATGACGCTCCTGCTTCCGGCGTTCAGCTCCGCCATAACCGTCATGCCCGGAATCATATGAAAATTTTCCGGCATCCCGTGCAATTCGGCGCCGCTCAAGTCGACCAGAACGCGATAATGGGCCGGCATTTGACTGGATCGATCGGCCTTAGCCTCCGGCGCAAATGAATCCCGGCTGATGACGCGGACCGTTCCGGATTCGGTGCCGTATTTCTGAAATGGAAACGCATCGAATTTGATCCGCACTAATTGGCCGACCGCGACGCGGCTGATGTCTTTGCCATCGACGTTGACTTCGGCTTGCAGGGGCACGTTGCGCGGCACGAGCGAGAACAATGTCTCCGCCTCCCGCGCGACCGAGCCGACGGATCGACTGGCAATCTCGAGCACGACCGCGTCGACGGGAGCCGTCAAAACAATAAGTTTCCGGCGCAGATCGGCCTTCCTGAGATCTTCGGCGGAACTGTCTCGCTTGGCGCGCGCATCCACGAGTTCCTGATAAGCGGTGCGACGAAAATCGTCGATGAAGACATGACGCTCCGCCTTCACTTTATCCAGGCGATGCGCATAGTCCTCCTCGCTGCCGCGAACGCGGGACAGGCTATTTTCCACGTCGAGGCGCGCGTCCTGTGACGCCAGCAGGTTGAGCCGCGATCCCAGTTCCTTGTCAGCCAATATCTTGCGAATGCGCTCGATGGCGTTCAGCGTATCAAGACGCTGCGCCAGCAGACCGTCTTCGACTTTCGACGTCTTGAGATTCACTTCTGCGCTTGCGATCTGCGCATCGTAATTCCGCAACGACGCATCATAATAGGCCTTCCGCTCCAAAAATATCCTGCGTTGAATCGCCCGATCGGAATCGGCGGCATCCTCGGCGGCGAAATCGCGGCCGTTCATCTCGGCGGCGAGACGGGCGATCGCACTATCCAGCGCGCTGACGCGCTTGCGCAATTGGTCTACGTCGGCCTGCGAAAATGTTGGATCGAGCGTGGCAAGCGCCTGGCCGCGCTTTACAACGTCGCCGGCCTTGACGTGCATTTCGCGAATGACCGACGTTTCGAGCGGCTGGACGACAATGGTCGGCGTCGTGGTGACGAGCTTCCCCGGCGCCGTCACGATCATGTCGACATGGGAAAACGACGCCCATGCGACGGCCGCGAGCATCAGGGCCATGACGCAATAGAGAGTGAGGTGCGCCACGAGCGGCGGCGCGCGCTCCTCGATCTCCACCGCATCGGATTGAAACTCTGAAATAACGTTCGGCCGGGCGGGCGCCGCCTTCCGGCGACGTGGGCGCCAGAATACCCTGCGCGGGACAGCCTGCGCGGAGACAGGTTTCGACGGCAAGGTGCCTGTCATGCGGCCTGCTTCATCTGTTGACTCCAAAGCTGCCGATAGGTCGTGCAGCGCGACAGGAGTTGATCGTGGCGGCCGATGTCGGCGATGCGGCCCCGATCGATGACCAGAATCGCATTCGTATCGGTAAGCATCGAAAGCCGATGCGAGACGATGATGACCGTGCGCCCCTGCGCAATGCCCCGGAGATTCCTGCGAACTATCATTTCGCTTTCGGCATCGAGCGCACTTGTCGCTTCATCCAGGATCAGCAGGCGCGGATTGGTGATCAGCGCCCGCGCGATGGCAAGCCGCTGTTTTTGGCCGCCCGAGAGATTTTCACCATTTTCCTGGAGCATCGTATCGAAGCCGCGCGGCAGACGTTCGATGAACTCATCGGCGCCGGCAAGTCGCGCCGCCTGCGCGATTTCCTCAAACGTCGCGTCACGCTTGGCGCAGGCGATATTCTCGCGCACCGTGCCGCGGAACAGGAAGTTGTCTTGCAGCACGATCCCGAGGCTTTTCCTGACATGGACGAGATCCAGTTCGCGCGCGTCGTACCCGTCCACGCGCAGCAGTCCTTCCTGGATCGGATAGAGGCCGGCGATAAGCCGCGTCAGGGTCGTCTTGCCCGAACCGCTGCGGCCGACAATGCCGAACACGCTGCCGGCGGGAATCGTGAATGAAATGTCGTTCAGCGCCGGCGGACCGTCAGTGCCATAGCGGAAGGACACATTTTCGAACTCGATCTTTCCGCTCAGATCGGGGCACAGGCCGTCGCGCTTACCCTCCCGCTCCGGCTTCTTGTTCATGACCTCGCCGAGCATTTTCACCGCAAGCGCCACCTCCTGATATTCATGCACCATCGTGACCATTTGGAGCAGCGGCCCCGACACACGACCGGCGAGCATGTTGAAGGCCACGAGCGCGCCGATCGTCATCTCGTTGTTGAAGACGGAGAGCGCGCCGAACCCGATGATGCCCAGCATCATCAATTTCTCGAGCAGCCCGGTGATCGACTGCGCCACGGCCGACAGCTTTTCGACGCTGAAACGTGTGGTCACCGATTGCGCGCAGCGATCGTCCCAGTTCCTGCCCTGTAACGGCTCCATGGCGAGCGACTTGACTGTCCGCATCCCGTGCACGGTTTCAACCAGCAGGGCCTGCCGCTCGCCCTCGGCCTGGTAAAGGCTGAGCAGGCGACGCCGAAACGGCCCGACGAGCACCGTCACGACCAGAGCGCTGAGTCCCGTGAAGACGAGCACCAGGCAGGTCAGCTTCACGCTGTAGAGCGCAAGAACCGGGATGAACACCAACAGCGACAAGGCATCGAGCATTGTCAGGAAAAGTCGGCCGGTGAGGAATTCGCGGACGCGCGCCGCCTGCTGCATGTGTTTGACCAACACGCCAGCCGAAATTCCCTCAAAAAAAGTGATCGGCAGACTAAGGAGATGGCCAAACGTCTTTGTCGCGACGCGGATATCGATCTTGTTGGTCGCATAGATCAGAAGATAGCGACGAAGGAGATTGAAGACCCCGTCAAATGTCAGAGCGACGGCAGCGCCGGCGACCAGAACATAGAGGGTCATGAAACTCTCATGGACGAGGACCTTGTCGATCACCAGTTGAAAGAAGATGGGAAGGATCAGGCCCAGCGCGTAAAGCAATATCGCCGCCACGGCGACATCGGCGAACAACCGGCGTTCCCGAAAGAGTTCAGGAATAAACCAGCGGAAGCCGAACGGCACGTCCGACCTGGACGATGCACGACTCCGCTTGATCAGGACGACGTCGCCATGCCAATTGCCGCAGAATCCCTTTCGACCGACAACCAGCGGCTCCGGCCGCTCGGCTACAGGGTCGAGAATGTGCAGGACATCGTTGTCCGCCTCATCCTTGCCGGCCGCGAGCACAACGACCCAGTTGCCGTTGGCAAGTAAAGCAAGCGCAGGATAGGCCTGACCCATATGGCACATGGCATCCCACGTCATCCGCGCGCTGCGTGCCCGCAGGCCGGTTTCTTTCGCCATGCGCAGCAAGAGTTGCCGTGAGACCGCGCCCTCCCCGACGGCATAGGCGTGGCGGAGGCGATCGACCGTGAGATCGATACCGTGATGCATCGCAACCTTGACCAGACACTGGAGTGCGGTCTGCGGTTGCGACACTAAAAGCTTCGGCACACTTTCGTCCGATGCGGCTATGTCGCGGGTTTCGACATCAGCTGAAATTTGGAGAGACATTCGGCTGCCTGAAATCGCTTGAAGCGGCGGGAGTTGCCTGGTTTTCGCTTGAATTGCTTTCGTTTGCATTCGGCGTCGACGCCGCCAGGCGTGGATGCGCGCGCGTGATAACGCCGGTCTCTACCAGTCCCCGCAGCGCGTTCTGCATCACATCGACCGAATTCGCGAAGCCTTCGGCGGAAAATATGAGCCGCTGCCGGAACACCTTCTTGGGCTGGTTGTTTGCGTCGCGTTCGGTCGGCGAGAGAGAGACAAGATCGACACGCACGATCGTGCCGGTGACCGTAATTTCCTCGATTCCATCCGTATAGAGTTCCCTGTGCATCGTCCGTTCCTATGTGTTGCGGGTTACCGCGAGGGCGTCGCGCGCGTCGGGGCTGAAAGGGCTCAACCGGTTTGGCCGGCATCGGAATGCCGACATGCGCCGCTTTTCCGGGAGCGCTAAAGAGGCTGCGATCTCGTTGAGCATGCCGCGCCTCGCCTGCTTTTAAATATTCAATTATTCTTCGATATTTAATTTGTGATGTCAATCCAAGATTTAATTTTATAAATATAAACGTCTGCAGAAAATTATGAATGACCGCAGGGGCGCAATGCGACTTAGGTCCCACATGCGCAAATAACTGGCAATACATAGCGGTATGGAGGTAGGCCCACCCGCTCTTGTGGAACAGAGATAATTATAAAATATTGAAAAGGATTCTTGCCTCGTCGCAGATCGTGGCATAAATTAAATCAACAGTTTAAATCTCTGAACTTCAGCGAGTCATGTCATGTATAATGATGATCACTTGTTAGGTATCGGGTCGTCGCTATTGGACACAGCGACGGGGAAGTTGCCGGCCGAAGCCAAGGCAAAGCGGCGCAAGACCATCGATGACGAGCGCGGACAAAATTTGCAGCGAGATCCCGCCGGCCCTCAACAACGGCGGGACGAGAGCCGCGCTCCGACAGACGTGACGGTTGCCAGTGCGCCGTCAGTCAACGGTATCGTTATCAGCGCAGCCGCGGTAGCGATGGCACACGACAGCACGTTGCCTTCGTCATTGCAGAACGAAGGCCAGTCAAACCTCATGGCGACGGCGGAAGATGGGCCGTCGACCGTATTCGACACAACATCGCTACTCCCATCCTCGTCCGGCAACGGAACGGATGCGGCTTCGTCCGCAATGGGATCGATGGCCGTCACGACCGACGAAGCGGACTACGCGCCGGGCAGTTCGGCGACCTTCACCGTGACCGGTGTCAATTCCGCAAGCCCGGTCACATTCCAAGTCGCCGACGTCGCGAGCAATCCCGGCGTTAACGGCATTGCCGATGTCTATGCCCCGTTCAGTATTACGGATGGCGGCCCGGGCGATGCCGATGGCCTCGTCAACGGTACCGTTGTCGCTGGATGGCAAGTCCCCGCCAATGGCAGCGCCACCGGCGCCCTGTTGCAGATCACCGCAGTCTCCGACGGCCAGACTGCAATCACGACATTCACCGATGCCCCCAATAAAATTGTAACAGAAAATCTCCAAGCGGGTACGCCCAAGAGCGTATGGGCGATTCACGGCTCGATCGCCAATGAGGGTGATTCGCAGATCGAAGGTTTCGCAACGCAGATCAGCACCAATGCAGGACAATCGGTCTCATTCAAGATCGACACCGCTTCGAGCGGCTACACTCTCGATATCTACCGGCTCGGCTATTACGGCGGGAACGGCGCGCGGCTCATCTCGACAACGCATCATAGCGGTGCGGACAATCAGCCGGACCCGATCTTCAATGACGCAACCAACACCGTCGACGCAGGCAACTGGTCGGTTACGGATTCATGGGCGATTCCGAGTACGGCCGTGTCGGGGGTCTACTTCGCCAAGCTGACAACGGATACCGGCAATTTCCAGAACATGATTCCGTTCGTCGTCCGCAATGACGGCACGACCTCGGGCATTTTGTTTCAGACCAGCGATACGACCTGGGAAGCGTATAACCCCTGGGGCGGATATAATTTGTATCAAGGCCCGGGCGGACAGAACGACCGCGCTTACGCAGTCAGCTACAATCGTCCCATCGACATGAATTCTACGTCCAACGAGGCCGGGCCACAGGATTTCCTGTTCGGCGAGGAGTACGCCGCGATCTATTGGATGGAGCAGAACGGTTACGATCTCAACTACATCTCCGGCATCGATTCTGCGACGAACGGCGGATTGCTGCTCAATACCAATGCCTACATCGACGTCGGCCATGACGAATACTGGTCGCAATCACAATTCGCCAATGTAAAGGCCGCGGCAGATGCGGGTGTCGATCTCGCTTTCCTCAGCGGCAACCAAATCTATTGGGATGTCTCGCTCGCACCGAGTTTCGATTCCAGCCATACGGCCAATCGAACGATCGTGGAGTACAAAGATATTTGGAACGGGACGCAGCTCGATCCGAATGGGACGGCAAACGGCGGAGCGGGCCTATTTCGCGATCCCGTCTATGGGCCTGGAACCCCGGAAAATTCGCTCTCCGGAACGATCTTCACCGTGGATGATTTCGGCTCTCTCGACAACATCTCCGTTCCCGCCAGCATGTCGCAACTCCGCTTCTGGGCCAATACGAGCATTGCCAGCGGTAATGGAGGAACGCTGACTCGCCTGCTCGGCTACGAGTGGGATAGCGATCTCGACAATGGATTCCGGCCGGATGGACTGATTGACCTTTCATCGACGACAGAAAACGTCAACACACTGCTGCTGGACAACGGAGCGACAACGGGCGCGGGCACGGCAACGCACAGCCTGACACTCTATCGCGACACCACGAGCGGAGCCCTGGTCTTTGGCGCTGGCACCGTCATGTGGTCTTGGGGACTGTCGAATCAATACGCCCCTTATCGCGGCCTTACGGCGCCGGTCAGCCCGGCCGTGCAGCAGTCGATGGTCAACCTGTTCGCCGACATGGGCGTCCAGCCCGGGACGCTTCAGGCCAGTCTGGTGATTGCCCAAGCATCCAGCGATCACACCGCACCAAGCATTGCGATTACCTCCCCGACCGGCGGCACGAACGTCAATCAGGGCCAGACCGTGGCCATCACGGGTACTGCTGCGGACGTCGGCGGCCGTGTCGCCGGCGTCGAGATTTCGACCGACGGCGGCACAACCTGGCATCCGGCGGTGGGAACGACGAATTGGAGCTACACGTGGACCGCCGCGGGACCCGGTACACAAGTCATCGCCGCGCGCGCGACCGATGACAGTGTCAATTCGACACTGAACCCAACCACGTTGAGTCTCAACGTCACGGGCTCGTCAGGGCCGAGCCTGTTCACCGCGTCCAGCACCCCGGCGCAGACCAGCCTGAATGACGGCACGCCGCTTGAAGTCGGCATGAAGTTCACATCCTCTGCTGCCGGTCAGATCACCGCGCTGAAATTCTACCGCAGCGCCAGCGACACCGGCCCGGACTTGCTCGACCTGTGGACCGCGACCGGAACGAAACTCGCCAGCGCGACCTTCAGCAACGCCACGGCAAGCGGCTGGCAAACCGTGACTCTGGCGAC
>JBARCH010000046.1:0-6043 GCA_049793875.1 Pseudolabrys sp. | reverse complement strand
GGCGTGGAATATCTGCTGCCGTCGATCCCACTCGGTGGCGCCGGCTCTTATTCCTCCGCCGGCGCGGTCTGCCCCAATCTCTGCGTTGACCTCTACGAATCCTGTGTCAGTGGCAATTGGGCGCGCGCGCGAGAGCTACAATATACACTCTCGCAGCTCTGGCTGCTGTTCCGCGATCAATATCCGTCATCGCTCAAAGGCGGTTGTGTCATCATGGGCCGCCCCGTCGGCCCCACGCGCCCGCCGTTGCCGACCGCTTCGCCGGGACGGATTAAATTTATCGAGAAGCGCCTTGAGGAGCTTGGTATCGTCCAGAGCGAGCCCCACGGCTGGTAATCGAAAGGACAAAACGTGGCTGCTTTCACCTTCGGTCTGGTTCATGCGCCGCTCACGCCCTTTGCTGGTGGCGGCATCGATTATAGCACTTACGGAAAAGTGCTCGATTTCCATCTGAGTAATGGCGCGGAAGGCCTGGCGTTGCCGATGCACGCGGGCGAATCCGTGAGTCTGGCGGTCGAAGAGCGCAAGGCGCTCCTAGACTTCGCCATCAAGTATGTGAGAGGTCAGGTTCCGATTATCGTGAATGTCAGCGAGGCCGGCACCACCATCGCCGCTTCGCTTGCCTCGCATGCACGGCGAGCCGGAGCCGCTGCGATCGTCGCGTCGGTCCCATATTATTGGACGCCGCCGCAATCCATGCTGGTCGAGCACTTCGCCGCGATCGGGGCCGTCGGCGAACTGCCATTCTTCGTCTATAACTCGCCAAATGAGATGAGCGAGGTCGAGTTCGCCAGCAAGTCAGTGGGCGATCTCATCGCCTGCTTGCCGAATTTTACCGGATTGATCGATGCCAGCCTCGACTGGCAATATATGATCGAGGTCGTTAGCGTCGCGCGCGCCATGCGGCCCGATTTTCAATTCGTGTCCGGCACTGAATTCATGATCTCAGCGCACGCCATCGGCGCGACCGGCTTGCTGTCGGCTCTCGCGACGGTGTCGCCATGTCTAGTGGGCGAACTCTACGCCAAGTGTCGCGCCGAGAACTATCAGGACGCGCGCCGAGCCCAGGAGGATGCTGCGATCGTCTTCCGCGCCTTCCAAGATACGAGTGCAGCGGGCCTCAAGGCGGCCATGCGTGCCATGGGTCGCGACTGTGGCAGCCCGCGTCCGCCCTTGCTGGCCTATAACGAGACGGAAACTCAAGCTCTGATGGGGAAATTATCGGCAGCACAGAGCATTAAGGGTGAACCGCGCGGTTGGGCGTAATTGCAGCGGATTGAAGGGATAACGCAATCATCGTGCAGAACGATTCGAAAAGGGTTGCCGTCGTCACTGGGGCCTCCTACGGCGTCGGCGCCGCCAGCGCGCTGGCGCTGGCGCGCGACGGATTCGATCTCGTTTTGACGGCGACGCGCGCACCAAACCTCGCGGCGACGCTGGGCGATCTGTCTAAATTCGGACGAAATGTTCTCGTGATCGAACTCGACTTACGCTCGCAAGAGAGCATCGAGA
The DNA here is from genome assembly GCA_049793875.1 of Pseudolabrys sp. GTDB lineage: Bacteria > Pseudomonadota > Alphaproteobacteria > Rhizobiales > Xanthobacteraceae > Pseudolabrys. Next base: position 4,531 of record JBARCH010000046.1, on the reverse strand, counting down.
CGATGGTCATCAAAGCGCTCGATCATTTTGGGCGTATCGATGTACTAATCAACAATGCCAGCGCAAACCTTCGGCGCAGCGCGCTCGATGTCGTGCGCGACGAATGGGATGAATTAATCGCGACCAATCTCACCGGCACATTCTTTCTCACGCAGCAAATCGGGCGACATCTGATCGAGCGGCAAGCGTCCGGCCGGATCATAACGATCGCCTCCGTGCACGCGTTAGTTGGTGCGCCGGAGCGCTCCGCTTACGGCATCAGTAAGGCCGCGCTTCTGCAAATGACCCGCATGCTCGCGATTGAGTGGGCGAAGCACGATATCACCGTCAACGCCGTGGCACCCGGCCGGCTGGATACTCCGTCACCGTCGCGGGCAGCGCGCGCCTCCAACAAGGCCTATATGGATGCGATGCTCAAGCGCGTTCCGTTGCATCGCCTCGCTACTGCTGAGGAAATTGCGGGCGCGGTGGCCTTCCTAGCCGGGCCTGCGGCCACATCGATCACTGGTCAGACCATCGTGATCGACGGCGGTCTCACCGCGGCCTGAATAACTCGGGGCTTCAAAGCACAGTGACCGTCTGTAATCTGTGGCCAAAAGTCAGGTGTTAGCGCCTAATCGATTGCAGCTACGCGGATAAAGGGGAGCGGGATGCCTTCGATGTTCTGTATTGCAAAGGTGTAGTGCGCGCGTCGACGCTCTTCTCTGTTGGCTGTCGTGGTTCCTCCGGCTAATCAACACGGATGAGGTTCTCGGTACACACAGCGATTTTTCGTATCACGGCAATTTCAGCAGCTTCTTGGCATTGACGCCGAAGATCAGCGTCCGATGTTCGTCGCTTATCGGCGCCTTATCCATCCAAGTGCGCCCGGCAAGATTGAGCATGAACGGCCAATCAACCGAGAACAGAATTCGCTCGGCACCCATTTCAGCAATCGAGCAGGTTAGCGCCGCATCGGAAAATGCACCGCTGGTCGTAAGCCAGAAGTGCTCGCGGTAATAGTCGGCGAACCGACGCGGCATCGGGGAACGCTCGCCAAGGATGTTGTCGGTGCGCCAGAGTAGGAACGGCGCAGTCTCACCGAGGTGGCCAACAATAATCTTGAGTGTCGGGAATTCATCGAACAGCCCACTGACGATAAGACGGAAGGTATGGGTGAGCGTTTCGAGCGTGAAGCCTAGCGGCGCGACCGCAAGCACCGGGAATTCCTTGAAATAGGCTTCCCGTACCGCGGGATGCGGAGGCGTGGGATGAATATAGAGCGGCACGTCGAGCGCGGCTGCGCGCTCGAAGATCGGCCGGAACCGCTTGTCGTCCATGAAGTGGCCGTGGGTTAGCCCCATGATCATGGCGCCCTTGAAACCGAGCCGGGTTACCGCGCGTTCGAGTTCGTCAGCGGCCGCCTTCGGATCGGGCGTTGGCAAGGTCGCAAAACCCGCGAAACGATCAGGATGCGTGTGCACGGCAGCGTGCAGAACGTCGTTGGAAGCACGCGCCAACTTGACGGCGCTCTCCGCGTCGATGTTCTGAGTGGCGGGATTGTTCTCGGAAATGACCTGCAGATCGATGCCCGCCTCGTCCATTTCCCGAATGCGCAGTGCGCCGAGATCATCCAGCTTGCGCTGCACTGGGCTGTCCTTCACGCCGCGCAACTCGCGCAGTTTGGGCGACGTGAAGTGCTCTTCGAGTGCGATGACCTTAGGTGACGTCATGATATCCCTGCAGTGCTACTGCCTCAGTTTCGATTTTGAAGGCATGATGAAGCTGCGGGGTCGGCACCATTGAGCCGACCCGTTTCGCATAGATTGGATTGAACGCGGGCCATGTCGAGATGTCGGTAACCTATTCTTGGCACCGCTGGATCATACCGCGCAAATGCAATATAATACTGACGAAGCCGAAGAGGGGATGACGCTGAGCGCGTGTTGCAAACAGCGAGATATTGACACTGGCTCGCTCCGTTCCAGTTCGCTGGCGACGGCGGGGTACTTGACCTGGGCGCGCGTAAAAGCGTGTCTGGTGATTTTATCGGTGCTAATCGGTACGAAATACGTTGTGAAAACGTTATCGGAAAGTAGCTAGGTTGATGATGAGTCGTCTTCTCGATCTGTCGCCAGAAGTGCTTACGCCCGAGCAAACGACGATCTTCGACCGGCTGGTCGCTGGCCGTGGTCGTATTTTGGGACCTTACAAGATTTGGATTCATAGTCCGGCGGTCGCATCTGCCATGGAGCAGCTTGGGACTTTCCTGAACAAACGTTCGTCGCTGTCCTCGCGCGAAGTTGAGTTGTGTATTCTGCTGATCGCGCGGCATTGGCAGGCTGACTATGTGATGCAAGCTCACATTAAGGAAGGAAAGAGAGTGGGCCTTTCCGATGAGGTTTTGCGCGACCTTATGGCGGCTCACGAACCTACGCTCGCTAATCAACACGAGCGATATGTTTATCGGTTTTCATCCGCCCTCGTCAGTGGCGTCAAGATTCCTGAAGCGGAATTTGACGATGTTGCAGCGGCAATCGGGCGAGAGGGAATCGCGGAGGTGCTAGCCTTGCTTGGCTACTACACATCCGTGGCTCTGGGAATGAAAGTTCACGAGGTGTCGGTTCCGCCAGAAAAGTAATCGTGCGGCGACTCTGCGCTATGCCCAGTCCCACGGGCGGTAGAGTATGAATGTTGACATTCAGGATAGATATCGCTCCTCCCAGGTTCTGACGAATACGCTCAAGGACGGCGGCGCAACCCGATGTCTGACATTGCGGATAAACGGGAGGTGTTGGCCTGGCAGAGACTAGTTCGAGTCCTCCCGTCTACCGATATGGTTTTCGAGAAAGGCAGTTCACCGTGCGTCCGCGGCGTCGCTAAGTGGCAATCACGGACAGCGCTTACGATGGGCCGGACTTCCCGCCAGAAGTATCGAGCCATGTGGCCTGAACCAGATTTGGGCCGCTGATATCACCTGTATCGGCCACCCTGACAACCAAAACAAATGTTGGAGTTTTGAAGCGGTACCGCCGGATGAAGCACGGATGCTTACGGCGCGTTGCGTGAGGAGTCGATTGCCAGCATCCGCGTGGTGCTTGCGGTTCGGCATTGGGCTCTCGTCTGCGAAATCGCCCGCTGGGTTCGCCATGGCCGCCCTGATTGGTGCGTGAGCCCTTCTCAAACCAGTACGTTATGCTGAGTGCTGATCGGTAGTTATGCTGAGGAAGCAGGATAGGCCAGCAGCATGTTAATTTCTTGACCACTCGCAAACGCTTTGCGGCACTATTAAGTGATGAGGTTGTGAGTTTCGGATTTGCGGTGTAGCGTTGAGTAGGCACGTAGAAGATTCAATATGAACGCGGATGTGCGAACAAATTCACGGGAAATCTTGGCACCAGCCAATTTTTCATGGCCCGGCGGCAAGAGCATCGCTGTCACTTTCTTGATCGCTTACGAGGGCTGGTCAGCGGGCAAGGCTCCCGGCATCGGCCCGATGGGCAATCCTCTGCCGCCTGGCAATCTCGATACCAATGCCCTTTCCTGGGGCGAATATGGTGCACGCCGCGGGATCTGGCGTATCCTCAAGATGCTTGAGCGCGTGCGGGTCCGTACCAGCGTGATGGTGTGTGGCGTGCTGGCCGAGCGGTTCCCCGATAGCGTAAAGGCGATCGCCAGCGCGGGCCACGAGATCATCGCCCATTCCTACGCCATGGATGTGCTGCCGGTCCTGCTCAGTGAGGAGCAGGAGCGCGAGAATATCACACGCACTACGGAGCTCATCGAGAAGGCCTGCGGCGTCCGCGCGCGGGGCTGGATCTCGCCGCGCGGCACGCCCAGCGTCAACACCGGACGCCTTCTGGCGGAAGCCGGCTATACATGGCACGGCGACTCTCTCAGCGATGACCTGCCTTCGCTGCTTGAATTTGGCGACAAATCCATTGTGAACGTGCCGTTCACGATGGAGGTCAATGATCTGCCGCTGCAGATACGCTATGGAAATCCGCCGAGCCAGATGATCGACGTTTTCAAAACGACACTAGATTACCTTAACCGCCAGCGCGACGACGTGGCGAAGATCGACGTGACCATCCACGCCCACGCGTTCGGCCGTCCGGCTGGCATCTGGACCTATGAGGAAATCGTCAAAATCGTTCAATCCGCCGACAATATCTTCAGCGGCACGCGGGATGAGATCGTAAGCCATTTCAAGGCGTCACTGGCGCCGCCGCGCTGAATGCGCCGTGCGACGCAACGACCACGTAGTTACCTGGTGGCAGCGGCTCGAGGATTTTAGATGACGCCGCATCTTTTGACGAACGATCAGAACAAGACGCGGCTTCGCCTACCCTTTCTGCTCGCGCGGCTGCCGAAGCGCAAGGCCCGGCGCTCAATCGTCTCGGTGCTGGTGGTCATGGTCGCCTGGGAGTTGATCGGGCGCTTCGTCCTGACCAACCCGCTGTTTTTCGCGCCATTGTCCGCCGTCATCAAAGCCGGATTCACGCTCTGGCAAAGCGGCGATCTGCAGAAGGACATCATCGCGAGTTTCAGC
>JBARCH010000045.1:0-6926 GCA_049793875.1 Pseudolabrys sp. | reverse complement strand
TGTCACCCCACCGGGGATCGCGCGGAGCAAGCCTCAAACACCGTGCGCGGAACGCCGGGCGACCGGCGGACTTGCGGTTATTCGGACTTCAGCATGCCTCGATGCTGCGAGGCGTCGGGGTCCGTGGGTCCGGCAGCGACAAATGCTGCGCGGTGCCCGGCGTTCCGCGCGCCCTCGTTCTTTGAGGGGCGGCTTTGGAATGCAATTTCGACGAGGGCGCCCCCGCGCCGGCCAAAGAACAGGGGCGATGACGCGCGGCTGCGTTTCACTTTCATCGACGGAGAACACACATTGCCGCCCACTCAGCCGTCATGCCCGGCCTTGTGCCGGGCATCCACGTCCTTGACGTTAAGAGAGGCGTGGATGGCCGGGACAAGCCCGGCCGCGACGGAAACGCCGTTTGCAAAGCAGGGCTTCAGGTCCCATAGACGCGTTTGCGCGTGTAAGCTAATTGTCGCGCGCCGCAATTTCCCGACGACAAGGGAAACGTCACGAAGCCAGGGAGGAATGGTATGCCGGTAAGGAATAGCAAAAACGGAATGTCACGGCGCGCGCTGCTGAAAGCAGGCGTCGCAATGAGCGTGTTGCCCGCGCCGGCAGTGTTCGCGCAATCGGCGGAGCCGCTGAAGATCGGCTTCCTCACCGTCAATACCGGCCCGCTCGCGGCCGGCGGCAAGCAGCAGGAAGAGGGCGCCGCGCTCTTTTTGAAAGAGCGCAACGGCATGATCGGCGGCCGCAAGGTCGAACTGATCACGCAGGACACCGCCGGCAATCCGGCGCTGGCCAAGACCAAGTTGCAGGAACTGGTCGAGCGCAACAAGGTGGCGGTGTCGATCGGCCCGCTGGCGACGAACGAAGCTCTGGCGATGGACGGCTACGTGCGCGACACGAAAGTGCCGCTGATCACGACGACCTCGGCCGCGACCGTCGACCTGAAAGCGCATGCCGTCAATCCGTATGTGCTGCACGCCTTCGGCACCGCGCCGCAGGTGACTTATCCGCTCGGCGATTACGCCGCGAAGGATCTCAAGTACAAGAAGATCGCGATCGTCGCCGAGGACTTCACCTATGGCCACGAAGGCGCCGGCGGATTCCAGCTCGCGTTCGAGGACGCGGGCGGCAAGATCGTGCAGAAGCTGTGGCCTCCGCTCAACGCGCCGGAATACGCGCCGTATCTCGCGCAGATCAAGCCGGACGTCGACGCCATCTACATGGGCTTTGCCGGCAGCAATCCGCTGCGCTTCCTCAAGCAGTTCACCGAATTCGGCCTCAAGGGCAAGGTCGCCGTGCTCGGCAATACGACCTCGACCGACGAAGGCATCCTCAAGGTGATGGGCGAGGAGGCGGTCGGCGTATTCACCGCCGGCTGGTATGCCGCCGGCCTCGATACGCCGGACAACAAGAAGTTCGTCGCCGGCATCAACGCGGCCTACAAGCACGATCCGGGCTTCTACACCGCCGGTCCCTACACGGCGCTGCTCATCATCGAGGCGGCGCTCAAGACGACGGGCGGCAAGACCGACGACGCGGCCGCTTTCCTCAAGGCGATGCATGAAGTCCGCCTGCAGCACGGGCCGATCGGCCCGGTGCGGCTCGACGAATACGGCACGCCGATCCTCGACATCCACATCCGCAAGGTCGCGCGCGTGAACGGCAAGCTCACCAACACCATCATCAAGACCTATCCGCAGGTGAGCCAGTTCTGGACCTACGATCCGAAGAAGTTCGTCCAGCAGCCGGTGTTCTCGCGCGACTACCCGCCGAGCAAGTATCTGGAGTAGCGCCGGGGTGACGGGGAGAAATAAAAACGGGTCCTCGCGAAAGCGGGGACCCGTTTTCGTTTCAGGGGAAGGAAGCGCCGCTCACTTCTTCAGCGAGTGATAGACGACCTTCACGAAACTCTTCGATTGCTGCTCGCTGGCCTTCATCCTGGCGTCGAAGTCCGCGAACGGCTTGGCGGCATAGATGTCGTCCTCGCTTTTGCCGTCCGCGATCAGCCTGGCCATGCGGTCGCGCGCGGTCTTGAGCATCGCGTTGAAGTCTGCGAGCTGCGCCTTGGTGGCGAGCGGCCCGTGGCCGGGTACGATCCTGGTCTGGTCGTTCGCGAGCTTGAGATAGGCATCCGTCGCCGCGATCATGCCGCTGATATTGCCGCCGTTGACCCAGTCGATATTCGGATAGCGACCGTTGGTGAACGTGTCGCCGGTCGAGAGCACGTTGGCGTCGGCGAAATAGACGTAGGTATCGCCGCCGGTGTGTGCGTTGGCGGGATGCTTGAGCACAGCCTTGCGGCCTTTGACGGTGAGCACGGGACCCGTATCGCCGTCGTAGGTTTTCGTCGGCAGGCCGGCAGCGGGAACCGGCGGCACTTTTATGCCGGTGGTGTTGCTGGTGGTGCCGGCGGCAAGAAAGTTACGCACGTTGACGTGCGCGACGATAACCGCGCCGTCGGCGGCGAAGCGCACATTGCCGCCGGTGTGGTCTCCGTGATGATGCGTGTTGATCAGGAATTTGATCGGCTGCGGCGACACCGCGGCGATGGCCGCCTTGAGCTTGTCGTGCATCGGCGCGAACTGGCCGTCCACCATGATGATGCCGTCGTCGCCGGCGGCGATGGTGACGTTGCCGCCCGCGCCTTCGAGCATCCAGGTGCGGTGGCCGAGATCGAAGGTCTTTACCTGGATTTTCGAGAAATCCGGCCCGACCGGTGGGGTGGGTTGTCCTTGCGCGTAAGCCGCGCCGGTCAACGAGATGAGCGCGGCGCTGAAGGCAAGGCTGGCAAGGCGGATCATGGCGACGTCCTCCGATGGCCGGTGTGGCCTTGCGAGACTAACGACGCAGGCGGCCGGATATTCCGTCACCCCGGCCGCCGGCAATCCGGAGGTGGCACCAAAGGGGGACTTGCCAGTTGCCGGCCGTCTTGTTGTGCTCCAAGCGTACGAGCATCGCGTGCGAGGCCGTGTATGGAGACGTGGAGCCGCCTTCGTCGCTTGGCCCTGGTCGTGCTGGCCGCGGCCGCGCTGTGCGGCTGTGCGCAGACGCACGACGAGGTCAATGTCGGCATCGGGTCGGCAGCTTTCAGCGTTTCTCCCGCGCGGCCCTACGCCGAGCTTTATCTGCCCTATGCGCAGATGTCGGCGCTGGCCTATGCCCAAAGTTCCGACGTCCGCGGCTGCCCGATTGCGAACGCCACCCGCGCCCCGTGGCTCAAGGAACTGCACGGCAAAGGCTGGCATTGCGCTTTCGGATCGGCCGCGTTCAACGTCTGCCCGCCCGGCCGGCAATGTGGCGGCGGGCTGACATTCCATGTCTGGCGCAAGTCGGACTGTGCGCAAATCGCCATCGCCTTTCGCGGCACCGATCCCAACGATATCGAGGACTGGCTGTCGAATTTTCGCTGGTTCATTCCGCACCGGACGTGGGACGAATACGACCAAACCAAATATGTGCAGCCGGCGGTTATGCGCCGCATCGCCGCGCTCGGCTGCCGGAATGCGCCCATCGTCGCCACCGGCCATTCGCTCGGCGGCGGCCTCGCGCAATTCATGGCGTTTCTCGATCGGCGCGTCGCCTATGTCTATGCGTTCAATTCCTCGCCGGTGACGGCCTATCTCGAGGCGCCGCGCGACACGATCGTGGCGACCGTCAAGCGGCTCGGCATCGATCGCGTCTATGAAGCAGGCGAGGTGCTTGCTTTGCCGCGCACCCTGGTGTCGGGGCTTTTTCCGGCGGCGCCGTGCCGGCCTTACGTGCGCACCATCCGTTTCGACCTCGCGGAAGGCGGCGGCCTGCTGGCGCATCACAGCATCGACAATTTGACCAAGGGTATAGAGCGTCTGGCAAAGACCGGCGGGCGTACGCCGCTGCCTGCCGGATTCCGCGCGGCGGCCACCTGCAAGCTGGATATCGTCAGCCCCGGCGGCTAGCGCCAGCCGCCGCCGCCATTGGCATAAACGGTGTCCGCCGTCATGAACGGACAGGCATCGGAACACATGAACAACACCAGTTCGCCGATCTCCTCCGGTTCGCCGAAGCGGCCCATCGGGATGTCGTCGAGGAAGCGCTTGAGTAACTCGGGCGAGGAGGCAGATGCCGCCGCGAACGCGGTGTTGATCGGCCCCGGCGAAATGGACAGGCATCGGATGCCGTCTTTGGCGAATTCGCGCGCGACGCCGAGCGTCATCGTGTTCACCGCGCCTTTCGCCGCCGCGTAGTGCACCGACGTGTTCGGCCCGCCGCGCTTTACCGCCATGCTCGCGACATTGACGATGACGCCGGCCTTGTTCTTGAGCATGTGCGGCAGCACCGCTTGCATGGCGTAAAACGTACCCTTGAAATTGAGATCGAGCGTGCGATTGAGCAGGTCGTCGTCGATATCGAGGAATTTCGAGCGCTTGAGGGCCGAGCCTGCCGAATTGAACAGGAAGTCGATGCGCCCGAACCCGTTGATGGCAAGCTCGATCATCTCGTTGACGGCCGCGCGCCTGGTCACGTCGATGGCGAGGGCGAGCGCCTGGTTGCCGAGGTCGTTGATTTTTTCGACCGTTTCCTTGACGCCGGTCTCGTTGATGTCGGCGCAGACGACATTGGCGCCCTCGCGCGCGAATATCAGTGCGGTGGCGCGGCCGATGCCGCTGGCGGCGCCGGTGATGACGATGGTTTTTCCTTTGAAATAATCTGGCGTCTTCGGCATGGCATTTCCCCATGTACCCGGCTTGTCGACGTCATGCCCGTCGCGCGCCGGGCGTTCACGCCTGCCGATGGAAGCCATTGTTCAGGACGTAAATGGCCTGGACAAGCCTGGCCGTCACGGCCCGCGACGGCCACGTCGCGGAGAAGGGGGCGGCTTGCGGCCGACGCGAAGCAGCCGCGCTCAGGTGCCGGCAGCGGCCCCGGGGTCTTCCGATGGCGTGTCGATCACGCGCCCGACGGCATGGCCGGCGGCGGTGAGCTGATAGCGGTAGCGGTTCCGCTGATCGATCGTGATCCAGTTATTGGCGACCGCCTTGTTGATTCCGCGCTGGAAATCGCCGTCGCGGACGTCGAAGAAATAATTGCGCGGCAGCATGCCGCTCACCGGGACACGGTGGCGCATAAAGATGCTGACGATCTGGCGGCCAACGTCTTCATCGGAAGGGAGGCGATGCATGGGGCACCGGCGTTCGAGGGCGTGTGTAAAATCGATATTCCAAAGTGCGCCGCCCGTCCCGCCGCCGTGCGCGATTTCAAAAGTTATACCGCCTTTTTCCACTACCGTTCTGCGACCACGCGGTTGCGCAGCGTGCCGATGCCGCTGATCTCGACCTCGACCGTGTCGCCGGGCTTGATATTCGCCGGCAGGCCGTCGGTGCCCATCCACATGACGTCGCCCGGCTCGATGGTGCAGTATTTCGACACTTCGGCGATGTAGGTTGCGGTGTCGAAGATCATGTTATTGGTGGCGAAACGATCGGTCTCCTTGCCGTTGAGGCGAACCGTCGTCTGCATGTCGGCGGGATTCAGCCCCGTGACAATCCAGGGTCCCATCGGTTTGAAAGTGTCGCTGTTTTTCGCGCGCCACAGCGTGCGGTCGCTGGCCTGCCAGCCGCGCTCGCTCACGTCGTTGCCGATAGTCCAGCCGAACACGTAATCGAGGGCGTTTTCGCGCGAGACTTTGCGGCAGCGCTTGCCGAACACGGCCACCAGTTCGCCTTCGTACTGGAAATTCTCGCCCGCATCCGCCGGCTTCACGATGTCTTCCTCGTGCGCGATCAACGCATTGTTGGCGCGGTAGCCAATGTCGGGCCGCTGCGGGAATATCGGCTGGCTGCCGCGCTTTTCCGCCATCTTGCGGATGTGATCGCCGTAATTGACGCCGACGCAAAAGAACGTCCGCGGCACTACCGGAATCAGCAGCTTCACGCCGGCGAGCGGGTAGGAGCGGGTACTGCGCGTATGCTGGCCGAACAGATCGCCGTCGATGGCGATGACGGCGTCGCCTTCGACCATCCCGTAGTCTGTCCTGCCATCCTTCTCAAAACGGCACCATGTTGTCATCGCTGCTCTTCCCCGCTTTTGCCATCCGCCTGCCAGCATACTAGGGGCGGCGCCTGATTGTGCTAGATCACACCTCAATAAAACAGGAGTTCGCCATGGCCACACCGCCCCCTGTCGACTACGCCGATGCTTCGCCTGCCGTGCGGGCGGTGTTCGATGACATCAAGAAATCCCGCAACGTGCCGGATGTGAACAATTTCTGGAAATATCTGGCCCGCGACCCCGCGACGCTCAAGCGCACCTGGGAGAGCGTGAAGGAGATCATGGCGCCGGGCGCGCTCGACCCGCTCACCAAGGAAATGATCTATCTTGCCGTCAGCGTCACGAACGGCTGCGGCTACTGTATTGCCAGCCATACCGCGGCGGCCCGCAAGGCGGGCATGACGGAAGCCATGTTCGGGGAGGTGATGGCGGTGACCGGAATGGCCAATGAAACTAACCGGCTTGCCAATGGCTACCGTGTTCCCATCGATGCGGCATTCCAGCCGTAGCCTACAATCCCCAGACCCGGTTAAGGTCCAGGTCCGATATTGCGAAACGCAGGCTGCCCATGACAAAATATGCCAAAGGGCGAAAAGCTCAGGGGGAATGCGAATGACCGGCTATCCGATCGTCAACCGTATCTTATGCGTCGCACTGGTCGCAGTGGTCATGCTGCCGCTCGGCCGAATGATCTTCCCGCACCTTGGCGACCTAGTTTCCGGCATGCAGTTCCAGACAATTGAAGCCGTCGTCAGCGCCTCGCTCGGCTACGGCATTTACGCGCTGTTCGGCTGAGGCGCAGCGCTTCGCGCGGCGGGCGGTTTCTCGCGCGGCCAACTCGATTTTCCCGTGCCGATGTCCTCTGCGATGACGTATTCGCCGTCGTCACATAATTTGCGCTGAAGTCC
>JBARCH010000044.1:0-12938 GCA_049793875.1 Pseudolabrys sp. | reverse complement strand
CCTATGCCCGGGTTTTCCCGGGCATTTTCTTTTGTGCCTCGGTCGGCGCTGGTTACGCGGGCAGGTAATTGATCAGGCTGTTCTTGGACAGCATCGCCGTGGTCTCGAGCGATGCCTGCAACTGCGTCTGTACGGCCAGCAGTTCGGCGCCGACCTGTTCCTGCGGAACGGTCGAGACTTGTTGCAACAGATCCGTCAGCGTGTTCGATGTCTGCTGCTGACGGGTCGTCGCCGCTTGTATCGACGTCTGCGCGGTGGCGAGATCGGTTTCGATGTCCTGGATCGACTGAACGCTGGAAGGCGGACTGAGGTTCGCATTCAACCGTGTGTTCAACGCGGCGCTGCGCGCTTCGCCGTTAACATCAGACGGCGAATAGGTGACTGCCGCTGCGGTCGCGATATTCTGCAATACCGTCCGAATGCCTTGTTCGTTGGCCTGCGTGCCGTACGAAACCGTGGTCGACTGATCGATCTTTGCGGTCGCCGTGGAGCGGACCGAACCGGTCGTATTGCCGCCGGTGTACCAGGCGACCGTCGTGGCGCTGCCGTCCACCAGCGCGGTGGCGCTGGCGGGTGAGCCTGTGTTGTTCACGCGTTGCGGCGGATCGTCGAAGAAATTGTTGGACGCAGCGACCGCCGACGCGGCGCTCAAGGATGTCTGGCCAAGCGTCTTGATGGAGGCGGTGAGCGCCGCATTCAGATTCGTTGCCGTGTCACCCGGCGTCGCGCCGATCGTGAACTGGTTGGGGCCGGCCGGACTGGCGGTCGTCGCGGTCAAGGTGATGCTGTCGTTCGTGCCATCCGGCAACGCGAACTGATAGGTGACGTTGTCGCCGGCGCTCGGATTGGTGGTGCCGAGATCGACGGTGATCCCGGGCGGGCTGCCGGCCGGGCCGGTTACGGTCGCACCGGTAAGATTCGAATTCACGCCGGTGAGCTTCAACCCGAACGGCGAGGCGGCTGCACCGGCGGTTTCCGACAACGCGACCGACGTTGAGCTTGGCGCGGTGATCGCGAGCCGTCCAAGGCCGTCCGAACCGAGGTCCGCCTGGTTGCGCTCGCTGATCACCTGATTGAGGCCGGCCAGCGTGCCATTGCCGTTGAGAATATGGTCCATGCTGTCAACCGGCGGCTGGTCGGTGGCCTGACCCGAGAAAATGTAACGGTTGCCGACCTGCGTATTGAGCAGGCCGAGGAAGCTCCCGAGATCGGCGAGCGCGGTTTTTTGCGCCGTGGTCTGGCCGTTGTTGTCGGGATCGTATGTGTTCGGGGTCAGAGCGCCCTGCACGTCGCTGCCGAACGACGCCATTTGATCGAGCGCCGTGCCCGCGATGCTGATGCGCGTATTCACCGTGTTGGCCGTATCGCTGAAGCTGCTCAGCGCCGACAACTGCGCATTGAGACTGACCGTAAGGCCGCTATCGAGGCCCAAGCCTGCATAGGTGTCGGATTTTTGACCGGTGCCGAGCTGTTGCTGAAGATTGTCGAGTTGCGACCGCAGATCGAGAATCGACTGCAACATCGTCGCCGAAACAGATCCTACGCCTGATACCGTCATAACGCCCTCACATCACATCTGCAGCAAGGCAGTCAGCATGTCCTTGATCGTGGACATCACGCGCGCATTCGCCGCGTAAGAATTTTGCAAATTGAGCAGGTTCGTCATTTCCTCGTCGATGTTGACGCCGGAAGCGGTGTTGAAACGCTGCTGCAAGGAATTGAGCACCACGTCCTGGCCTTGCTGGAGATTGGTCGCATCGGTTGCGGCCTGCGCCTGCTGGCTGACGATCTGCTGGAGGTAGTTGCCGATCGGGCCGCTGTACGGTGACGTCGCCGAGCCGATGCCGGACGACGGCGAGAATTGCACCGAAGCGTTGACCAACTGGTTCAGGATGAAATTCGGACGCGTATCGTCTGCCGCAGCCGTGCCGGCCTGATAGGCGACAAGCGCGCCCGGATCGGCGGCCAGCGCCGGATTGACGGTGATGCGGCCGGCAAGGCCGATGCTTTGCGAGCCGATGCCGGTGATCGCCCCGCTGTAAGGCTGCACGTTGTCGAGAAAGAACGGCAGTTGCGGGCTTCCGCCGGCGAGCGCGGTCGCCGTGGTGGTGGAGGAAAGGCCGTCGACATTGACGGTATTCGCAGCGCCGTCATCGAGAACCTGCAGCGTCGAGCCCGACATGCTCGCGGTCATTCCGGTGCCGGCGAGCGCGGCATTGATCTGCGCCGCGATCGAGGCTGGCGTGCCGGAAAAATCGATGCCTGCGACGGTATCGTTCGGATCGGCGGTCGAGGCATTCGTGACCTGCGCGGTCGGATCGTCCGCGCGGATCAGCGTGAGCGTGTGCTGCGTACTGGTCGCGGTATCGGTGTAGTTGATCGTAATCGAATTGCCGTTGAGCAGCGGAGCGGTATCGATGCTGAAGCCGTTTTGGGGCGGCGACGATACGGCGGTGCCGGCGGTCTGCTGATCCGACAGCGCGCTCGCCATGCCCGCTGCCAATTGATCGAGCTGGCTTTGCGCCTGCACCAGCGTCTGGTCGCGCATCTGCACGTAGGCGGCGATTTCACCGGAATGAATGGCGCCGGTCGCAATCAGGTCGGTCGTCGTGCCGTTCGGCGCGGTCAGCGTGATGGTGCCGAGCGTGGACTGGGAAGGGTCGGCGCTCCACTGCGACTGCGGCGAGACCGCGCCATGGGCATTGAACGAGAGTTGCGCGGCGGTCGTGCCGGCCAGTTGAACGCCCGATGTCGTGAATACCGAAATCTGGTCGTTGCCGGTCTTGACCGTCTTGATGTCCATAAGCTGCGACAACTGATCGATATAGCTGTCGCGCTGATCTTCGAGAGCGGCGGTGGTGGCGTCGCTCGGGCCTGCCGAATTAAGCTGCTGATTGAGCGACGCGATCTGTTGCAGCGCGTCGTTGGCTTTCGTCACATCGCTTGAAAGCCCGAGTTCCGCCTGACTGCGCAACGACTGGATTCCAGTCGTCATGGTGTTCAGTTGCTGTGTCAACGACTGCGCCGCGCCGATCACCCCCTGTTGCGCCGACGGATCATCCGGACTCGTCGTCAACGCCTGCAGTGCGCTGGTGAAATTATTGTACGCACCCTCGAGCGACGCGGCTGAGCCAGGCGTCCCGTATATGCCCTGGATCTGCTGATAGAAACTCGCACTCAAATCGGCGTAGGACGCGCCCGATTGCTCGGTACGCGTCTGCGCCTGAATGTACGCGTCGAGCACGCGGTTGATCGACGTAACCTCGACGCCGCTGCCGGTGCTGCCGAAAGCGGTTTCGACCTGGACGGTCGTCTTTTTGACGTAGCCCGGGGTCTGCGCGTTCGCGATATTGCCGGCGACGACCGACAACGCCGTCTGCGTCGCATTCAGCCCGGTCAATGACGTCGAAAGCGCTTGTGTCAGGCTCATGATCTGTACTTCATCTCAACCGGAATCTCCGGATTGATCACCGGATCATGTTCAGGAGATCCTGGGACATCTCGTTTGCGGTCGTGATCACCTTCGTATTGGCCGAATAGGCTTGCTGGGTGACGATCAGCTTCGTGAACTGATCTGCGATATCGGCATTCGATTCTTCCAGCGAGCCGCCAACGATCGAGCCACTGGCGCCGGCCAGCGGCGGCCCGCTGTCACCGGTAACCTGGAACGCGCCGCCATCGAGATTTTTGAGGGCGTTGGGATTGGCGAAGGTTTGCAGCGGCACTTCCGCCAGATCGACTGTCTTGCCGTTGCTGAAACTGCCTGTGATGCGTCCACTGTCGCTGACGGCAAGCGATTGCAGTTGTCCCGCCGGATAACCGTTCTGACTCAGCGAATTGACAGTGACCGTGCCGTTGACGCTTGAGAATTGCGTGAGGCCACCACTCAACGAGAGCGTGACGCTGCCGAGAGCGTCGCCGTCGACGGTGACGCTTCCAAGGTTTATTGACGAGAGCGCCGGGCTGAGTTGGCCGGCGCCGTTGAAGGCGAAATCGGTCCCGACATTTTGCCAGGCGACGGCGTTGCCGGTGGCCGTCGAACTCGTCTGATAGAACAATTCCCAGTTGTCGGTGCCGCCGGTCAGCGAGGTATCGGTCTTGGCCCAGCGGAACTGGATGTTCGCCGGCGCGCCGGTGCCGTCGTAAGCCGTGACCGTTCCGCCGTCGATCGATTGATTCAGGAACTCGTTCACGTCACTGCCGATGACCGTGCCGGTTCCGCTGACAGTCGGATCGGCAGTCCAGCCGGTGGACGGATCGAGCAGTTCCGAACCCGGCACTGAGGTATTGGAATCGGTGGTCTGCGGATAGGATGGAAGATTGGCGCCGTAAGTAATAACCGATGTCGCCGTCGACGGCAGGAACGCATTGTTGAACTGAAGCGGCTGCAGCGCGCTGCCGATCGGATTTCCGCTATTGGGATCGATCGGAATTCCTTCCAGGTAATAGCCGGCGCCGTTGACCATGTAGCCTTGGCTGTTGAGCTGGAAATCGCCGCGGCGGGTGTAGAGGTCTGAGGTGTCGAACGTCGGACCGGTCGGGCCTTGGGCCGCCGCCTGTTTCACCGTGAAATAGCCGTCGCCGTTGATCGCCATGAACGTGCCGACCGTCGCGGCCTGGATCACGCCTTGGGTGGTGTTGGTCGATTGCGAACCCGCGAGCACACCGCCGGATGTCTGCTCGCCGGCGGGCTGGTCGGGAATGAGATCGATGAAATTCGTGTTGATGCCCTTGTAGGCAGTCGTCTGCGAGTTCGCGATATTGCCTGAGATGTTTTGAAGGGCGAACGCCTGAGCTTGCAGGCCGCTGACGGCGGTATTGAGAACACCAAACAGACCCATGACTCTTCTCTCCACTGTACGCGCGACGCTGCTCGCACTGAGCGCACCACGGACGAAACTGCGATGAAGACGGTCGCAATCCTCGTGCCAGATAAATTATTATGATATTTCAATATCTTAAAAGAAAACGGCGGACTCAAGGAGCCCGCCGCACTTGGCTTTTTCTGCCCGCACTCGGCAGATTTTGCCGGAACTCGCGCCCGGCGCAAAAATCACGAAGACGATGCGGCCGCCGGCTCGAATTTCAACGACAGGCCGTTCATGCAATAGCGCAAGCCGGTCGGCTTCGGCCCGTCATCGAAGACGTGGCCGAGGTGTCCGATACAACGCCGGCAGTGCACTTCGGTACGCGCCATGAAGAAGGAACGGTCCGTCGTGGTGGCGACCGCGTTCGGCAGCGGGGCATAGAAACTCGGCCAACCGGTGCCGCTTTCGAATTTCGTGTCGGAGGCAAACAGCGGCAGGTCGCAACCCGCGCAGGCGAACGTCCCTTTGCGATGTTCGCTGTTGAGCGGGCTCGAGCCGGGCCGCTCGGTGCCATGCTTGCGCAGGATGGCGAATTGCTGCGGCGTCAGCCGCTTGCGCCAATCGGCGTCGCTGATCTTGAGATAGTCGGTAACAGGCTGTGCCGCCGCGGTGTCGGTCATCGCTGCAACCTTTACGTCAGAACTGGTTTCGGTCGCGGCCTCGGCATTGCCGAATTTCGTGGCTGCCGTGAGCGCGCCCATCGCCGCGCCTGCCACCAGAAGGGTCCGTCGGTCGATCATGTCAGGTTCTCCTTCTACGCCCGCTCACCGTCATATAGCGATTTGCACACGAGCCCGCTTCAACTTGCCGTCACGCAGCGATCACGTTTCCGTTGTCCGCCCTCGCCATTTCGGACGCTGCGCGGGCGGTTGGAATAACGGCTCATCGCCAGCATCCCCGGTTTGACATAACCATGCAGCCCGTTAGCGTCCGGCAAATTCCAACCGACGTGAGACACCATGCGTTTTGAAGGCACCAAAGATTATGTGGCAACCGACGACCTGAAGGTCGCCGTCAACGCCGCGGTCGCGCTGGAGCGGCCGCTGCTGGTCAAGGGCGAGCCCGGCACCGGCAAGACCGTGCTGGCGATCGAGGTCGCCAAGGCGCTCGGCGCCCCGCTTCTTGAGTGGCACATCAAGTCGACCACGAAGGCGCAGCAGGGTCTCTACGAATATGACGCGGTCTCGCGGTTGCGCGACAGCCAACTCGGCGACGAGCGCGTGAAGGACATCCGCAATTACATCAAGCGCGGAAAATTATGGGACGCCTTCGTCGCGGACGAGCGTCCGGTGCTGCTGATCGACGAGATCGACAAGGCCGACATCGAGTTTCCCAACGACTTGCTGCAGGAACTCGATCGCATGGAATTCTTCGTCTACGAGACCGGCGAGACGGTGAAGGCGCGCCGCCGCCCGATCGTCGTCATCACCTCGAACAACGAAAAGGAACTGCCGGACGCATTCCTGCGCCGCTGTTTCTTTCATTACATCCGCTTCCCCGATGCCGACACCATGAGCGCGATCATCGAGGTGCATTTTCCCGGCATCAAGCAGCGGCTGGTGTCGGAGGCGCTCAAGCTGTTTTACGAAATCCGCGACGTACCCGGCATGAAGAAGAAGCCGTCAACGTCCGAATTGCTCGACTGGCTCAAGCTGCTGATGGTCGAGGATATCGGTCCGGAAATCCTGCGCGAACGCGACCCGAAAAAGCTCATTCCGCCGCTGCACGGCGCGCTCATCAAGAACGAGCAGGACGTGCATCTATTCGAACGGCTGGCCTTCATGGCGCGACGAGACGGCCGCTAGAGCGGTCTCCATACAGCGCGGCATGACTTTGCGCTGATTATTCGTTTTTCGGTTCAGCGACCGGCGGCGGCGCCGCGGGCCTGGCGGCAGAAGATTGAGCCGGCTTGGGTTGCGGCAACTTCACCTGTTCCGCGCTTTGCGGCGCTTCGCCTTGCGCTTCGGGTTGCGGCTGAACGATTTCGGCCCAGCCTTTTTCCTTGGCGAAAGCGGCAACCTTGTCGCCGATCGACGCGCCGAGCCGGCGCACGGGGCCCTCGACATCCGGCGACAACTTCTCCGGTGCCGAATTTTGCGCCGCCAGCGCAACGGCCATCGTCGCATTGTACGCCGCCGCAGCCTTGCCGGTCGGCAGCTTGCGGCCCACGCCGTCGGCGGCGAACGCAAACACCTGTTCCTTGCGGCCGGAAGAAACGCGCGTGATCGTCATGTCGGCGGCGACATTGCTGCGTCCATTGCCGAAGCCGACATTGTTCATCTGCGCCGGCTTGACCTTGTCGCTCGCGCGCAGACGCCCGCGAACCAGCAACGCGTCTTCGCGCAATCCGACCGCGTCCGCGTTGCCCGCCTCGGCATTGATGCCGGCTTCGCGCAGGCTGGCGACGGCTGCGGCGATGATCTCGTCGTTCACGCGGTCCATCGTTCGCTTGTTGCGGTCGAGGATCGGAAGATTGGGATTGGGCTTCTCGTGCCGCAGGCTGTAGCCGCGATCGATCGCGATCACCTCCGGCGAAACGACGAAATCCGCGACCACGACCGTCTTTGGCGCCGCCGGTTTCCCGCCCAGTCCGCCAAAGCCGCTGACGGCGCAGGAAGCAAGCGCCAGCGCGCCGAAAACGGCGGCAAGCGATGAGACAGATGATGAGATGAAACGCAAAGGATGGACCCGATTTTCAAGCCATCCCTATATCACGGCCTCGCCATACCGAAAGAGTAAGACACGCCAATACCAACCTGAATCTGGTCGCGCGTGCCGAAACGGGTGACCACCGGCGACCTGGCGGCATCGTCCGCGAGCCGTTCGTACTCGACGAAGGCATGCGTCGCCCATTGCGACGACAATTCATAGCGCGCCTGCACGCCCACGCCATAGGATTGCAGGCCGCCTTTTGCATCGTAAAACGGCAGCCCCGAGGCCGCCGCCTGTTCGGGCGTGATGGAGAAATAAGGCGCGGTGGCCGCTTCGGTAGCGAAGGTCACGCGCGGGCCACCCGACAATGTGAGCCGCGGCGCGACCGGTTCCACCACGTCAAGCGCGAGATCCGACACCACGCCGGTGTGACCACCGAAACCCTGACGCACTTCGAGGCGCGCGCGCAACCAATGAACCGGCCAATATTCGGCGAAACCGCCCGCCTCTACTGCCCAATCGACGTTGCCCAGTCCGCGCAGATTGGAATCGTCGCCTTCATGACGGGGAAACCTCAGCTTGACCGTCGGCCCGGCGCGGAAATTGCCGGTGTCCAGCAGGCCGAAGCTGAACCCGTCGCGCGGTCCGCGAAAATGCTCGGGTGTTCCGGCCGGCCGCAGATCGAACAGTGGAAGCGCACCGAGAGTGTCGCTGTCGGAACCCTCATATGAAGGCAGCACGCGTGTCTCGACGCCGATGGAAACGGTCCAGTCCGAGGCAGCGGATGGCGGCTTCACGGCGGGATCGGCCGCGGCCGCCGAAGCGAGCGCGAGAAACGCACACCCGGCACCGGTAACCGCAAACCGCATCGGACTCCCCGTCTGTCCGGCCCCGGCCGGACGTCCGACTCAACAGGCCAAGCCTAGCGATGCGAGGGTTTCCGATTGCTTACGGCCGGCGTCAGCCGCCCTGTTGATCCGGGCCAGCGCCTTGCGGTGACGCGCGCTTTTTGTTGCCGCGTTTGCGGCGCTTCTTTGCCGGCTCCGGCAGGGCTTCAAGGGCAACCTCAAGCCCGGAACTTGGCGTCGGCGCGACGGCCGCTTCGAGCGCGATTTCAGCCAGCGCCGTGGGAAAGGCGGTGGGCTCGGCTGGAGGCTGCGATACGTGCGGCAGGGGCTCTGCGGACGCCGCGGATTTTATCGTCCTGGTTTTGGCGCGTTTTGCGGCAAGCCGCACTTCCTTGCGGGCGCGCGCCTGTTCGCGGTAACGCGCCAGCCTCTGCGCCATCTTCAGACGCGGCTGCGTTGCCCAGTAAATGCCTTGCGCCGCGACGCGGCCGAATGCACCGCCCGCCCATACCAGTTCGTAGGGCGCGAACAGCCGCCATGTCTGATCGCGCTCGACGATACCGCGCGCTACCAGTTCGCCGCCCATCGCCGTTGTGTTGAGACCGTGTCCGCTGAATCCGCTGGCGATCCACACGCCCGGCGTCACCTCGCCGATCTGCGGCATGTGATGCACCGAGCGGCCGAGCGTGCCGCGCCAGATGTAAGCCGGCGTCACCTTGCCGAGTCCCGGAAAATTCCGGCGGATATCGGCGACGAGCCCGCGCGCAAACCAGCGCGGGTTGCTCTCCCACACCGTCATGCGACCCGACCACTGCAAGCGGTCGCCGCCGACGATGCGGTAGTGATTGTTGGCGCGCTCGCCGTCACTCACAGCGCCGCGATAACGGATGACATCGTGCAGCACCGGGCCGATGGGCTCGGTCACCATCACATAGGTCGTGATCGGCAGCAGCGTTGCCGCAAGGCGCGGCACCAGATTGCCGAGATGCACGTTACCGGCAAGCACGACATGCGCGGCACGCACGCGCCCGTGCGGCGTGACGACGCGCTTGCGGACGCCGGCCGGGTCGATCGAAACCGCCGGCGTGTTTTCGAAAATGCGCGCGCCCTCCGCTTCCGCCGCCGCCGCGAGGCCGAGCGCATAATTGAGCGGATGCATGTGGAACGCAGTCGGATAATGGATCGCGTTGAAATAATAGCGGCTCGGCAGCACCGAACGCACGCGCTCGGGCGACCAGGATTCGACCTCCGCGCCGATCCAGCGCAGGCGCTCGACCATGTCGGGCAATTCGCGTCCGTCATCGGTCTTGGAAACGAAAAGCCAGCCCTGCACCGGATCGACGCCGGGCATGTTCGTTTGCGCGATCGTCTCGCGCACGTATTGAAGTCCCCTCTCCGATTGCGCCCAAAGTTCCTTGGCATGATCGAGCCCGATACGCTCGATCATCTGATCGATGTCTTCCGCAAAACCCGGGAGGACGAAACCGGTATTGCGGCCGGAGGCTGCCCACGCGACCCTGTTCGCTTCGACAACCGCCACCGACCAGCCGCGGCGCGCAACCTCACGCGCGGCCGTCAACCCGGCGAAACCTGCGCCGACGACGCACACGTCCACGTCGAGATCGAAGTTCAGGCGCGGCCGCTCCGGGCGCGCAACCTGCGTCGCCTCGTACCAGCTTTCATGCGACATGCTGACGCCGCCGCCGTCCCCTTGCGGCTGCTCCGCCCCAATCGTACCTGCCGCCAGCGTGCTAGACTGCGACGGATTCGACACCGCTGCGTCCATCGCCTTCACCCATTCGCATACTCATTCCGAGCCTCTTATATCCCTTATCATGCGCCGCCTATTCCTGCTCCGCCATTCCAAAGCCGAACGGGCCGAACTGGGCGAAAGCGATCGCAATCGCGCGCTCACCGAACGCGGCCGCAAGGATGCCGGCACAATCGGCGCCTATATGGCGCGCCATGCCATGACTCCCGACCAGGTTCTTGTTTCTACCGCCGCGCGCTCGCAGGAAACCTGGAAATACGCCGCCTCGGCATTCAGGCCCGTACCGGCGGTGCAACCGGTGGATCGGCTTTATGATGCGACCCCGCGCACGATCTTCAATGTGATCGCCGAAATGCCAGCCGCCGCCCTTGGCGTTCTGGTGGTCGGGCACAACCCCGGACTGCATGAACTCGCGGTGCTGCTGATTGCTTCCGGCGAGATCGAGGCGCGCGAGCGCCTGCGTGAGAAGCTGCCGACATCGGGCCTCATCGTTATCGACTTCGTCTTCGACGATTGGGGAAAATTGCATCCCCACAGCGGCCGGCTGGAACGCTTCGTCAGCCCGAAATCGATTGAAACCGCCACGAATTGAGCCGGCGCGTTGGGGCAATAAGCCTCACTCAACCTCGTCCCGAAAACATGCCAGTATCGGCGACTACCGTGAAAACGGGGGCGCGCATGTACAAGCGAATCCTGGTCCCGGTCGATCTTGCCGATGTCGAGCTTGCAAAGCCGGCAATCGCGACTGCCGTGAACATGGCACAGGCATCCGGCGGAACGGTGCGGCTCGTGAACGTGATGCCAGCCACGCCGGTAATGCTGGCCGAATATGTGCCGCCCGATTTCGACGTGCAGCAGCGCAAGTCCGCCCAGGACGCGATGTCGATCATCACCGGCGAATGCGGAATGACGCGGGAGCGTGTGTCCGGCACGGTGCGCCAGGGTGGCATCTATCATGAGGTGCTCGAGGAGGCGGCGGCGTTCGGCGCCGACCTGATCGTGATGACGTCGCACCGCCCGGCGATGCGCACATATTTTCTCGGCTCCAATGCCGGTCACGTCGTGCGCTATGCGAAATGCTCGGTGCTGGTCGTGCGCGGCGGAACGTCGAAATAGGCGCGCAGCGGAGCCGGCCCGACGTGCGGTCAGTGTCCCAAAAAATGACATCGCCGTGAGCGCCGCGCCCGGACACCGGCCTGTTGACGGCTGTGATGTCGGGGGACGGGTTGTGTTTGTCCGCCACAATCACGCTCCTGCCACATGAAATTTTTGCGACAGGAGGCCCCGTTCAAATAGATTCCATCGGCAAAATCGCACGTTAACCATGCCCGCGACGCCAGCCACGGCCATTACGCGCGAAGCGCCAATTCGTTTCCAATTCACAATTCATTATAATATCTTAACGGGCCAAGCGTGGAACTTGTAAGCGTCAGGTGTGGGAGTTGTTGTCATGAGTAAATTGTCGGGTTTGTTCGGGCGCAAAGGCGAGATCGGCTCTGACAGGTTCGTGGCACGCGCGCCAGCCAAGACCGCCGAGCCCAATCACCCGGCGGGCGAAACCTTCTCCGACGTCGGCTCTCGCATCGGCGAAGAAAACGAAGCCCTGCGCAATTTGCTGAGCGATACCGGCCGCAAGATCGGCGAACTCGACGAGCTCAAGGAAGCCTTCGAGAAGATCGTCGCCCCCTTCAACAACACGCTGCGCGCGCTCGAGCGCGAAAAATCACAGAGCCTGGGCCTCAGCGGCATGCTGGCGGAATCCCGCAGCGCCTACGAAACGTTGCGCACGGAATTTTATCAGGTCGAGAAAAAAGCCAACATGCTCGAGACGGAGTCCGAGCGCCTGCGTGAAGACCTCGAGCATTCGCGCGAAACCGCGCGCGGCCTCGAAAGCAACCGCGCCGAATTGTCGAGCGAGATCACCACCAAGAACGCACAAATCGAAGACATCGAGCGGCAGCTTGGGCAGGAAACCTCGCAGCGCCGCATGCTCAGCGAGAACAAGCGCACGCTGCAGGAGCATCTCGATGCCGCGGAGAAACGGGTCGTCGAACTCGAAGGCGAGCTTGCCGCCGCGCGCGAGCGCCTCACGTTGCTCGAAAACGAAAACCACACGCAGCAACTGTCGCTCGACCAGGCGCTCAACGAAAGCGCCCGCCTCACCCGCCGTCTCACCGAATCCGAAAACACGCTGACCGCGACGCGTGCGCAACTGGGCAAGGTCGAGCAAAGCTTCGCCGAGGCTTATGCCGAACGCAGCCGCCTTTCCGCTGCGCTCGACGAATCGCGCGAGCAGCAAATGTCCGAGCGCAACAGCTCGAACGCCCGGCTCGATGCGCTGCAATCGCGCGCCACGACCGCCGAAAAACTTTTGGCCGACTCGCGCCAGAACCTGATCGCGCGGACCGAGGAAGTCCGCGCCTTCGACCGCAAATCGGTCGAGGCAACGATCGCGCGCAACAACGCCGAGAAACGGCTCGCGCAGATCGAGGCCGCGCATGAAGCGCGCGAGCGTCAGATCAAGGATCTCGAGCAGTCGCGCTCGGCGCTCGTCGAGCGCACCAATGCGCTCACCAAGACGCTGAAAACGCGCGAAACGGCCCTCAGCCGCGCCGAGGAGAAGATCGCTTCGCTCAGCGAGCGCACCGGACACCTGGAAGCCGATGTCCAGGTCAGCCGCACCAACATTGAAAAGCGCGTCGAGGATCTCAATTCGTCGTTGCAGCGCGAACGCATGGAACGCGCGGTGATCGAAGGCGCGCTCGAAGCCGCGCGCAAGGATAATTCGCGGCTGCAGAC
>JBARCH010000043.1:0-2721 GCA_049793875.1 Pseudolabrys sp. | reverse complement strand
CTGGGCGCGCACGGTTCTGGTGCCGCTGCTGGTGCTGCAGGCATTGAAGCCGAAGGCGGAAAATCCGCGCGGCGTGACCATCGACGAGCTTTTTCTGCAGTCGCCGAAAAGCATCGGGCCCGCGGCCAAGGCGGTTCACCAAAGCTGGTGGTGGTTCACGTTTTTCCGCGGCGTCGATGTGATGCTCCGCCGCCTCGTTCCCTTGTTTCCGAAGCGACTGCGCCGGCGTGCGATTGACCAGGCCCGTGCTTTCGTCACGGAACGGCTCAACGGCGAAGATGGTCTCGGCGCGATCTTCCCAGCCATGGCGAACGCGACGATGATGTTCGACGTGCTGGGCGAACCGGAAAATGCGGCGGTCGCGCGCGCGTCGATCGACCGATTGCTGATCGTCGGCAACGACGAAGCCTATTGCCAGCCTTGCGTGTCGCCGGTCTGGGATACGGCGCTTGCCTGCCACGCTTTGCTGGAAGCCGGTGGCGATGAGGCGGTCACCGGCGCGCGTGATGGACTTGAATGGCTGCTGCCGCGCCAGGTGCTCGACCTTCCCGGCGACTGGACCGCGCGGCGGCCCGCCGTGCGGCCCGGCGGATGGGCATTCCAGTACGCCAATCCGCATTATCCCGATCTCGACGACACCGCCGTCGTGGTGATGGCGATGGACCGGGCGCGCAGTCTCGGCGTTGGCGACCAATTCAACCGCGCCATCGACCGCGGCGCGGAGTGGGTGGGCGGCCTGCAAAGCGGCAATGGCGGGTGGGCGGCCTTCGACGTCGACAACGTCTACGACTATCTCAACAACATCCCGTTCGCCGACCATGGCGCGCTGATCGATCCGCCGACCGAAGACGTGACCGCGCGCTGCGTCTCAATGCTGGCGCAGCTTGGCGAAACGCCCGGCGGCAGCGAGGCGATGTCGCGCGGCGTGAAATTCATGCTTCGCACGCAGACAGCGGAAGGAAGCTGGTACGGCCGCTGGGGCCTGAATTACATTTACGGCGCATGGTCGGTCATGTGCGCGCTCAATGCGGCCGGGGTGCCGCACAGCGCGCCTGAGATGCGCAGGGCCGTTTCCTGGCTGATCTCGATCCAGAACCCCGATGGTGGCTGGGGTGAAGCCGGTGACAGCTACAAACTCGACTATCGCGGACACGAACAAGCCGTCAGCACGGCGTCGCAGACGGCCTGGGCGCTGCTTGCGCTGATGGCCGCGGGCGAAAACGATCACCGTGCGGTCGCGCGCGGCATCGGCTATCTGCTGGAGAAGCAAGGCGAGGACGGCTTCTGGCGCGAAGAGCGTTTCACGGCCACAGGTTTCCCGCGCGTGTTCTATCTGCGCTATCACGGCTACAGGAAATTCTTCCCGCTTTGGGCGCTGGCGCGTCATCGCAATCTGAAAGCCGCAGGCGAGGGCATTGTTCGATACGGCATGTGACACGCCCTAGCGGCCGAGCCCGTCGAATTTATTCTTTTGACGCTCGTTGAGCGACGCATAAAAGTCGTTGAGCGCGATATCGACGGTGGTCGCCGCATAATTCATCGCCGTCAGCCTCGTATCTGCGGCATCAAGCCGTTCCAGCGGCGTGGCGGGCGGGGCCTGCGTGCACGACGCCATCAGCAGCTTCGCCATGTCGGACGACTTCTGCCGCAACGCGTCGAAGCTTGCGCGTTGGCTTGCCGTTGGCCGCACGGTCTGCTGAATCTGTTTCAGGAAACGCTCCATGTCGCCCGAGCCCTGCGCGAAACACATCTGCTGTTCGCGGTTCGGAG
Organism: Pseudolabrys sp.; assembly: GCA_049793875.1. GTDB lineage: Bacteria > Pseudomonadota > Alphaproteobacteria > Rhizobiales > Xanthobacteraceae > Pseudolabrys. The sequence goes on along the minus strand of JBARCH010000043.1, from coordinate 951 downwards.
ATCCGTTTGCGCTTTTGCCGGCGGGCGGCGCTTGTTGTTGCGGTTGCTGTGCCACGTTGAACTTTGCTTTCTGCTCGCCGGTCAAGGATTCGTAAAAGGCCTTGAGCGGCTCGCGGATCAGCACGCCTGCGTCGCGCACCGCCCACAACCGCTGCTCCATCGCTTCCAGCCGTTTCGTCGGTGAAAGCCGGGCGAGATCCCGGCAGCCGGTTTCGATCGCCTTGATGCCGTCGGTATAGGTGGCATGAAGTTTCTTAAGCGCGGCGCTTTGCGCATCGTTCAGCGTGATGGTTTGCTCGATCTTCGCGCCCGGCCAGTCGCTGCCATCGTTGGTGTTGCTGGCGCAAGCTAGCCCACCGCTCGCGCCGTCATGGGCGGTTTCATCGGAATCGCGGGGCGCTGCGCCGACTGTTGAAGCGACGCGGCGGGCGGGCAATGGGCCTGTGACGGCACGGGCGATGTCACCAAACCCATGCTGCTGAATATTGCGGCCATAGTCGTCGGGCCAGAAAACAAAGCCGACGACGTCGTCATAGGCATCCGGCCAGAGCAGCGTGCCGGCGGTCGCGGGTTGATCTGAATTTTCCGCAATCCGTGCATTGGTTTCGCGCGCGGATGCGCGATGGCGGACAATGCGGTGGTGGTGAAGGTGACCGAGGAAGCCGCGGAGCGGGCTGGTGAGGGCGCCGATAATGTCGCGCGGCGAGGGCTGGGCGCCGGCTGTATCCGGCGCCACCATCACGGCGCCAAGCACGCCGATGACAAAAACCATTCGCCGCTGCATGACCTTATCCTTCGTCGGCACCGCCCGGTGAGTGACGCGGTGGCATCCGACAACGGATCAGGCCTTTTCGTGGTTCCGGCGGGAGTTGCGACAATCCACCGCTAAAGTTCCGGCCTTTGGCGCGGCCTTCGGTCAATGCACCTGTGTGACGCTGGACTCATGCTTTG
>JBARCH010000042.1:0-2847 GCA_049793875.1 Pseudolabrys sp. | reverse complement strand
ACCTGCTGGCCGGATTGGACGCCGTGTAGGGAAACGCGCGTCTTCGGAGTTACCGCTTCGACGGCACCGCGGATGCCGACGCAACCGGCCGCCCCGCGGCTTCCGCGATGGCACGGCCGAGGCCGGTCGCGAGGCAGGCGTAGCTCCAGTCGTTCATGTGCAAGCCATCGGGCGACACGAATGCCTGATAGCTCATGCGGTCGAAGTCGTGCCAGCGCCGCATGACGTCGAAGCGATGGAACAGGGCTACGTTTTCTTTCTTGGCCGTCACGGCGATCAGGCCGACCATACGTTCGGCCTCCTGCTTCGCGATGACCTTCGGCGCGAATTGCGGATCGATCAGCACAACATCGGCGCCTACCGCGCGGATGCGATTAAGTCCGCTGCGAATGGCCGCGCCGTGATCGGCGAGCGGATGATCGCGCAAGACTGAATTGGTCCCAAGCTGCCACAACACGAGATCCGGCTTCTCGCCGGTCACCGCGCTGTCGAAACGCTTGAGCATGTCCTGAATTTCTTCACCGCCGATGCCGCGATTGAGCACCGTAAACTTGCTGCGCGGAAAACGCTTCTGAAGCTCGACCTGAAGCCGGCTGGGATAGGTCGCCGCCGGCGAACTCGCGCCCGCACCTGCGGTGGACGACGAACCTATGGCCACGATCTTGATAGGCAAGCCGGCTGCAAGCCGTTGCGACACACGCGGCAACGTGTTTTCCAGACGTATCAGATCGAGCGGCACGTCACAGGCCGGCGCGGCGGCTTGCGCGTGCATGGGTGCGGCGAGCACAACGCCGCAGAGTGCGGCGGCAAAGGCCAATGGCCATATCGCCGATTTAGTCAAAACGTTACGCCGCACAGCAGATGTCCTAGCCCCATCATCGGCTGCCGGAAATCGGCAGCGGTTCCGCCGACCTCGTCGCCTCGATCATGAGGCTAGCCAGCAGGCGTCCCATGCAATCATGAACCCGCTCGGCTATGTCAAGTTTATTTGGCGCCGAATGGAAGTCGAAAGTATTGAGCTCCGTCCATAATTTCATGATTGCGAAACGGTCAAACAGCGGAACTCCTTGCTGCAGTGCAACCCACCGCATGTCGTCGAGATAGCTGCCAAGCGCAATCATGGAATCGGTGCGTGGACTGTATTGGGAGTTGATCAAAATGATATCCGCACCCGCGGCGTGTACGGTTTCGACTCCCTTGGTGACCGCAGCGCTGAAATTGTCGGGGTCGACGCCAAGCATCGCATCGACCGTTCCGGTCTGCCACACCACCAGGGCTGGCTTGTTTGCTGCCAAGGCGACCGGCATTTCATCGACCATGTCGCCGGCCGTACTCCGCAATTTCACATCGGCCACAACGGTCGTCGCGACGCCCGGCAATTTCTCCTTGAGCGCGTTTTGCAAACGCGCCGGATAGGCGTTGCGCTGTCCGTTCGGGCCGGGAAGCGTGGAGGAACCGGCGCCCATTACGAGCACCTTGAGCTTCTTGTCCGTGATCGCCTTCGCCACTTTCGGCAGCGGAAAATTGATCTCAAGAAGATTCTCGGCAACGCGGCAATCGGCCGGATCTTCCGCCCAAGCCGGAATCGAAAGCGGCGCGCAAAGCGTCGCCCCCACGAACAAAATCGTGCCCAGCGTCCTCATGCATCGCCCCCAGCGAAGCCGGGTTTCGTGGCCGGCGGGCGCGGCCCAGATCCCCGACGTTCTACCTTCTTGTACCACGAAAGAAGCCACGCAGTCCCGACCATAACGCCGATGCCGGCCGCGCTCACCAGGATCTGGGTCACGACGCGGTTAGACACCTCGGTGAACACGAAATGCCCGGCAAACGACAGGAATACGCCGAGGCAGAAAATCTCAAGCGAATGCTGCCCGCAGGCGATCGCCGGCCAGAATACGGGCGACTTCAACGCCGGCCAGTCGCGTGGCACGAACCACACCGCGACCACCGCGAGCGAGACAAAGTGCAGGATTCGCAGAACGTCGAGATTGGTCTTGTCGATCGGATAAATCGCCTCGCCGACAAAATGCGGCACATAAACGGCAAGCCACGGAAAATACCAGGTCATCGCAATCGACAGAGCGAATGCGAGGTATGCCAACGCGAGCGCAAGCGTCACCGGCGAACTGATCCAGCGTGAGAGTCGTTGCGCACCGCCGAGCGCGCACCACGCCCCGAACACGAACAGCAGTTGCCACGCGAACGGATTGAACACCCAAACGCCCTTCGGATAGGCGGCGATGTTCCAGTCGAATGTCCACATCAGCGCATAGAGCACTGCCGACGCGATCAAACCGAGCGAAGGGCGGCGCAGCAACAGCCAAAGGATTGGCGAGAAGCCGGCAAGCAACACAATGTAGAGCGGCAACACATCCATGTTGACCGGCTTGAATTTCAGCAACAGCGCCTGAAGGATCGTTACATCCGGATTACGGAGAAAATTGAGCACGCCCATTTCTTCGGTGTAGAGCGGGTTGTCAAAGCTCTGCGAGACGTAGGCGATTTCGGCGAGATAGATCGCGAACAGGAACACGTGCGCGACATAGATTTGCCATGCACGCTTGAGCACGCGTGCGCTTGACACGATGAAGCCATGTTCGCGCATGGCGCGGCCATAGACGAAAGCCGCGGTATAGCCGGAGATGAAAACGAAAATTTCGGTGGCGTCGCTGAAGCCGTAATTGCGGATGGTAATCCAGCTCACCGCATTCGACGGAATATGGTCGAGAAAAATGAGCCAGAGCGCGAGGCCGCGGAACAAGTCAAGCCGCAAATCGCGTTCGGTCGAAACCGGGGGCATGAACGGCTTTTCTTTGGTCCGGCCTTTCGGCCATAATCCGGTCGCAG
>JBARCH010000041.1:0-7940 GCA_049793875.1 Pseudolabrys sp. | reverse complement strand
CCGCAATCAGTTGTGAGCCGCCCACGATCCGGCAACGCAAACGACGAAATCAAATGCGGCGCGCTTGCGCCGCGCCTCAAGCCGAGACGTCGACGGCGTTGGTGGACGACGTCGATGTCGATGCAGTCGCCGCGCTCGCGGATGCCGTGGCGGATGTTGGCGCGCCTTGCGCGCCACCCCCGCCGTGATGATGGTGGTGACGGCCGCCCTGGGCCTGCTGCATCTGCTGTGTCTGCTGCTGCAGCGACGCGAGCGCCTGCTGCGCCTGCCCGATATTGCCGGATTGCAGGGCTTGGCCGATCTGGTTCAACGCCTGCGTGAACGGGCTGTTCGAATTTCCCCCGGCCTGGCTGCTCAACGAGGAATACGCACTTTGTGCGGACGACAGATTGCCGGATTGAATCGCGTTCGCCAACTGCCCGAACTGTTGGCGAATCGAATCCTGATTATTCGGCTGCGGAACGCCGGCTGACGCCGATGAAATTGCGGAAATGGTCATGGCACTTCTCCGACAGGACTCTTGGTCCGTTCAGACTGTGCCGCCCCGCGAATTTGGTACGCCGCGTTTGTTTTCAAATTGTTAAGCGTACTTTGCCGGTTGCGCGGCTCTCGATTTCGTAATGCGCCGCGTAAACACGCAAAAAACTGCGCCGTTATTGAAAAACTCGCGCGGCTGCGATGGTGACCGGCGCCCATTCACATGCGTATTTTTAATGGAGATTTTACGTGCCGCTTTCGCGTGATTTTTTCCGCACGAATTTCTCGCGCCCATTGCCCGCGCGCACGTTGCGCGCCGAGAATCAAAAAGCCCGGCGTTTCCGCCGGGCTTCGTGAATTCTTGAATGAGCGGCTAAGGAATTACGCCGCTTCTTCCTCGACCGCATCGTCGGAAGCGACGGCTTCCTCAGCCGGCTTCGGACCGCGGCGCGGACCCTTGGCCAACGCGCCCTCGATTTCCTTGATCGCCTCAGTCTCGGTGACGCGCTGCACCACCGCGATCTCGCGAGACAGACGATCGAGCGCGGCTTCGTAAAGCTGCCGCTCGGAGTAAGACTGCTCCGGCTGCGTATCCGAACGAAAGAGATCGCGCACGACTTCAGCGATAGCGACGATGTCGCCGGAATTGATCTTCGCTTCGTATTCCTGCGCCCGGCGCGACCACATGGTGCGCTTGATGCGCGCACGGCCCTTGAGCGTGTCGAGGGCCCGCTTGACCATCGGCGCCTCGGCCAGTTTACGCATGCCGACGGATACGATCTTGGCGGTCGGCACGCGCAGCGTCATCTTGTCCTTGACGAAGTTGATGACGAACAGCTCGAGCTTCGCGCCCGCGATTTCCTGCTCCTCGATAGCCATGATCTGCCCGACCCCGTGCGCCGGGTAGACGATGAATTCGTTGGTCTTGAAGCCTTGGCGTTGAGTAGTCTTCTTATTGGAAGTCATTCCGGGCAGTGCTCCTTCACCGGCCTTGCGGCCGGCCACTTTGGCTACGGGGGCTCCACGGCGTTCGTTAGCGCGCGGAACATGGGAGGTCCGCCGCGTCGCGGCAGACTTTTTGGTTCCCCGGCTCACACCGGAGGACCCTTTTCTCTGTTTGTGACGCGATTTGTCTGCCACTGCTTACGCGTGGGTTGCACGCCCTCTCGAGAGCCTCGGGAACCGCTGTGAAAAATAGGCTCCCCGCGGGGGAGCGGCTTCTTCAGCGGGTATCGCCTGATTTCATCTATATAACACATTTTTGGCCGAAATCAAAGCCTTATGGCACTGCAAGAGGCTCAGTCCGCGGCGTTACTTATGGAAACCGGGCGATGCGGTTAACGGCGGCCAAGTCCAAAAGTAGACCCTGACAGTCCTTTAAAAAGAAATTGGAAAGACCTGGGCCATCTTTTGGGCTAATCGCCCTGACCGGGTTCCGACGAAAAGAATTGTTTGAATTTGTCGGCTATCCCGTCCCATTCCTTGGCGTCTGCCGGCGCTTCCCGCTTGACCGTGATATTCGGCCAGGTTTTGGCGAAGTCGGCATTGAGCTGCAGCCACTTTTCGAGCCCCGATTCGGTATCCGGCTTGATGGCCTCGGCCGGACACTCCGGCTCGCAAACGCCGCAGTCGATGCACTCGTCGGGATGGATGACCAGCATGTTGTCGCCCTCGTAGAAACAGTCCACGGGGCAGACTTCAACGCAGTCCATGTATTTGCATTTAATGCAGTTTTCGACGACGACGTAGGTCATCCAAGTCTCCAGGCAAGCAAACAGCAAGGCTGCGTAGCGCAAGCCTATATAGGCCGCAAGTTGCGGTTCCGCTGCGGTCGTATGATCACTTCCTGGGGTTTTTCTCCAGATCCCGGTAGAGCAAGCGCGCCTGCGGTGCGGAACCCCGCCGCTCGCAAAACCCCTCCACCCGAATCACCCTCACGCCGCCGTCGAGCGCCAGTGTCAGCACCACGTCCGCCTTCAGGGCATGTCCCGGCGCGGTAATGCGCTGGCCGTTGACGCGGACATGCCCGGCGGCGACCAGCGCTGCTGCGGAACTACGCGTGCGCACCAGGCGTGCGTGCCAAAGCCATTTGTCGATGCGTTGGCGGTCCAAGATTATTGCTTGTCGCGCGTGAACGGGGCCGAAAACCGGTACCCACTGTTCGGAATCATGCGCCACGCCTTTGTTGGCGGTTATTCCTTCGCGTTCGACTCGAGTTGCTGTTTGAGCGCAGCAAGTTTGGCGAAAGGCGAATTCGGATCCGGCGCCTTGTCGTGGCGATCCTGACGGCTGCCGTGCGGCTTCGCGTAGTACTGTTCGCGCTCGGCACGCTCAACCTGGTCGCCGCGGTCGCGGCGGCCGCGGCGCGGACGTTCGTCGCGACCTTGATTGTCCTTGCGGTCCGTACGTTGATGCTGATGGTCGCGGCGCTGCTGGCGATCCTGCGGCGCTTGCCGGTCCCGCTCGGATCGGCCGTGACGCGAGCGTTGGTTATCGCCGGCGTGCTCGGGTTTCGTTTCGGTTGTTTCAAGCGCGCGCGCCGCTTGCTCGCCGGCGGCAGCGGGCGCGGCAACGTGCGCGGCTTGCTGCTGGCGGTGGGGTCGGCTGTGACGGCGTGGCGGCCGATTGTCGGAGCGGCCACCCGGACGCCAGACCTCGATGAATTCCGGCTCCGCCGGCTTGTCCCCTGATGCCGGCGCGGTGCTCGCAGCATTGCTCTCGGAAACCGCGGCTTGCTCGGCGTTGCTCTCTGCCGCCGGCTCCTCCTGCGGAGACAGCGCCGGTGCGGGTATAAGTTCGGCTTCCGGCAACAGCGCAGACGAGTCGACCGGTGCAGCAGCTTCGGCTTCCGGCGCAGCCTGCTCGGTGCCGGTTTCAGGCGCGGACGGCTCCGTCACCGACGGAGCTTCCGCCGCGGCGGTTTCCGGCGGCGCAATGGAAACCGTCGCGCCATCGCTGGCTGGCGCGGCCGGTTCGACGGGTTTCGGCCGCTTCTCCATGCGATAGCCGAGCGCGCGCAGCACCGATGCAAAATCTTCGCCTGCCGCACCGATGAGCGAGGTCATCGCGCTGCTGACGGTAAATCCATAGCCGTCGATCGCGCCCGCCGGCTTCGGCAGGCTGGACCCTTCGCGCCAGGTGATCGCCGGACGGATCAGATCGGCAAGCCGTTCCAGGATATCGACGCGCACCGCGCGCTCGCCGGTGATGCGATAGCCGGCGGTACGAAAGAGCGCCTTCGGCGTGTCCTTCTCGACCGGAATCGACGTGCGGCCGCTGGCGGCGAGATGCAGCAAGGTGTCGAGTCCCTTTGCGTCAAGACCTTCGTGCTTGAGCGCCCACAGTTGCGTCGCCAATGCACGCGGCGCCGGCTTGAGCAGCAGCGGCAGATAAATGTGATAGGCGCCAAAGCGCACGCCATGCTTGCGCAACGTCGCGCGCGCCGCCTGATCGAGTCCCTTCACTTCCTCGGAAACTTTTTGCCGCTCCAGAACGCCGAGCGACTCCACGAGCTGGAACGCGATGCCGCGCGCCATGCCGGTGACATCTTCGGCCGCCGTGAGGGTGAACAGCGGAGCCAGAAGTTTTTCGATGTGCGACTTGAGCCAGAGATCGAGGCGCGTCTGCACCGCCTCCCGCGAGGGGCCGGTCAGATGTTCGTCGGCGACGATACGCACGCGCGGCCGCAGCGTGTCGTCACCGGCAACAAGCTTGCCGACGACGCTGCCCGTCCAGCGCAGGGCGCCGTCGGATGCGAGCACGATCTGGTCGTTCGCAGCCTGGGACACTTTGGTGGCGCGCGCGTCGATCTCGCCGGCGAGCGCCTTTTGCGCGGCAGCGTTAAGCGCCTTGGCCTCGGATCCCGCCGCCGCAGACGCGTCGGGTGCAAACATGAAGCCGTCGAGCCGGCCGATGACGTGGCCTTCAACCGTGACTTCGCCCAATGATCCTATTTCAGCTTCCAGCATGGTGTTCTCTCGTAGCCGTCGCATCAACACGCTGGTGCGGCGATCGACGAAGCGTTCAGCGAGCCGCTCGTGCAGCGCATCGGACAATTTATCTTCCACCGCGCGCGCAGCAGCCTGCCAGTGATCCGGGTCGGCAAGCCAATCCGGCCGGTTCGCAACAAACGTCCAGGTCCTGACATGCGCGATCCGGTTGGAAAGAGTATCGATGTCGCCGTCGGTCCGGTCGGCCTGAGCCACCTGCCGGGCAAACCAATCGTCGGGGATTTTACCCTCTCGCATCAAAAATCCATAGAGGGTCACGGCCAGTTCGGCATGGGTGGCTGGCGCGATCTTGCGATAGTCGGGAACCTGGCAGACATCCCACAACCGTTCGACGGCAACGCGATTGCGCGCCAATGCACGCACGTCCTCGTCGCGCGCGACGTGATCGAGCACGATGATGTCTTCTGCGGTCGGCGCGCGGGTCAGTCCCGCTTCCTGCGGCGCCATCGCGAGCGAGGCCTGCAAGGCGCCGATTGAGGAAAAATCGAGGTCGGTATTGCGCCATTGCAGCATGCGCACCGGCTCAAATGTATGACTTTCGAGCGCCCGCACCAATTCAGGATCGAACGGATCGCAGCGGCCGGTCGTACCGAAGGTTCCGTCGCGCGTCGCGCGACCGGCGCGGCCCGCGATTTGCGCAAGTTCCGACGGATTGAGCTTGCGGAATTGATAGCCGTCGAACTTGCGGTCGGAGGCGAACGCAACATGATCGACGTCGAGATTAAGGCCCATGCCGATCGCATCCGTCGCAACGAGATAATCGACGTCGCCCGATTGGTAGAGCGCGACCTGCGCGTTTCTCGTGCGCGGCGAGAGTGCGCCCAGCACCACCGCGGCACCACCGCGCTGGCGGCGGATCAATTCGGCGATGGCGTAAACTTCTTCCGCCGAAAACGCGACGATGGCCGAGCGGCGCGGCAGGCGCGTGAGCTTTTTTTCGCCGGAGTAAGTAAGCATCGACAGCCGCGGACGGCTGACGATATGCGCGCCCGGCAACAGCTTCTCCACCATCGGCCGCATGGTGGCGGCGCCGAGCACCAGGGTTTCCTCGCGCGCGCGGCGGTTGAGCATGCGGTCGGTGAAAACATGGCCGCGTTCGAAATCGGCGCCGAGCTGGATTTCGTCGACCGCCAGAAACGCCGTGTCGAGATCGCGCGGCATCGCTTCCACGGTCGAGACCCAGAAGCGCGCGTGCGGCGGCTTGATCTTTTCCTCGCCGGTGATCAGCGCCACGGCGTCGGCGCCAACCCGATCGACGCACTTGTTGTAGACCTCGCGCGCCAGGAGGCGCAGCGGCAGGCCGATTATGCCGGAGGAATGCGCCAGCATGCGCTCGATGGCGAGATGGGTCTTGCCGGTGTTGGTCGGCCCAAGCACCGCCGTGACGCCGGTGCCGCGGGCACGTGGCGAGCGATTCGGTGTCGGAGAAAAAGAGAGGGTCATTACGCTTCCGAACTGGCGGCAAAGCCTGTAACGGGCTTCAACGCGGGCCTTTCTGTATCACAATGCGACGGCTGCGATGCTCGACGATGGTCGTGGTTAAGCTTTGGAACGAGTCTGGAACGAATCGCGCCCGAATCACTGACTCAGGGACAATGTGGGTTCGTTCACGGCGATATCTGGCAAGCCCTTCCGGCCTAGCCACAAGATGGGGTGTCGCAACCCAAGGTGGTCCGCCGCAAATCCGTTGAATTCGTTAACGGGCATGGAGTGCACCTCGAATGATGGAGTCAAGTCCGATCGCCCGTCCGCGACCGCTTATTGGGTCTTGATGCCGTTGGCGCTCGCCCGCTTTGGCAACGCCGCAGACACGAATTGGGTCGCCTCAACGACGCCAAGGCCGATCGGCGTCGGCCCCTGGGCGCGGAACGGCACCAAAATCCGCGTTCCGGCAATCGGCGCCAGCCAGATTTCCATGTCGCGCAGCTTGGAGACGTAGCGCATGGCGGGCCGGGACGGGATGTAGCCGGCAATCGGCGTGAAATAGACCGCACAGACCACCACCGGCCCCTCATAACCCTTTGCGGCCTTCACCTTGTCCATGCGCTTGAACGCGAATTGCAGATCGTAGCGCAGCCGACCGTCGAAAATGGACAAAGTGCGCTCGCACGCGAGCGGCGACAGCGCGCTTCCCGTGCCGGGTGTGCGCAACAGCGAGGCCGTCATCGGGTCCATGATGCCGTGCTGATGCTCGTCGGTAATGGGAACACGCTCGGGGTCGTCGTCGATCGGCGGGTCGACCTTGGAATCCTTGACGTTGCCGCCGTTGACCGTGAGCTTCACCTCATCGGTTTTTTTGGACGTCTTGAGCGTCGATGCGTAGATCGACGAGACCGACTCGCCGCCGGCAAACGTGCCGTGCGCGACGCTGGTGCCCTGCCCGCCGGTGAACACGCGCACAAGGCCGGTTGTGATGCCGCTCGCCGCCGCCGTGTAATGCCTGTCGCCAATATCGACGACCCAGTTACCCTTGCCGATCGGAATGCCGGCAAGCGACGCGATGTAGCGCGCCTCCAACTTGCCTTGCGCGTAAGCGCCATCCGCCGCGGCAAGGGCGGCACAAACCAGCGCGGCAAAAAAGCCCAGCCCGCGAACAAGCCGCCGGAGTGCCACCACGAGTCCGATCCTTCCCCCGAAAGTACGCCGATGGCGGGCCGCCCCATGGGCCAGCAGGCGCGGCACTATACTCGGAGGCGGAGCGCGCCGCACCGGCGCGGAAGCCGCAAGACCGATGCCCACAGGATAAAGCCGCTGCATTCCGGTGCCGATTGATAGGTCGTGGCCGATTAAGTCGATTGTGTGAATACGGGCTGGCGGCCTCGACCGGACGCGCAAAATTCGCGTTAACCAGCACGGGATAGCCGCTTTTATGGCCGCCTTTAGCCCTCAACTTGACGGTCCGGCGGCCTGTCTTTATACGTCCGGCCGTCATCCTAAAGCGATTGATGGCTGAAAGCGCGGCGCCTTATGGCGCCGGATTTTTGCGAGGAAAGTGCGATGTCTTGGCAGTGCGAATTGACCGGCAAGAAGCCTCTGGTCGGCCATAAAGTGAGCCATTCCAACCGCAAGACCAAGCGGCGGTTCTTTCCCAACCTGCGCAACGTGACGCTGATATCCGACGCGCTCGGCCAGTCTTTCCACGTGCGCATTTCGGCTAACGCGCTCAAGACCGTCGACCATCGCGGCGGGCTCGATGCCTTCCTGCTGAAGGCGAAGAACGAAGAACTCGCCCCGCGCATGCTCGAACTCAAGCGCCAGGTCGCGAAGAAGCGCGCCAGCGCGTAAATAGCGCATTCCAGAGCGCGAAGACGTTCAGCTTGTTTTTCTGTCGTGGCCGGGCTTGCCCCGGCCATCTCGTTTATGGACGCACCGTACCCGCCTGAGCGGGATCACATCGGAAGTCGGGCTTGCCCGACTTCCGCACTATTGCAAGCCCCAAGTCGGGTAAACCCG
>JBARCH010000040.1:0-11012 GCA_049793875.1 Pseudolabrys sp. | reverse complement strand
CGCCGGCTTGCTTTATCCGTCAGGCCGCGCGCGTGCGGCGGCCAAGCCGCTCCAGCATCAGCGGGACTTCGCTGGCCGGCCGCGGTGGGCTGAACAGATAACCTTGCGCTTGCGTGCAGCCTTCGGCCTGCAGAATTTCGAGTTGCTCCTGGGTCTCGACGCCTTCGGCGGTCGTAACCATTCCGAGGCTGCCGCCCAGACGCGCAACCGCACGAATGATCGCAAGACAGTCGTTCTGATTGCCAAGCTCTTTGACGAACGAGCGGTCGATCTTGATCTTGTCGAACGGGAAACTGCGCAGGTAGCTCAGCGACGAGTAACCGGTGCCGAAGTCGTCCAGTGAAATTCGCACGCCAAGATTGCGGATCTGGTGCAGGGCGTCGAGCACCATCGGGTTGTCCTGCAGCAGCACGGTCTCGGTGATCTCCAGCTCAAGCCGCGTGGCCGCGAGGCCAGACGCGCCGAGCGCCGACACGACGGAAAGAACCAGCGTCTGATTCCTGAATTGCGCGGGCGACAAGTTGACGGCAACGCTGAGCTTGCCCGGCCATTTCGCCGCGTCCGCACACGCCTGCTTGATGACCCAATCACCCAGCGTGCCGATCAAACCGATCTCTTCGAGCACCGGAATGAATTCATCCGGCGGAACGACTCCGCGCTCCGGATGATTCCAGCGCGCCAGGGCTTCGAAGCCGCTGATGTCTTTCGTCGCAAGATCGATGAGTGGCTGATAATAAAGTTCGAACTCGTTGGCTGCGAGCGCACGGCGAAGATCGAGTTCGAGCACGCGGCGCGCCTGCATCTGCGCGTCCATCTCGTGCTGGAAGAAGTGATATGTGCCGCGCCCTTCGCCTTTGGCGCGATAAAGCGCCATATCGGCATTCTTGAGAAGCTGATCGGGCTCGGTCCCATCCGTCGGCGCAATCGCGATGCCGATGCTGGTGCCGATAACCACCTGATGGCCCATGATGTCGAACGGCTCTGCGAGCGACTCGATAACGCGGTCCGCAAGTTCGGTCGCATCGTTCGGGCGTGCGCCGATCTGCACGATCGCAAACTCGTCGCCTCCGAGACGCGCTACCGTGTCGGCGCCGCGAACGGCCATCTGCAGGCGCTCGGTGGCCGCGCACAGCAACGCGTCGCCGATCGGATGTCCGAGCGTATCGTTGACGCTCTTGAAGCGGTCGAGATCGAGGAACAGCACGGCGAGATGCTCGCCGCGTATGAGCGCCTGCTCCATTTTTTCGCGGAACAGCATGCGATTGGGCAGATTGGTCAATCCGTCGTGTCGCGCCATGTGCAGGATTTTTGCTTCAGCCTGGCGCCGCTCGGTCACGTCTTCGTAGGTTGCCACCCAGCCGTTGTCGGAAGCGGGGCGATAAACGCACGCCACGACGCGCCCGTTTGCGAGCTCGTAAAAATGCGTGGCATTCGGATGCTTGTTGAGGAAATGGCTTTGTTCGGCAACCAGGTCGCTCGACGTTTTGCCAACATGATTGCCGGCGGCAATACTGATTTCGAGCATGGTCTTGAACGTTATTCCCGGCACGATCTGTTGGCGCGGCAGTCGGAAGATTTCGCAGAACCGCCGGTTGACAACCTGCAGCCGGCTTTCACTGTCGTAGAGGCAAAGGCCTTGCGACATGTTGTCGAGCGCGGCGTCGAGACGCAAATTCGTATGCTTCAGCCGGACCTTCTGCTCTTTGAGCAGGCTGATGTCGCTGCACACGACGATGAAGCCGCCGTCGCGCGTTGCGCTCTGGCTGATGCGCAGCCATCGGCCGTCCGACAGCAGAGCTTCCCCGGTTGCTGGTTGATTGCCATCGAGCCGCATGAGGACTTGACCGGCATCCACCGATCCGGCCAGCGCCGGCCGCAATTCCGCCAGCGGCGTGCCTGCCTTCAGCAGGTCGGGCGAGATGCCAAGGAAATTCGCCGCTTGCGCATTGGCGAGCGCGATGCGGTCCTCGGCGTCAACGACGACCACGCCTTCCTGCGAGCTTTCGAGCGCGTCGGCGAGTCGCGACTGCGCCGTGCGGCGCATCGTGACTTCTCGCTCCATCATGTCCTTGATGTTGTCGCGCATCAGTCCCATCGAAGTGAGCAGCGCGCCTAATTCGTCCGCGCTCCCGCGCGGAATTATGACGTCGAGCTGGCCGGACGCGATTCGCTCTGCGGCCGCGGAGGCAACCGCCACGGGGCCGACGATGCGGCGCGCCAGCAGCCATGCGACCAGCGCGGAAAGCAGCAGCGCCAGCGCGGTACCGGCGATATTGAGTTGAATGTCGCGCGCAATTATTGCGCGCGCGGCTTGCCGATTGAGGAAGCCATCGCCTGCGGTGTAGTTCACCAACAAGTCGATCTGTTCATCAACTTTCGATGCGTAGTGATCGAGCGTGTCCCAGGTCGTGTCGAGACGCGTACCGTCGAGCAGCCGCAGACGCGTGTCTTTCCATGCCTCGACGGCGCGCAGAACGTTTGCCGCCGCCCGGGTCGCGCGCTCCGATTGGGATCGCTTTGCGGCGATGCCGAGATCGTCCTCAAGAGTCTTTGAAAGCTTTTCTGTTTCAAGATGCAGCTTGGCGCGCATTGCCGGATCGGTGGCGATCCACTGGCGCGCGAACGCCGCGCGCATGGCGGCAAAGTCGGCCGCTGCAGCTCGCGCATAATTGATCGACATCAAGGAGCCGTCGAAGGTCTTGTCCACCAACGCGCCGGAATCCTTGATTCCCATCGTGGCGTAGGAGCCCAATGCCGCGATGATCACGCTGAATATCAGGAATGCGGTCGTTATCCGACCGCGGATCGTCACGAAATACGAGGTGACGCGGGAAATCCGCTGCCGCCCGCCGGAGCGTGCATCGGACGTAACGACCGGCGGTGGCAAACGCGAGACAGAACGCATACGAAGGCCCGGTTATCGATGGGCTTATTGGTAACGCGAGCGGGTTAAAGCCGATTGAGCGAAAAGTTCTATCCTGCATAGTTCGTTAACGGCTCCTTAACCTCGCACCGCCACGGTTCGTGTCGGCGATCGGATGCCGCGCGGCGGCGGCCACCGAAACGGTCAATGGCCGAAGCAAGAGACCGAACATGCCGATACGAGGACTAATCCTCCGAGTCCGCTTTCCTGCGCTCGTTCTGGGTGCTGTGCTGGCGGGGATGGGCTGCGGCGCCTTGGCGGCTTTGACCGTACCCCAATACTCCGTGTCCCAAAAGGGGCGGGAATTTCATCCGCGCGATCTGATAATCAAGACCGGTGAGACTGTGCAGATCGTCAACGACGATGGCGACCTGCTGCACCATGCCTACATCGATTCCGACAAGTTTACGTTCGACTCAGGCGACCAGGAACCTGGCAGCAAGACGAACATCGTCTTCACCGTGCCGGGCACCTTCAACGTGCTTTGCGCCATTCATCCGAAAATGAAACTGGTCGTGCATGTAAGATAGGCTCCGGCGCAATCCTTTGCGCCGGAGGCCCGGCAACGATCAGGTAATCGAGGTGCCGAACAGCGCCGAGTGTGCGACGTAGTAGGTCGCGAGCACGGCAGCCAACGCGCCGGCGTAACCGATGGGTACCAGCCAAGGCCGGCTTACCAATTTGGTTTCACGGCGGCTGTCGGCCGCGATCGCGAACAGGACGGCGATAATCGCCGAATGTCCGACCAGGTCGATTTTTCCGAATTCGGCGACGGCGCCAATGAACATGCCTGACAGTATGATCGCAGCCATGCGGCGGACCAGCGGCGTCCACATAAGTGCAAAAGCGGCTGCGAATTCGACCGCTCCGGCCGCGCGCATGTAGAAGTCGACGGAGAAGCCGAGCGTCATTTCCGGATGCTGAATCAGCAGCGGATACGTCCATTCCGGGTAGGCCCATTTCTCAATCGAGGCCCACATCAGCGTAATGCCGGCCGACCAGCGCAGGATGTCGATTGCCTTTACGCCGAAGAAATCGCGCTGCAATCCCGTCAGCGCGAGCCATGCCGCGATTCCGAGAAAGATCGGATAGTCGGCCAGATGGAAAATGTCGTATTCCCAGATCGCAATGGCGTAGATGACGGCGATACCTAACGCCGACAGTGGCATCGTGCGCCGCGACAGCATGCCGGCTGCGATGCCGAGCTGGATGCAACCGACAATCGTCGAGCTCGTTTTCAATTCAGGCGTGAGCAGGATGCCGCCCATCGCCCAAATCGAGATGAAGAAAAATGCGATAGTTGCGCGGCAAATGATTTCGATGTTGTCATGCACGAGCGCGGTTACGCGATCGAGCGCCCGCAAGATGGCGGATCCCAACGACGTCCATTCGATCAGCGCTCCGGTCATCAGGATGATGATTGACACGGCGGCCAGCAGTTCGAAGTCAGGGCAAAGGACGTTTTCCAGGCCTACCGGTTGTCCCGCTACGTTGAACGCGCAGAACCACTTGACATGCGCGCTCGCCTCCCCCGGAACCAACAAGTTAACTATAAACGCCCCCGGAATCGCTGCCATTTGCGGCAGCAACTTAGCGAAACGATGCATTTTACGCCTCCCAACCCACTTAAGATACCAGTTATGCCGCCGCCCATAGCTCTCTGGTATATTTAACGTTTTACCACGGTTTTTAGCTTCTGAGTGGTACCCGCCAAGGTTAAATTAGTATTTGGTTAACCTTTGAAGTTGAACAGATTATGGCAGCAGCCCAAGTCCGGCCGATGGGAAGCAATTGGTAATTTCCGCGGACTACCAATGGCGGAGCATCAGCAAGCGTGGGTTGTAGGAGTTGTCAGATGGTCGCCGTCGCGAGTCTTGTCAGTGTCGTTGCCGGCGCAGCCTTGGCTTACGCGGCAGAGCGATACCCGGCGCATATTGAGAAATTTCAGACCGGCGGTGGCGTATTGTTGTTGGCCGGACTGATGCTGATCGGCTCGGGGCTGCCGCAAGCCTAGATCGCAATCGCTTCCGCCGCGGAAAAATCAGCGCGGCAAGTAAGGCACCGGCGTCGTATCGGGTTCGCTTGTCAGCGTCTGTAAAAACGAAATCAGATCGGATTTTTCGTCGTCGGAAAGCCCGAGCGGCGAGATCAACTCCGAACGGCTTGGCCGGTCGATGCCGCCGCGATTATAGAGATCAATTACTGCTTTCAGCGTCGGCACCGAGCCGTCATGCATGTAGGGTGCTCGCCGACTCACGTCTCGCAGTGTCGGAGTCTTGAAAGCGTAACGCAATTTCCTGGATGTCGGAAAAAGCCTGCCACGTCCAATGTCGTCACCCTGCGCGGTTCCGATGTCATGGAACGAGCTGTCGGTGAACATCCAGCCGCTGTGGCACGAAGAGCATCGCCCTTTGCTGTTGAACAAGTCGAAGCCGCGCTTTGCCGCGTCATCGATTGCGTTTTCGTTCCCGGCGATCCAACGATCAAACGGCGCATCGTGCGAAACGATTGAGCGCTCGAAGGTCGCCAGCGCAAGTTCGATCTTGTGCCGCGTGATCGCACCTTTGCCAAAAGCGGCATCGAACGAGTGCAGGTAGCCCGGGATTGCCGTCAACCGTTTGATCAATTCCTCTTCCGGAAGGTTCATATTGTTGGACGCCGTGATCGGTCCGAAGGCAACGGATTCCAGGTCGCGAAAGTGGCCATCCCATCCAAGTTTCGGCGTCCATGCCACATCGAGAAGTGTCGGCGAGCGAAATGGCAGCTTCGACTGATTTTCGCCGATCGCCCGCGGCAAGCCATCGGCCCATGACAGCGAAGGGTTATGGCAACTCGCGCATGAGATCGTGCGCGACCCCGAGAGAATGGGATCGAAGAACAGCAACCGGCCGAGTTTGGCCTTCGCTTCGGTGTAAAGGTTGCTCTGCGGAAAAGGGATTGCCTCAGGACGGCGATAGGTCTCGCGCCAGGCAGCGCGACCTCGCGGCGCGTCGTTTGAAATCGACGTGCTAATTCCGATCAGCAGGAAAATGACGCCGAAGGCGCTGCTTAATTTCCAGTCGATCATCGCCGCGTGCTCCCGGTGGGGCCACACTCGGCCAAGCCCGTTTAAGCTTGGTTAATAATTTTAGCGGTGCGTCATTCGGCGCCTCTAGACCGCCTCGGCTTTGACCCTGCCGCCCTTGGACTCGGTGTCGCCGGTTGAGAACAACCCGATCAAAGCGCGTTTGATGGCGGCCTGCCGGGTCGGAGAAGTGATCTGCGCGCCTATCAGGTCGGTGACATAAAAAACGTCCACAACGCGCTCGCCGAAGGTGGCCACATGGGCGGACGTGATGTTGAGGTTGAGTTTGGATATCGTGGCGGTCATCTCGTACAAAAGACCGGTGCGGTCGAGGCCGGTGACCTCCACCATTGTATAGCGATGCGACCACTGGTTGTTGATGGTGACCGAAGGTTCAAGTGCGAAGGCCCTGATGCGCCCTTTCGGCGGCAGGCGCTTGGTCACAACGTCCGGTAAACGCAGATCGCCTCGTAGCGCCTTCTCAATCGAATCGGTAATGCGTGCCGCGCGCCGTTCCTCGTCCTCATTGCGTTCGAACTCGCGCGATACCGCGATGGTGTCGAGCGCGCGGCCGTCTGTCGTCGTGTAAATCTGCGCGTCGACTATATTTGCACCGGTCATCGCGCAGGCTCCGGCGATGATCGACAGCAACCAGGGATGATCCGGTGCGAAGATCGTAAGTTCGGTGACGCCACGCTCGGCGTCAAACCCAACGGTTGTCGAGAGCGTCTTTTTGGAGTCCTCGGCGGCACGCACAAATTCCGCATGCTCGAGCTTGTGCGCGAGATCGACTTTGAGCCAGTACGCTGGATAAAGCCGTGCCATGTAGGCGTCGAGGCGCTCCGGCGGCCAGCCTTTGATCGCTTGCTTGAATTCATCCTGTGCAATGGCGACGCGCTGCGCGCGGTTGACCTCGGAAAAGCCACCGGTGAGAACCGGTTCGGTCTCATAGTAAAGTGTGCGCAGTAATTGCGCCTTCCACCCGTTCCACACGCCGGGGCCGACCGCACGAATGTCGGCGGCGGTAAGAATAGTGAGAAGCTTAAGTCGCTCGGCCGACTGCACAAGGTTCGCGAAATTTTCGATTGTCCTGCGATCGGACAGATCGCGCGATTGTGCGACGCTCGACATTACCAGATGATTTTCGATCAGCCACGCCACGGTATCGGTATCGGCGGCCGAAAAACCCAGCCGCGGACAAACACGGCGTGCGACCCGCGCTCCGGCGATCGAATGGTCCTCCGGCCGGCCTTTGGCAATGTCGTGCAGGAACATGGTGACGTAAATGACCGCGCGGTGATCGGGTTGAATCTTGTGGATCAATTCGTTGGCGAGTGCGGTTTCCTTATTTGTGCCGTGCTCGATTTCGGCAAGCACGCCGATGCAGCGCAGCAGATGTTCGTCCACGGTATAGTGGTGATACATGTTGAATTGCATCATCGCGACGATCTTGCCGAACGACGGAACGAAACGTCCGAGCACGCCTGATTCGTTCATTCGTCGCAGCACGGTTTCGGGGTCGTTTTGCGACGTCAGGATTTCAACAAAAAGATGGTTGGCTTCCTTGTCCGCGCGCAGGTGCGCGTCAATCAAATTGAGCGAGCGCGTGATACCGCGCAACGCGTCCGGATGGAAGGCAAGGTTGTGCTTTTGCGCCAGATAGAAGACGCGGATCAGGTTGACCGGATCGCGCTTGAACACGCCGGCGTTAGCGATCGTGATCCGATTCTTATCGACGATGAAGTCGCTGCTTTCGCTCAGCGCACGGCGTCGTACCGGCCGTAGCTTCGCCATCATGCGGCTTAGCACCGGCACGCTTTTGGTATGGCTGTCTTCGAGCTCCGCGCAGACGATGGCCGTGAGATCGCCGACGTCCTTCGCGATCAGGAAGTAGTGCTTCATGAAGCGTTCGACGTCTTTTAAGCCCGGATGCTCGGTATAGCCGAGGCGCACCGCGATCTCGCGCTGGATGTCGAACGACAAACGCTCCTCGGCGCGCCCCATGATGAAATGCATGTGACAGCGCACAGACCAGAGAAAATCCTCGCAGCGCCGGAATAGCTGATATTCGTGCTTGTCGAACACGCCGCGCTTGATCAATTCATCCGGTTCACGCACGCGATAGACGTATTTAGCGATCCAGAACAACGTGTGGAGGTCGCGTAATCCGCCTTTGCCGTCTTTGACGTTGGGTTCGACCAGGTAACGTGACTGGCCGGCGCGGCGGTGACGCTCCTCGCGCTCGCCGAGCTTGGCGGCAACAAACTCCGGTGCAGTGTTGCGGACGACGTCCTTGTCAAATCGCGTGACCAGTTCGTCGAACAGCTTGCGGTCGCCGAACAGGAAGCGTGCTTCGAGGATAGCGGTGCGGATCGTCATATCCGCCTTCGCCTGGCGGATGCACTCGTCAACCGAACGCGTGGCGTGACCCACCTTCAGGCCGGTGTCCCACAGGCAATAGAGAATTGCCTCGGCAATCGACTCGCCCCAGGCGGTTTGCTTGTAGGGCAGCAAAAACAAAAGATCGATGTCGGAGCCCGGCGCCTGCAAGCCGCGTCCGTAGCCGCCGGTGGCGACGATGGCCATGCGTTCGGCTTCCGACGGGTTGTCGGAAGGATAAAGGTGCTTGCGCGCAAAATCGAACAGCAGGCGGATGACTTCGTCTTCCATCCGGCAGATACGTTCGGCACAACCTCGGCCGTGACGATCCTTGAGCAGAAGTTGTTCGGCTTTGGCGCGACCCTCGGCGAGTGCGCCTTTCAGCCGTTGCGCCAGTGCGGTGCGCAACTCGCGCTCGCTGCCGGTGTGTGCCCGCGCGAGTGTTTCAAGCTCGGCCGAGAGCGTGCGCACGTCGATCAGATCAGTTGTCGACGCGCGATGCGGATGATCTGCCGCGGTGCGGCTGGCACGATCGGAGAGGACGGAGGCCATGACAGGCATCGAGATAGCGGAGGTGAAGGGCCATGTCACCGCTTCAGGGTGCCGGAAAATTGAGCAATCGATACAAGGAGGATTTTGATATGAAAATTTTACAATACGGCATATTATAGAAATTACATGCTTTTGACGAGCCTATATAGCCGTTTTATAGAATAAATATAGCGCCGATTTGAGCAACGCAGCTTGCGGGCGCTTAACAAATGCAGCTAAAGCGCGGGGGCAAGAAGACATCCCCTCGCAAGCTGACGGCGGGCTTTCCGGTCCGCTTCCATCAACGAAGGCGCCGGCGCAAGGCAAACGCGGC
The DNA here is from genome assembly GCA_049793875.1 of Pseudolabrys sp. GTDB lineage: Bacteria > Pseudomonadota > Alphaproteobacteria > Rhizobiales > Xanthobacteraceae > Pseudolabrys. The sequence continues at coordinate 1,781 of JBARCH010000040.1, read as the reverse complement.
GTCACTTAACGCGAGGAGATTGCCATGAAACTGTTGTCGCGTCGTTCCATCCTGGCCTCTGCGGCCCTCGTCGGCCTGTTGCCCTCGACGGCGCTGTTTGCCGCCGACAAGCCGAAGACCATCAACATCGACTGGGCGACCTACAACCCGGTCTCGATGCTGCTCAAGCAAAAGGGCTGGCTCGAGGAAGAATTCAAGAAGGACGGCATCTCAATCCGCTGGGTTCAAACGCTCGGCTCCAACAAGGCGCTTGAGTTTCTCAATGCCGGCTCGATCGATTTTGGCTCGAGTGCCGGTGCGGCCGCGCTTGTGAGCAAGATCAACGGCAATCCGATCAAGTCGATCTACGTCTATTCGCAGCCGGAATGGACCGCACTGGTGACCCGCAAGGACACCAACATCACCAAGATCGCGGATCTCAAGGGCAAGCGCGTCGCCGTGACGCGCGGCACCGACCCGCACATCTTCCTTGTGCGCGCGCTGCAAAGCGTCGGGCTGACCGAGAAGGACATTATCCCGGTGCTGTTGCAGCATCCGGATGGCAAGACCGCGCTCATTCGCGGTGACGTCGATGCCTGGGCGGGTCTCGATCCGATGATGGCGCAGGCTGAGGTCGAGGACGGCGCCCGGCTATTCTATCGCAACAAGGCAGCCAACACCTGGGGCATCCTCAGCACGCGCATCGAGTTTCTGAAGGATCATCCCGATCTGGTGAAGCGCGTGCTCGCCGTCTACGAAAAGGCGCGCAAATATGCGCTCGCTAACTACGGAGAAGAGAAAAAAGCGTTTCAGGCGGCGACCAAGCTCTCCGACGCGATCGCCGACATCCAGCTCAAGCAACGCACCGATCTTCACTACAACAAGATCGGTCCGGAGCAGCGCGACTCGATCTTCCAGGCTGGTATCGCTTTGCAAAAGGCGGGCGTCTTGCCGGCCAGCGTCGATGTCAAAAAGGCGGTCGACGATCTGATCGACGACAAATACGTGACGGGTAGCTGACCGCTTGGAGTCATGTCGGGCGCTCGGGTCCAGCCTTCGGCCGGATCGAGCACATGTCTTGTGCCGGACATCCATGCCTTCCTAACGACAGGCGTGGATGGCCGGCACGAGCCCGGCTATGACGATTAACAGGTTGCCTTTCACAGGCTTATTGATGTCTCTGGTACCCATGAGCGTAGCGGCCGAACCTGTTGCGATGCCGCAAAAGCGGCGCAAGAGCATGGTTGCCCGGCTGACCGGCCCGGCGCTTGGCCTCATTTTACCGCTGGTTATTGCGGTTGGCTGGGAAGTGATCGTGCGCGAAGGCTGGTCGAGCGGCCGGCTGGTGCCGCCGCCCTCCGTCATTTACGCGACCTTCGTCGATCTTTATTCAAGCGGCGAATTGCAGCGCCATGTGTTGGTGACTACGGCGCGCGTGGCGGCTGGCTTCGGCATCGGCGTGGTGGCGGGAACGCTGATCGGCGCGATCTGCGGCTCTTTCCCGATGTGGCGCCGACTGCTCGACCCGACCATGCAGGCGTTGCGCGCGATCCCTTCGATCGCCTGGGTGCCGATATTCGTTCTGTGGTTCGGGATTTTCGAGAGCTCGAAGATCACGCTGATCGCGGTTGGCGTCTTCTTCCCGGTCTATCTCGGCGTCATGGCTGCGATCATGTCGGTCGACCGCAAACTGGTCGAGGTCGGCCGGGCGTTTCGTTTGTCCGGTATTGCCATGGTCCGACGTATTTTGCTGCCTGCAGTGCTTCCTTCTTATGTAATAGCGCTTCGCTCCGGCCTCGGCC
>JBARCH010000039.1:0-4884 GCA_049793875.1 Pseudolabrys sp. | reverse complement strand
GCCTATGTCGCCCGCGGCGAAGCGCGGCCCGCCTACAAGCGGGCTTTCGACGCGCAATTGGCGGTCAACACCGGCAAGCCACCGGCGAGCTGATTGAGGTCCATCCTGGACTCGAAGCCGCCATCCGCGTTTTTCGTTCAATTTATGGGTCGTGACTCTAGTCAGCCGTCGAGCTTCGGCACCTTCTTCGCCGCCGGCTTCTCACGAAACGCCGGCGCAATCGGCAGCGGCAGCGCCGGCATCTTCTTGCCCGATGCGCCGGCCACGTCATGCGCGAATAAACCGCGCGCGACGAAATGTGGATCGCGCATCGCCTCCTCCAGCGGCATGACAATCGTTGCGCAGCAATCCGCCTTGGCAAAAATCGGCTTCCATTCCGCCGCGGTGCGCGCAGCAATCAGCTTTGCGATCGCGTCGCGCGTTGCCTTGCGGTCCTTCTTGTCGTCGATGAATTCCGCCGCAAGTCCGATCGCCGCCGTGAATGCCAGCCAGAATTTCTGTTCGATGGCGCCGCAGGCGACAAGCTTTCCGTCTTTGGTCGGATAGATCTGATAGCGCGGCGAACCGCCCACAAGGCTCATCTCGCCGGGCGCCGGAAATTTCGCGCCCGCCAAACCCATCGCCATGGCGTACCAGCCGAACGTGAACATCGCGTCCGACATGGCGATGTCGATGAAACATCCCTGCCCGCTTTGGTCGCGGGCGCGCAGGCCGAGCAGGATATTGATCATCGCCGGAAAGCTGCCGCCCGCGATGTCGGCCGTCAGCATCGGCGGCACGACCGGCCGCTCGGCCGGACCGGGCTGCAAGTGGAGCAAGCCGGTATTGCCGATGTAATTGATGTCGTGCCCGGCCTCATGCACGCGCGGGCCATTCTGGCCGTAGCCGGAAATCGAGCAGTAGACGATGCGCGGATTGATCTTGCGCAGCGATTCATAATCGAGACCGAGCCGCTTCATCACGCCGGGACGGAATTGCTCGATCAGGATGTCGGCACGCTCGAGCAACGGCTGTAGTTGCGCGCGGCTTTCCGGCGCCTTGAGATCGAGCACCACAATCTTTTTGCCGCGGTTGAGCATCTGGAAGGCCGCGCCGTCGCCGTCGAACTGCGGCGGCAAACGCCGCATGTCCTCGCCGCTGGGCCGCTCGATCTTGATCACTTCGGCGCCCGCTTCCGCCAGCATCAGCCCCGCCAGCAGTCCCGGCAGCAATGTCGAGAAGTCGAGGACCAGAAGTCCGGAAAGCGGCTGCATGTCAGTGGAACAACAGTTGCGGCAACGTGCCGTTTTTCACCATCCACATCACGCTGGTCAACGTCACCACCGACACCAGCGTGCCGATCAGCACGGCGCTGGACGCCTGCTCGACCCAGGTTTCGTATTGGCGCGCGAACACGAACACATTGAGCGCCGGCGGCAGCGCCGCCATCAACACGGCCGTGTAGATCCAGCTCTGGTCGAAGGGACCGAAAAGCGACATCAGCATGAAAACAAGAACCGGATGCAGCGTCAATTTTACCAGCACCACGATCGGCACCTCGGTCGGCATCTTCTGCAAGGGGCGGAGAGCCACCGTCACACCGAGCGTAAACAGCGCGCATGGCGCGGCGGCGTTTTGCAGGAACTGCATCAACCGGTCGAGCGCCAGCGGCGGCTCAAAACGAATAGCTGCCGATGCGACGCCCAACGCGGTCGCAATCACCAAAGGATGCGAGACGATGCGCTTGACGGCTTCCAGAGCCGTGGCCGCGAGGCTGACGCGTTGTGGCCTCGCCAGCGCCATCAGGAACGGCACCAGCGTAAACAACAGAAGCGTGTCGAAACAAAAAATCAGCGCAACCGGCACGGCGGCGGCCGGCCCGAGCGTCGCGAGCGCCAGCCCCGGCCCCATGTAGCCGATGTTGCCGTAGCCGCCGGCGAGGCCGGCGATAGTGGACTCGCCGATATGGCCGCGCAGGATCGCCATCGCGATGCCAAACGAAATCGCGAAAGCGAGGAACGTCGACAGCGTGGTCGCCAGGATGAAATCGACTTGCGTCAGCCGCTCAAGCGGTGTCTGCGCGAGGATGCGATAGAACAAGGCCGGCAACGCCACATAGACGATAAAGAAGTTCATCCAGGCGAGCGCGGTATCCGGGATCGGATTGAGCTTGCCGCACACAAAGCCGACGACGATCAGCCCGAAGAACGGCAGCGCAAGGTTGATGACGTCGATCATGCGGCAGATTCCCGGCCCGCCGCCTATTGCCCACTTGGCGCGGCCAGCGCATTCCTCTAAACGGCAATCCGGCCCGGGGAAAGGACCGCCGCAGCATCGCCATGAAGCCGCCACGCCAATTCTTTCAACCGCTCGCGATCGGCGCGCCGGAGCCCCTGCGCACGCTGCCGGTGCGGCTCGAGCGCATGATCCATTTCGTGCCGCCGCATGTGGAAAAATTACGAGCCAAGGTGCCGGAGATCGCGCGCCAGGTGGACGTCGTGCTCGGTAATCTTGAGGACGCCATTCCGATCGAAGCCAAGGAAGCGGCGCGCGACGGTTTCATCGCAATGGCCAAGGCCACCGATTTCGGCGCCACCGGTTTGTGGACGCGCATCAATGCGCTCAACTCGCCATGGGCGCTCGATGACCTCACTGCCGTCATCGGCGCCGCCGGCAACAAGCTCGACGTGGTGATGTTGCCGAAGGTCGATGGCCCCTGGGACATCCACTATCTCGATCAATTGCTGGCGCAACTCGAAGCGCGTCACACGATCAGGAAGCCGATCCTGATCCACGCCATTCTCGAAACCGCGCAAGGCGTGAACAATGTCGAGGCGATCGCGACGGCATCGCCCCGCATGCACGGCATGAGCCTCGGCCCCGCCGATCTTGCCGCGTCACGTGCGATGAAGACGACGCGCGTCGGTGGCGGCCATCCGGACTACAAGGTGCTCGCCGACACCCAGGGCGAACATGCGCGGCCTTCCTACCAACAGGACCTCTGGCATTACACGATCGCGAAAATGGTCGATGCCTGCGCCGCCGCCGGTATCAAGCCGTTCTACGGGCCGTTCGGCGATTTCAGCGACCCTGCCGCCTGCGAGGTGCAGTTCCGCAATGCGTTCCTGATGGGCTGCGTCGGCGGCTGGTCGTTGCACCCTTCCCAAATCGGCATCGTCAAGAAGATCTTCTCGCCCGATCCGAGAGAAGTCGCGTTTGCAAAGAAGATAGTCGACGCCATGCCGGACGGCGCCGGCGCCGTCATGGTCGATGGCAAGATGCAGGATGACGCGACCTGGAAGCAGGCCAAGGTGCTGCTCGACCTCGCCCGCCTCGTCGCCGCCAAGGACCCGGCCATGGGCGCCCATTACGGTTTCTGAGCGCGTTCTGGCGAAAGCCGCATCAATGCACTATGTGACTGGCCCTATGGAAAACGCCCGCACCGCAAAGTTCAAAATCGGCCAGGTGGTCAAGCATCGGCTGTTCGCGTTCCGCGGGGTGGTGTTCGACATCGATCCCACGTTCGCCAATACCGAGGAATGGTGGCAGGCGATCCCTGCCGACGTCCGGCCGCACAAGGACCAGCCGTTCTATCATTTGTTCGCCGAGAACGCGGAAAGCGAATACGTCGCCTATGTGTCCGAGCAGAACCTGCTGCCGGACACGTCCAATGCGCCGATCAGGCATCCGGAAGTCGCGGAAATGTTCGTGCGCGACGAAAGCGGCGGCTATCGGCCGCGCCATTCGCTGATCAACTGAAACGCAAAAGGCGCGGCTTTCGCCGCGCCTTCCAGGCCTTCAATTCGGTGCGCCTATTTCTTGGCCGGCGGCGCCGCGGGTGCGGCAGGCGTAGCCGGCTGCTGGTTCTCGAGCTTCTTTTGCGCCTCGGCGGCTTTCTTCTGCAAAGCCTCCTGCAGCTTGCGCTGTTGCTCCTCGAATGCCTTCGGATCGGTCGCCGGACCGTCATACGCCTTGGCGAAATCGGCAAGCGGCAGCGGCAGACTGATCGCCGTGCCCTGCATGTTGATCGCCTGCACAGTCAGCGTATGGCCCTTCTTCATCCTCGCGACCATATCCGCGTTGGCTTCGTAATCGGACAGGCAGCCGACCGGGAAGCAAATCGAATACGGCGCGGTCGCCGGCTGCCCCTGGTCGATGATGACGCGCGTACCGTGCTGCAGTTGCATGCCGAGCGGCACCGTCACACGCAGCAACTTCTTGTCGGAGCCTTCCGGCTCGAACAGTTGCACGACCGCGACCGGCATGCCGTTCTCGAGGCGTCCGTCCTTGGTAATGACGCAGACGCTCTTGGAATTGGGATCGTTGGTATTCTGCTTGCCGCAGACCTTCATCCACGGCGTGTACATCAACTGCGGCTGCTGCGGCGCGGCGCCCGCTTGAGGCTGCTGCGCCGGTTCGGCCGGTTTCGCCGGCGCTGGCTTCTGGGCGGCGGGCTTGGTTTTGGCCTTCGGCGCCTGCGCGTAGGACACTGGCGCGGCAATGAAAGCAGTCGCTACGGCAATGGCAAAAGTGGCCGCCAGCGTCCGGCCCAACAATCGGGCCGATGCAATCCGATGATCCATTAGAATTATCCCTTTATTTCCGCTGTGGCCCTTGGGGCCGTTCGGAATTCTTACCCGATCGGCCGCTCTCTCCCCGGTAAATACGGCGACAGCGTGACACTGGGCCCACGGGTGATAGCCGATATTGCTCCCGCGATAAAGCCACGAATGGGCGCAAAATCCCCCGCAGAAACCCGTTCGCGGCGTCCGCCATGCGGCTCATCCGGGGCCTTGTGTTAAATTGCGCCAAACCAGAACCGAATCGCAAACGCCATTGTCCGCGCTCCCTTCCCTCGACCGCGCCGTGCCGCCGCTGGTGGCATCCCGCCGCGCTGTCGTGCTG
>JBARCH010000038.1:0-14831 GCA_049793875.1 Pseudolabrys sp. | reverse complement strand
ACCGCGTCGAAGCGCACCAGCACTTCCGCCGTGTCCCCGCGCTCACCCTCGCCGCCGTCCGCCATTCGTCCCTCTTCCCCGGGCGCACGCTAGCGGGCCGCGCCGGGCGGCTCAACCATTGCATGGGGCGGCGGCCTGAAAACCGAGGCGTGGCCTGCGGACGTTAACGGGCGGGGATGGTTGTCGGCCTGACTCTCGTCAAGGTGTCAATATCGAAGCAGTTATCGCCGATGGCCGGGACGGCGGCCGGCGCGGCTTCAGCTTCGACGGCGATAGTTGACTCGACGGCGGTATCGTTGACGCCGATCGGATTGCCGGCGGCGCGCTCAGCCTCCGGTTCCAGCATCTGGCTGCGCGGTTCGGGCCCGTAATAATCGCCGAGTTGCACATTCGCCCGCGGCTTCATCAGGATCGAGACGATCCGGTCTTGCAGCGCCTTCATCGATACCGGCTTGCACAGGAATTCATTGACGCCGATCTTTGTCGCCTCGAGAATCCGGCGGCGTTCGCTGTGGCCGCTGAGCATGATGATCGGAACGTCCGGCATCGGGAACACGCCCGGCGAGCGGACGATCCGCACCAGTTCAGGGCCGTTAAGCAGCGGCATTTCCCAATCGAGAATGACGATGTCGGGCGACACGGAGCGTATCTGATCGAGCGCATCAATGCCATCGCGCGCTTCATAGATTTTCTTGGCGCCGATGGTGAGAAGCAAACTGCGCACGATGCTGCGCATGAACGGATTGTCATCGACAATCAAAATCTGCGACTGCACGATCAGGTAACTGGCGTACTTTGCGCGGTTCATCGGGACGCATACCAACCTGCCCGCAGCCATTCGCGGGCGGCGCCAATATCGTCCCGGTTGCCTTACGGGACGTTAAAAGCCGGGTTTGCACGGCGGCACATGCTCAGCGCGGGGTTAAAGTCCGCCGCACGGCGTCCCGCCAACCGGCCAGCTTTTGCGCGCGAACTCCCGCATCCATGGCCGGCACGAAGCGACGGTCGAGCTGCCAGGTTCTCGCAAAGCCGTCGAAATCCGGGCATACGCCGGCGGCATAGCCGGCGAGGTAGGCCGCACCCAGCGCCGTCGTTTCCATCACCTTCGGCCGGTCAACCGGCGTAGCCAAAATATCGGCGAGGAATTGCATGGTGACGTCGCTCGCCGTCATGCCGCCGTCCACACGCAGCACCGTGCCGACGGCGGCGAGGCCTGGACAATCGGCGTGCATGGCATCGAGCAGGTCGCGGGTCTGGTAACCGACGGACTCCAGCGCCGCGCGCGCCAGCTCAGCCGCACCCGTACTGCGCGTGAGGCCGTAAATTGCGCCGCGTGCCTGCGCATCCCAATGCGGCGCACCGAGGCCGACAAAGGCCGGAACGAGATAGACTTGCTCCGCCGGATCGGCGCGTTGCGCCAGCGGCCCAACATCGGCTGCGCTCGCGATCAATTTGAGCCCGTCGCGCAGCCATTGCACGGCTGCGCCGGCGATGAAAATTGTCCCCTCGATCGCGTAAGTGCGCTTGCCGCCGATCTGATAGGCGATCGTCGTGAGCAGCCGGTTACGCGAGACGACGCGCTCGGTGCCGGTGTTGAGCAACGCGAAACAGCCGGTGCCGTAAGTCGATTTCATCATGCCGGGCTTGAAGCAGCCCTGCCCGACCGTTGCCGCCTGCTGGTCACCGGCGACACCGAGAATGCGAATGCTGCTGCCGAACCATTCCGGCGCAGTCGTGCCGAATTCGCCCGCGCAATCGCGCACGCGCGGCAGCAAGGATTGCGGCACGCGGAATAATTCGCAAAGCCCGGCATCCCATTCGCCGCGGCCGATATCGAACAGCAGCGTGCGCGCGGCGTTGGTGGCGTCGGTGACGTGCTCACGCCCGTTGGTCAACCGCGAGATCAGGAAGCTGTCGATCGTGCCGAAGGCAAGTTTCCCGGCCTCCGCCGCGGCGCGCGTGCCGCCGACGTTGTCGAGAAGCCAGGCGATCTTGGTCGCCGAAAAATAGGGATCGAGCAAAAGCCCGGTCTTGGCGGCGACGTGCGGCTCGTGGCCGCCGCGCCGCAAGGCATCGCACGCATCGGCCGTACGGCGATCCTGCCAGACGATCGCATTGTGGATCGGCACGCCGGTTGCACGATCCCACAGCACCGTGGTTTCGCGCTGGTTGGTGATGCCGATCGCGACGACATCCTTCGGCAGCAACCCCGCCTTCGCCATCGCCGCGCGGACGACGCCGACGGTCGCGGCCCAGATTTCCTCCGGGTCGTGTTCGACGAGGCCCGGTGCGGGAAATATCTGGCGCAGTTCGCGCTGTGCCGACCCAATCGGCGTGAGCGCGGCATCGAACGCGATGGCGCGCGTCGAGGTCGTGCCTTGATCGATGGCGATGAGGGCAGTCGGCACAAAATCACTCCGGGCCGCGCACGGACGGCGCAGCCGCCGGAGCTTAGTTCAGCATCACAAGATTCGCGATTGTTTCGTCGCTGTCGGCGTGGATATTGGGCACCGGCGCATGACGCGGCGCGAGCTTGAAATTGTTGCCGTCGCACAACAACGGCCGTGGCTTGGCCAGCACGGAAATCAGGCGGTCCTGCAACGCCTTGGTCGAGACCGGCTTGAGCAGGAACTCGTTGACGCCGATTTCCACCGCTTCCGTGACACGCGCACGCTCGGCGTGCCCGGTGAGCATGATGATCGGAACGTCCGGGAACGGAAATGTATCCGGCGATCGCACAATCCGCGCGAACGCGGCGCCGTCGAGCCCGGGCATTTGCCAGTCGAGGATAACGACATGCGGGGCCAGCGAGCGAATGGCTTCCAGTCCGGAAATGCCGTCATGCGCTTCGTAAATATCGCGCACGCCGAGGCTCATCAGCAGCGTGCGCACGACCTTGCGCATGAAATGCTCGTCGTCCACCACAAGCACCTTGGCGGCGGCGAAACGCTCGCTGATCGATCTCGTATCGGACAACATCGGCGGATGCCTTCTGTGACCGCTACATTTGAACGCAATGTCCTGAGAATGCCGTTAAACGCACAGCGTTAATCAGGCCAGCGCGCGCAACACTTCATAAACCAAGCGGGACGGGCTATTGCGGGCTGTTGGCTGCGCCAGTCATAAAACGCTCGATAGCCGAGCGCTGATCGGCATTGGCCTGAAGGCCCAATTTGCTGCGGCGCCAGAGCACATCGTCCGCCGAAAGCGCCCATTCGGCATCCATTAAATATTTCACCTCGACGGCGGTCAGATCGCCGACGAAAACCGGCCCAAGATCGTCGAGGCTCCGCGCGCTGCCGAGGATACGCTCGGCGCGCGTGCCGTAAGCGTGCGCCAGCCGCCGCGCGTGCGGTTCGGTGAGAAACGGCCAGCGGCCACGCAGATCGGCCACCAGTGTTTCGAATCCATCGAACGGAAAATCACCGCCGGGCAAAGATGAATGCGCGGTCCATGTCGAGTGGGCCTCGAAGAAATGCCCCATACGCGTCATCGCGGCTTCAGCCAGCCGCCGATGGGTCGTGATCTTGCCGCCATAAATCGTCAGCAGCGGCGCCTCGCGAAATTTTTCGTCGAGGACAAGCATGTAATCGCGGGTGACATCCTCCGGCTTGCCGTGACCATCGTCGTGAAGCGAGCGCACGCCGGCATAGCTCCAGACCGCCTCGTCGGGCGTGATCTTCTGACGAAAGAACTCGTTCGCGACGTTGCACAAGTAGAGCAATTCTTCCGCATCGGGCGTGGGCGAATTGAGGTCGCCGACGAAATTCTCATCGGTGGTGCCGATCAGGGTGTAGTCGCCCGCAAACGGCAACGCGAAAACCACGCGGCGGTCCTTGGCTTCCAGAATGTAACCTTCATCGTGATCGAAAAGACGGCGCACGACCATGTGGCTGCCTTTGACGAGCCGCACCGGCGTCGCAAGCGGTTGCCGCAAAATCGTTTCGGCAACCTGCCCGATCCACGGGCCGGAGGCGTTGACCAGTACGCGCGCGGTCGCCACGTCGCGGCGGCCGCGGTTGCTGAGTACAAGCTCCCATTCGCTGCGGCGCTCGGCACGCGTGCAGCGCGTGCGCGTGCGGATGCTGGCGCCGCGCTCGGCCGCATCAAGCGCGTTCAGCACCACAAGCCGCGCGTCATCGACCGCGCAATCAGAATATTCGAAGCCGTAACGAAACGAACGCTTGAGCGGCACGCCGACCGGATGATGCGTGAGATCGACAGTGCGCGTGCCGGGCAAAATCTTGCGGCCGCTGAGCATGTCGTAAATGAAAAGGCCGAACCGCAGCAGCAATGCGGAGCGCATGCCCGGCAACGGCGGCAGCATGAAACGCATCGGCCGGATGATATGCGGCGCCATCTTCAGCAGCACTTCGCGTTCGTGCAGCGCCTCGCGCACCAGCCGCAACGCGCCTTGTTCGAGATAACGAAGGCCGCCGTGAATGAGTTTGCTGGAAGCCGACGACGTACCGGATGCGAGATCGTTCTGCTCGACCAGCAGCACGCGCAGGCCCCGGCCGGCGGCGTCCCGCGCGATGCCGGTTCCGTTGATGCCGCCGCCGATTATGGCGAGGTCGAAGTCGGCCATGTGCCTGGAGAGTTACCCGCTGATTCGCCTGTTCCGCCGCAGAATGGGCGGCTTGGGCGGTGTACTCAAGAACCGCGCGATTTAATCGCCCGTAAAGCCACAAATATCGTCGCCGATTGCAAAATGCCCCCGTCTTGGCCATATGACCTGTATTGAATGCGTTGCAAATAACGCGATCAAAGGCGACAAACCGGCCCGATGCCCTCCCCCCGTCTGCTCGTCATCGAAGGCAATTCCCCACAAACGCTGAACGAGCACGTTGCCGCCGGCGGCGTCCCAGCGCACCAGGGCTATTCCAATCTGCTGCGCGAACTGATGCCGGGCGCCATCGTGGACACTTGCCAGCCCGGCGATACGGGCGCCGAACTTCCCGATGGCCAATCGCTTGAAGGCTATGACGGCGTCGCCATCACCGGCTCATCCTTGCATGTCTATGACGGCAGCGCGGCGGTGACGCGGCAAATCGATCTCGTGCGCGCTGTGCTCAATGCCGGCACTCCACTGTTCGGCTCGTGCTGGGGCTTGCAGATCCTGACCGCGGCGGCAGGCGGCAGTGTGCGGAAGAACCCGAAAGGACGCGAGCTTGGTTTCGGCCGCGGCATCCGGCTTACCGATGCCGGCCGCAAGCATCCGATGTATATCGGCAAGCCGGATGTGTTCAACGCACCGACCGTCCATCTCGATGAAGTCGAGACGCTGGCACCCGGCATGACCGTGCTCGCCACCAACGCCATGTCGGCCGTACAGAGCGCAGAAATCCGCCACAACGGCGCGGTCGCATGGGGCGTGCAATACCATCCGGAATATCCGCTGCGCGAAATTGCAGCGATCGTCCGCCGCGTCGGCACGCGATTGATCGCGGAAAATTTCTTCGCCGACGACGCCGACATCAAGGTTTTTTCCGACGACCTCGACACGCTCGACCGGGATCCGGACTGCAAGCGGCTGTCGTGGCTTCACGGCATCGGCAGGAACGTGCTCGACAAGAAGCTGCGCACCAGCGAAGTTGCGAACTGGATCGAATATCAGGTGCTGCCGACACGCGTGCGTCGCGGGCGAGGCTGACATTGTTCACGGGCTGGCTTGGGCCGGTCGCAGCAAAGGGGACGACATGGATTTTTCCGGGAAGAACATCGTCGTCACCGGTGGCACCGGCGCGCTGGGACGCATGGTGGTCGGCAGACTGGTAGAAGCCGGCGCGCGTTGCCGCGTGCCTTACATCATTGATGCCGAGGAAAAGAGTTTTCCGCTGCGCGGCGACAAGCGCGTCGAGCTTGTTCAGGTCAACGATCTCGCCGAAGAACAGGAAGTCGATGAGCTTTATGAAGGTTTGAATAGTCTTTGGGCGTCGATCCATATTGCCGGCGGTTTCGCGATCGGCAAGGTCTCCGACACCAACAAGACCGCGCTGATGGCGCAGATCGACGGCAATCTCGTGTCGTGTTTTCTGTGCTGTCGCGCTGCCGTAAATGCGATGGTGCGAACGGGCGGCGGCGGTCGCATCGTCAATGTTGCCGCGCGCCCGGCGCTGGAATGGCGCAGCGGCGCCGGCATGGCAGCCTACACCGTCGCCAAGACCGGTGTTGCCGCGCTGACAGTGGCGCTGGCCGAAGAAGTCGCGAAAGACGGGATACTTGTGAATGCGGTAGCGCCGTCGATCATGGACACACCCGCCAATCGCGCGGCGATGCCGAAGGCCGACCATGCAGCATGGCCGAAGGTCGAAGAGGTCGCGGCGTCGATCCTGTTCCTGGCGTCGCCGGATAACCGCGTCACCCGCGGCGGCATCGTGCCGGTGTATGGAAAGTCCTGATCCGGCGCAATCCGTTCAGGCTCAGCAGCTTTGCTTGCCTGACATTTTTCAGCGCATGATTCTTTCCGAAAACCGTTTCCCGCTTTGCGGAATCATGCTCTAGCCCGCGGCGATCGGCACCAGTTCGAGCGACGGTCGCAACAGCCGCTGCACCGCCGTCGAGGCAACCACCGTGCGCGTCTCCGCATAGGTTTCGTGATTCTTCTCGATGTCGCCGAGATCGTACTGGTAATTGACCATGAAGCCGCAAGACTGCTTCATCGCCCGTTCCGACGTATCGGCAAGCCAATTGATGCGTTCGAGCCGCGCGCCATTGCCGAGATGGAAGCGCGCCACCGCATCGACCGGCGCACCGCGCGAATTGCGCGCGCGCAGGAAATACCAGGCGGCCGCGCGCATCATCGGATCTTGCAGGCGTTCAGCCATTTCCGGCGTGTGCCACCAATTCGGGTCGTCAAGCGCGGCGAGAACTTCCTTGTCGCCTTCATTGAGCGCCGTCGAGTTTTCGACCGTGCGCTCATGTGCCAGCCAGCGCGCGAAGTTCGGCACCGGCGACAACGTCACGAAATTCGAGAGCCGCGGCATTTCGCGGCTGATCTCCTCGACCACCTGCTTGATCAGGAAACTGCCGAAGGAAACACCGGTCAGGCCGCGCTGGCAGTTGGAGATTGAATAGAAGACTGCCGTCCGGGACTTCTCCGGTTCGACGATTTCCCGTTCGATCGCGAGGATCGGCTCGATAGCGCCCGGGATGTCGCGGTCGAGCGCGACCTCGACGAAGATCAGCGGCTCATCCACCAGCGCCGGATGGAAGAAGGCGTAACAGCGCCGATCCGGCGGATCGATGCGGCGGCGCAAATCGTCCCAGCCGTGGATCGCGTGCACCGCCTCGTAACGGATGAGTTTCTCCAGCACGATCGCCGGCGTCGACCAGCCGATATGGCGCAGCACCAGGAAGCCGCGGTTGAACCAGGACGAGAACAGGTGGACGAAGTCCGCATCGACCGCCGCCAGATCGTCACGATGATCAAGCGCGTCCATGAGTTGTTCGCGCATGCGCACCAGCGCAGCGGTGCCGTTGGGCGCGAGATTGAGGCGGCGGAACAGTTCCTGCCGGCGCGGTTCGGACGCCAGATGCACGGCAGCCGCCGTCTTGTCGGCCGGCGCCGCGCGCCAGGCCACGATGGCCTTTTCCAGCGCAGCCGGATCGGGCCCGAAACGGTGCGCCAGTGCCTCGAAAAACGCGATGCGCGGGCCGATGGTGAGATCGCCGTAACGGGCGAGAATGTCGCGGGCCAACGCAACGCCCGACGCTTCGCCACGGCCGGACAGCAACTGCTCACAAAGGTCGACGAGACTCTCGGAGCGAGCCGACGAGGTGCCGCGCCGGTCGCGCGCGCGGTCAATGAGCGCGCGCCCGCGGTCGGAAATCGACTGCAATAATTCGCCGAAAAACGAGACGTTCATGCCGACCCCGCAGCCACTATGGGCGGCCGGTCAGCCGCCCCTCACTTGCCAACACCCATCAGATAGTTCGGCAACCATGTGGCGATTTCAGGGAAGATGCACAAGAGCACGATCGCCAGCATCATGCACAGCACATAGGGCATCGTGCCCCACATCACCTTGGTGACCGGAACATCGGGCGCAATTGCATTCACGATGTAGATGTTGAGGCCAACCGGCGGATGGATCAGGCCGATTTCCATGTTGATGGTCAGGATCACGCCGAACCAGACCGGGTCAAATCCCGCCGCGGTGATGATCGGCAGCAGGATCGGGCTGGTCATCAGGATGATGGCCGCCGGCGGAATGAAGAAGCCGGACACCAACAGGAAGATGTTGATCATCCCCATCAGCACCCAGCGATTGAAGTGCGCATCGGCAATGCCTTGCGCAAGCATCTGGGTGAGATAGAGCGAGGTCAGCATGTAGCCGAACAACACGGCGGCGGCGATGATCGTCAGGATCATCACCGATTCCTTCATCGTGTCGCGCAGGATGTGCCAAACCTTGTCGACCGTCCAAAGCCGATAGATGAGGATCGCCAGTATGAGACAAAGCCCGGCGCCGACACCGGCCGCTTCCGACGGCGTCGCCACGCCGCCATAGAGCGTATACATGACGCCGAAAATAATCAGCAGAAATGGCAGGATTTTCGGAATCGACTGGAATTTTTCCTTCCACGAATAACGAAAATCGATCGCGTGTGAGCGGAAGCCGCGCTTCCAGATGATGAAGATCGTCCACACCATGAACAGGCCGGTCAGCATCAACCCGGGCATCACACCCGCAAGGAACAGGCGACCGATCGAGGTTTCGGTGGCGATGCCGTAGAGGATGAAGGTGACCGACGGCGGAATCAGAATGCCGAGCGTGCCGCCGGCGCAGATCGATCCGGTCGCGACGTCGTCGGGATAGCCGCGCCGCCGCATTTCAGGAATGCCCATCTTGCCGATAGCCGCACAGCAGGCGGGCGAAGAGCCGGTCAGCGCCGCGAAAATGGCGCAAGCGCCGAGGTTCGATATCACGAGTCCGCCGGGCAGCCTGTAGAGCCAGCGGTCGAGCGCCTCATAGAGATCCTTGCCGGCCGGTGAAGAGCCGATGGCGGCGCCCATCATGACGAACATCGGAATCGCGACAAGCGTGAAATCGTCGAGGCCGGACCAGAACGTCTCGGCAACGACGTGCATGCTGTCGAAGCCGTGAAACAGCAGAAGGAAGACGATCGAAATCGCGCCGAGGCCGAACGCCACGGGAATTCCGGATAACAACATGAGAAGAGTTGTGATGAGAACAAGGGACCCTTGTACCGTCGGACTCATGGGGCCTCTCCCAGCGCTTGCTTGGCCTGAGAGCGTGCGAACTCCTCGGCGTCCTCTTTTGGCTTAAGACCGAAGGGCTGCGTGCGGCCTGTCACCAGACAAATCAACTCGACAAAGTATTGTGCGACCAGCAGGCCGAGCCCGACCGGCATCGAAAGATAGGGAACCCACAACCGCGCACGCCAGACCGTGTCTGAATGCCAGCCGGCCGACCACGATTGATACCAATACGCGGTGCACAGCACGAACAAGACGATACAGAAGCCCAGCGACAGCACGATCGTGGCCAGCGCGAGCCAATAGCGGCTGCGCGGCGGAAGGTATAGCGGCAAGATCTCCACGTTGACGTGACCGCGCAGCATCAGCACGTAGGCACTGCCAACGAAAGTGGCCGCGACAATGCAGTAGGTCACCACGTCGATCTGCCAGATCGTCGGTACGGCCAGGAAGTAACGCTCGGTCACCATGTCGCAGATCACCAGCACCGCAACGCCGATGAGCAGCGCCGCAATCACGCCCGCCACTCGCGAGAGGAAGGCGACAATCCTGATGAAAGAGTCCATGAGTTGGATTTTCGGGCGGTTGACGGCTAAAATATTTTCAGTCGGATCGGGCCGATAAGAGCACCGGCCGGCGGGTGAATTCCGCCGGCCGAGCATTGCTGGTCCGCATTATTTAACGGCGAGAGCCTCGTCGATCAATTTCTGACCGTTCGGAACGTCTTTGGCGAACTTGGCGTAAGAGGTCTTCCTCGCCAGATCGATCCAGGAGTTGTACTCGTCGTCAGTGAGGGTCACGACTTTCACCTTGTGATCCTCGAAGGCCTTGATCGCCTCCTGGTTCACTGAATCGGCCTTGCCCTCATAATACTTCTGCGCCTTCTTGCCGGCCGCAACGACCGCAGCCTGCTGCTGCTTGTTGAGACGTTCGAAATTCTTCTTCGACATCAGCACCGGCTCGTACATGAACCACAGCGCGTTGTTGCCCGGCGCCGTCAGGCAACCGGTCACTTCGTAAAGACGCGTCGAGTTGAACGTGCCGAGGCTGGTATCGGTGCCGGTGACGACGCCGGTTTGGAACGCGTTGTAGATTTCGTTCGACGGCGGGCTCACGATGCTGGCGCCCGCAGCCTGCCACATCGCGGCGAAAGTCGGACCGGCGGCACGGAATTTCATGCCTTTCAGATCCGCCGGATGCTGGATGCACTTATCCTTGCTCGCCATGCCGCCGGCAAACCAAGCGTCTGACAGCACGATCACGCCGTTCTTCTCGATTTCGGCGCGCACATCTTTCATGAACTGCGAGTCGTTGATCCGCTTGGCGCGTTCCTGGCTGCGGATGAGGCCCGGCATCAATGTTGCGCTGAATACCGGAATCTTGCCGCTGGCGTAGTCGAGCGGGAACAGCGAAATGTCGAGTTGGCCGTTGACCATCGCATTCCACTGCTGGTTCGGCTTGAACAGAGAAGCGCCTGGATAGACCTGGATATCGAGGCCGACATTGGCGGCTTTCGCTTCCTTGGCGATCATCTGCACCATGTCGTCGCGTACATCGCCCTTGCCGCCCGGAAACTGGTGAGAAGCCTTGAGCGTGACTTGCGCCTGTGCCGTTGCGGTTATCATCAGCGCCGCTGCCACACCGGCAAGAATTGTCGATAGAGTCCTCATGGAATTCCTCCCTTTAGGTCTTTTCTTGCAGCGGCTGACTGCCGCGCTTGATCAGTAGCCGTGATAATAGCCAAGAACCGCCTGCCGTCCCCTTTTCTTACTTTAGCGGCCCATGCGACACAGCGCCATAGCGGGCGCGCCGAATACCTCTCTAAGCGCCCGAGCCGGCATGGATATTCCTGCTCTGGCCAGCCTGAAACGATCAAATTATAACCCCAAGACACCCGTTCCCTTTCCGCCCCACTTGCCTGGAGTTTCTGGAAATGCCCAAGCCTTTAGCTGGTCTGCGTGTGCTCGAACTCGCCCGGATATTAGCCGGGCCATGGGCGGGGCAAATTCTCGCCGACCTCGGCGCCGACGTCGTCAAGGTGGAGCGCAAGGGCGCGGGCGATGACACGCGTGGCTGGGGGCCACCTTTCGTCGAGGGCATCGAGGGCGAACATATTGGCTCGGCTTATTTTCATGCCGCCAATCGCGGCAAGCGCTCGATCGAAGTCGATTTCGAAACCGACGAAGGCAAGCAACTGGTGAGGAAGCTCGCAGCACGCTCGGATGTGCTGATCGAAAATTTCAAGGTCGGCGGGCTTGCAAAATTCGGCCTCGACTACAAAAGCCTCGCGCCCGACTGCCCGCGCTTGATCTATTGCTCGGTCACCGGCTTCGGCCAGGACGGTCCCTACGCCAAGCGCGCAGGCTACGACCTGATGGCGCAAGGCATGGGTGGCCTCATGGATCTGACCGGCATGGCCGACGGCGAACCGACGCGCATCGGCATTCCGGTCGCCGATATTTTCACCGGCGTTTATTCTGTTGTCGGCATTCTTGCCGCGCTTAACGAACGCGAACGCACCGGCAAAGGCACGCATGTCGACACGGCGCTGGTCGATTCCACCGTCGGCGTTCTTTCCAATCAGGCGCTGAACTTCCTCGTCTCCGGCAAGGTGCCGAAGCGCATCGGCAACGCTCACGCCAACATCGTACCCTATCAGGTGTTTGCAGTCGCCGATGGCCACGTCATCATCGCAACCGGCAACGACAACCAGTACGTCAAGCTATGCAATGTGCTCGGCGCGCCTGAGCTCGCGACCAATCCTGCGTACAAGGACAATGTCGGCCGACTGAAGCATCGTGACGAGCTGGTCGGCAAAATCACCGCTCTCACCTCACGCATTCCGCGCGACGAACTGCTTGCCAAGCTCGAATCCGTGCAAGTGCCGGCAGGACCGATCAACGATCTCGCACAGGTGTTCGCCGATCCGCAGGTCACTCATCGCGGCATGAAGATCGAGCGTCCCAGCAAGGCCGCGAAAGCCGGAAAAATTCCCGGCGTGCGCACACCGATCGTGCTTGGCGGCTGGCCTGCGGCTTCGGACAAGCCGGCGCCGCTTCTCGGCGAGCACACCGACGAAATCCTGCGCGAGATCGGCGAGGCCTGAAGTTTCCGCTTCGGCGTGCGCTCACCGGCTACCTTCTGCGTATTGCGGTAGCTGCGGGCGCGAACACGCCCGCCTCGCCGAGGGAACCAGCAATGCCGCCGCGTTAGCTTACCGCGGTCGGCGCCAACGCATCGATGTCGGTCGCAACGTCGATGACGACCGGACGGCCTGCCGCCAGCGCCCGCTTGAGTGCAGGCGCAATATCCGCCGGTTTTTCGACGCGGATGCCGAGCGCGCCCATGTCCTCGGCCAGCTTAGCGAAGTTCATCTTGTTGTAGGTCCACAGCTCACGCGCCTGCTCGGTTTGCGTACCGCCATAGGCGCGGTCGAAACCACGTTTCGACTGATTGCCGCCGCCGTTATTGTTGACGACCGTCACCGAATTTATTTTCCAGCGCACCGCCGTCTCGATTTCCGCGATGTGGTACCAGAAACCGGCGTCGCCGGTGAAAACCACAACGGGGCGATCCGGGCACGCGGCTTTCGCACCGATGCCGGCGCAAAACGCCCAGCCCAGATGGCCGGCGCTACGGATGTAACTCTGCGTTGCTTTGCGCAGATCGTACAGGCCGCCCATCCACATGCCGGCATGACCGGTGTCGACGATGACAATGGCGTCGTCCGGAACGTTCAAGCTCAGTTCGTGACAAATGCGTGCGGGATTGATCGGCACCGCGTCCGATTCCAGCAACGGCTTGTATTTCGCGTACCATTCTGCGCGAAGGTTTGCGACTTCTCCGACCCATGCCTGTCGTTTCTTCGCGCTGGCATTGTCCGCCTGCGCATACATGTGCGCGAGCACCGCCTTGGCGTCGCCGAGCACGCTCGCCTGCAATGGATAGTTGCGGCCGAGCGCTTCCGGTTCGATGTCGATCTGGATCGCCGGCGTGCCGATTTTCGGCACCGCCCAGAAATGCGTGGTCATGCCGCCGGTCTCGCTGCCGATGAAGCAGACGAGGTCGGCACGGTTGACGACGCGGTTGGCGGTCTCGCGCGAATAGCTGCCGACGACGCCGACCGAAAGCGGATGCGTGCCGGGAATGCTGTCCTTGCCGTTGAGCGAGGTCGCCACCGGGATCTGCAACGCCTCCGCCAGGGCGACGAGTTCCGCTGCCGCGCCTGAGGCGCGCACGCCGCCGCCGGCGACGATCACCGGCCGTTCGGCTTTCTGCAGCAAATCGAGCGCGGCTTTCACATGCGCAGCTTCAGGCTCCGGCCGGAACGGCGGCACGCGGGCGAACTGCTCCTCGACCAGCCCATCCATCTCGGCTTCCTCGAGATCGACCTGCCCCTCGTTGCCGCGGAATTGCAGATGCACGGGGCCCGGGGTGCCGGACGTCGCGACGCGGAATGCCTGCCGCAGCATGTCGGGAATGCGCGCCACGTCGTCGACTGTCGCGTTGAACTTCGTAACCGGCTCGAAGGCCGGCACGTCGTCGATCTCCTGATAGACCTTGCGGAATTTCGTCTTGGGATCACGGCCGCCGGTGAAGGCGAGCACGGGCGAGTGCGCAAGCCACGCATCGCGCAGGCCGGCGGCAAGATTGAGCGCACCGATCACCTGCGCCATGCAGATGCCGGGCTTGCCCGACGCGCGCGCGTAGCCGTCTGCCATGTAGGCGGCGGATTTCTCGCCGTGACAATGCACACGCGCAATCTTCGTGCGGCGCTCCATTTCCGCGAAAGTCCGGCGCAAGACCGCCGGCACCATGAAGACGTGCGTGACGCCGTAACCGGCGAGCATATCGGCGAGCACTTCCGCGCCCATGCGCTTGGCATTGTGGCCAATGGTCATTTCTTTGCCTCTCGACTATTCCCGGCCGCGACGCGATGCGCTGGCGCGGGATCGTTTCAGTTACATCATGTGGAAGGAAGCAGGGCCGGCCTCACCATCCGGCGAGAGCCGGTTCGCGGTCATTTTATCGCCAGCGGATTGACTGGCGAGCCGACCGCTCCCGTGATCGGAATCGCAGGCGCGACGAACATGAATTCATAGACCTTGTCGGCCAGGCAATCGTCGGCGAGTTCCTTGAGGTTGAAAATTTCGCCCATGGTCATGCCCATGATCGGGATCGTGATCCAGTGCCACGGCTGGTTGATGCCCTCTTCACTCTCGTTCGGACGCACCTCGCAGCCCCAGGTATCGCTGGCGAGCGCCGCAAGTTCGGTCTTCTGCACGAAGTCCAGCGTCTCGAATGAAAAGCCCGGCGCATCGCCGCCCGGATAACCGTCCCAGCTTCCGGCCTTCTGGCAACGCTCCATCATGCCGGTACGCACGATAATGTAATCGCCGCGCTTGAGCGTAATGTTTTGCTTCTTCGCGGCGCCGTGGAGGTCCTCGTTGGTGATGCCGTAGCCATCATCGAGCGATTCGACGCCCTTGTAGCGCGCCACGTCGAGCAACACGCCGCGGCCGACCATCTTGTTTCTGGTTTTCTCGATGCCGCATTTCTGCGCGCCGGCGCTCGTGACTTCGCGGCAGTCGTAACCGTTCCACATGTA
>JBARCH010000037.1:0-23146 GCA_049793875.1 Pseudolabrys sp. | reverse complement strand
CGCGGCAGGAGCAATTTCTCGAGGTTGTTTCCGCCGACGAAGCGCGCGTGCGATTTGAAAAGCACCTCGATCTTTCGCCGTTGGCGCCGGAAACCGTGCCGCTCGCCGCCGCACTCACGCGCGTACTCGCGCATGACGTCATTGCTGCGGTCGATGCGCCGCCGTTCGACCGCTCGAACGTGGACGGTTTTGCGGTGCGTGCTGCCGATACGGCTGGCGGGAGCGACAACGCGCCGAAACGGCTGACGCTCAATACCGAGGTAATTGCGAGCGGCCACGCGCCGGTGATCGAAGTGCGGCCCGGCACGGCCACGGCGATTGCGACCGGCGGCGTGATTCCGCGCGGTGCCGACGCCGTCATCATGATCGAGCACACGGAATTGGTTGAACAGGCCCCGCCCGCGATCGAGCTTCGGCGTGCGGCTGCGCCGGGGCAGTTCGTTTCTTATGCCGGCTCCGATATTGCCCGCGGCGAAACCTTGTTACGGCGCGGCACGCGTATCGGCTCGCGCGAGATCGGCATGCTGGCGGCCTGCGGGCTTGCTGCGGTCGATGTCGTGCGCAGGCCGAAGGTCGCGGTGCTGTCGACCGGCGACGAACTCGTCGCGCCGGGCGAGCCGCTTCGCCCCGCCGGGGTTTATGACAGCAACGGTGCGATCGTTGCGGCGGCCGTGAGCGAGGCCGGCGGCGAGCCGGTGGCCTACGGCGCCTTTCCCGACAACGAAGCTGCGCTGGAAAAGGCCGTGCGCGCGGCGCTTTCCGAGTGCGACATGGTGGTGCTGTCCGGCGGCACCTCGAAGGGCGCGGGCGACCTGTCGCATCAGATCGTCGCGCGTCTCGGCAAGCCCGGCGTGCTGGTGCACGGCGTCGCGCTCAAGCCCGGCAAGCCGCTCTGTCTCGGTGTCGCCGGCGAAAAGCCGATCGTCGTGCTGCCCGGTTTCCCGACTTCGGCGATCTTCACGTTCCACGCTTTCGTCGCTCCGGTGATCCGTGCGCGCGCCGGTTTGCCGCCGGAGGCCGCCGAGAAGATTTCTGCGCGCGTGCCGGTGCGTATTGCGTCCGAACTCGGCCGCAAGGAATTCGTGCTGGTGGCGCTGGCGCAAAGCGAGCAGGGGCCAGTGGCGTTCCCGACTGCCAAGGGTTCCGGCGCGGTGACAAGTTTCTCGCAGGCCGACGGTTTTCTTGAGATCGACGCGCTTGCCTCTTCGCTTGACGCGGATACGCAAGTCGATGTGACGCTGATCGGCAGTGCTGCGCGCGCGCCCGATCTTGTCATCATGGGCAGCCACGATGTCGCGCTGGATGTCGTGGTCGGCGCGCTGGCCGAGCGCGGCTTCTCTGCACGCACGTTGGCGGTCGGCAGTCTTGGTGGCGTTGCAGCGGCGAATCGCGGCGAATGTGACATTGCGCCGGTGCACATCGTCGATCCGAAAACGGGAAAATATAACGAGCATCTCGCGACGACGGGCCTCGTGTTGGTGAGCGGCTGGCAAAGGATGCAGGGCATTCTGTTCCGGCCGGGGGACAAACGCTTCGATGGAAAAAGCGCGGAAGGCGCACGCCAGGCTGCGCTCGCCGATCCGGATTGCCTGATGGTCAACCGCAATGCGGGCGCTGGCACGCGCGTGCTGATCGACACGCTGCTCGATGGCGCGCGACCGGCGGGTTACGCCAACCAGCCGAAGTCGCACAACGCTGTGGCTGCCGCGATCGCGCAGAGCCGTGCCGACTGGGGCGTTGCCATCGAGCCGGTTGCGAAACTTTACGGGCTCGGCTTCATCCCGCTGGTGCCGGAACACTACGACTTCCTGCTGGTTGAGAAACGTCGGCAGCGGCCGGCCGTACAGGCATTTCTGGCCGCATTGCGCGATCCTGCCACGCGCGCGCGCATCGCCGCCCTCGGCATGCGGCCTGCCGATTAAGACCGGCGTTTTGCTATAAAGGGCTCCATGGACGCAGCAACGAAAAAACCAAGGAGCGGGGAGATGCGCATTATCGGCCTCGCCGGCTGGAGCGGGTCGGGCAAAACCACGCTGATAAAGAAGGTGATTCCGCGTCTGATCGCGCGCGGCATCAGCGTCTCCACGCTCAAGCATGCGCACCATGGGTTCGATCTCGACCAGCCCGGAAAGGATTCCTTCTTTCACCGCGCTGCGGGCGCGACTGAAGTCATCATCAGTTCGGCCAGGCGCTGGGCGGTCTTGCACGAACTGCGCGAGGAGCCCGAATGGGATATGCCCGCGCTGCTCGCCAAGATGTCACCCGTCGATCTGGTGCTGGTGGAGGGTTTCAAGCGCGACAAATTTCCCAAGCTGGAAATTCATCGTGTGGCGAACGGCAAGCCGCTGCTGCAACCGGAGGACCCGCACATTGTCGCGGTCGCTTGCGACACGCCTCTGCCGCAAGCGAAAGTGCCGGTGATCGATCTCAACGATGTCGATGCGGTGGTCGATCTTCTGCTTGCGCGCGCGGTACCCATCGCCACCGTCAAGGCAGACGTGTAATGGCGCAACTCACCGACGACTGTTTTGCCTTCTCCGGTCCGCTGATGCCGATCGAGGAGATGGAGAAGCTCATCGTCGCGCGCGTCACACCGGTGAAGGAAACCGGGCGCGTGCCGCTGCGTGGAGCGCGTGCGCGCGTCACGGCATCCGACGTGACGGCGCCGGTCGATCTGCCGCCATTCGACAATTCGGCCGTGGATGGCTATGCCGTGCGCCACGCCGATCTCAGGCACGACGGCGAGACCAAGCTGAAAATTTCCGGCCGTTTGACGGCGGGCAAACGCGCCGATGTGGCGCTAGGGACAGGCGAAGCGATCCGTATTTTCACCGGTGCGCCGATGCCGGCGGACGCCGATACCGTCTTCATGCAGGAGGACGTGCGAGCCGACGACAATAACGTCACATTGCCGAGCGGGCTCAAACTTGGCGCCAATCGCCGCCTTGCGGGTGAAGACTTGCGTGCGGGCAGCGTCGCCATTCCAGCCGGTACCGTGCTGGAGGCGCGGCACATCGCGCTTGCCGCCGCGCTCGGTCTCACCGAAATCGGGGTGCGCCGGCAGCTCAAGGTCGCGATTTTTTCGACCGGCGACGAAGTGGTTGAACCGGGTGCAAAGCGCGGCGGTGCGGCGATCTACGATGCCAACCGTTATCTGCTGTTTGAATTGCTGAAACGGTTCGGCGTGGCCGTCACCGATCTCGGCATTCTTGCCGACAGGCCGGACGATCTAGCGCATGCACTCAAGGCAGCCGCGGCCGATCACGATCTCATTGTTACGTCGGGCGGTGTCTCGACCGGCGAAGCCGACTATGTACGCGACGCCGTGGAGAAGATCGGCAAGCTCGTTTTCTGGCGTGTCGCCATCAAGCCTGGCCGGCCCGTGGCAATGGGTGTCATTCGCGGTAACGGTGCCGAAGACGGCACGGCTTTCGTCGGCCTGCCGGGCAATCCTGTGGCGGCATTCGTGACATTCGTGCGCGTGGTGCGGCCACTGCTGTTGCGGCTTGCCGGCGCACAGCCGCAGAAACTGGTGGCGCTGCCGGTGCGCGCGGCCTTCGCCTACAAGAAGAAGAAAGACCGGCGCGAATATGTACGCGTTGCATTGCATCGCCGGCCGGACGGCGAAGTCGAAGCCGTGAAGCATCCGCAGGATGGCGCGGGCATTATCACCTCGCTCACCGCGACGGATGGCTTGCTGGAATTGCCCGAGGGCGTAACCGAGATCGAGCCCGGCGCTCGCGTCGGGTTTTTATCCTATGCGCAGTTGATGGGCTAGCTTCCCGAAATGACGGCCTAAACTTGCTGCACAAGCTCCGCAGCGCGCCTGGCATCCTCCGGTGTGTTTACGTTGAAGAAGGGATCGATCGGCTCGTCCGGCCAGTCGGCGACCGCGACGCCGTGGCGTCCGGTCCACACCTCGATCTTGCGCAAGTCTTCGTCCACCAGCGCATGCCTCAAATCGCCACGAAGCGCGACCGGCCACAGGCCGACGACCGGGTGGCGCCATTCGCCCGAACGTGCGCACGCAAGCGGCACGCCGGTTCCCATCTTGCGCCGTGCGGCGTGCAGGCACTCCACCAGATCGTCCGGCAAGAACGGGCAGTCGCCCGGCACGGTCAGCATCCATTCGACGCCATTGTCCTGCGCTGCCAGCCAATCGAGCCCGGCGAGGATGCCGGCGAGCGGCCCGGCGAAACCCGGTACGTCGTCGGCGATAACGGTCAGCCCGGTGTCGGCAAAGCGCGCGGGATCGCCGTTGGCATTGATGATAATGCCGGTGCATTGCGCCGACAGCGTCGCCAGCACGCGATCGAGGATAGTGACGCCGCCAATCTCGAGCCGCGCCTTGTCGCCGCCTCCCATGCGCCGCGCCAGTCCGCCGGCAAGGACCAGACCAAGCGTAGGCGGAACGTTACTCGTCATGCACGGCGGCCTTGCGCCGATGTTTGGCGCTTTCTTCTTCGACAAACGCCAGGTTCTGATCGAACACGATACGGTCTTCGCCGGCGAGCGCGACGAAGCGCTTGCCGCGTGCGCGCCCAATTAGCGTGAGGTTTGCCTTGCGAGCGAGTTCGACACCCCACGCGGTGAATCCCGAGCGCGAAATCAGAATCGGAATACCCATGCGTACCGCTTTGATCACCATTTCGGATGTAAGCCGGCCTGTGGTGTAGAAAATCTTGTCGCCCGGCACGACCTTTTCCTTGAACATCCAGCCGGCGATCTTATCGACGGCGTTGTGGCGGCCGACATCTTCCATATAAATGAGCGGCTGATCTTCCTTTGCCAGCACGCAACCGTGAATCGCGCCGGCCTCGAGATAAAGCGATGGCGTCGTGTTGATCTCGTGCGCGAGCTTGTAGAGCCATGAGGTGCGCAATTCCGCGTCCGGCAGCTTGATCTCTTCCAGCGCTTCCATCAGGTCGCCGAACACGGTGCCCTGCGCGCAGCCGGAGGTCTGCACTTTCTTCTTCAGCTTCTTTTCGTAGTCGGTCTTGCGTTTGGTGCGCACGACAACGACCGCCAGTTCTTCGTCGTAATCGACGCCGGTGACGACGTCGTCCGGCAGCAGCATGTTCTGATTGAGCAAATAGCCAATGGCGAGGTATTCCGGGTAGTCGTTGATTGTCATGGCCGTGACGATTTCCTGACTGTTGAGGAAGATCGTCAACGCGCGCTCGACCGTCACGGATGTTTCGATTTTCGCGCCGGCCTGGTCGAGGCCGGTCACGCGCTCGGTCAGCCGCGGATCGTGCGGATCGGGCTTGATGATGTAAGGGGCGTTCGCCATGCGGCTAATGTAAGCACTTGCCGGCGTTGTTGAAAGCGGTCCTTGCGTGGGACATCCCGGTGCTGGAAGCGGCGCCGCGGCACCACATATATATAGCGGACTGTTACCGATCCGGCGTCAGATCACGAGGGGCGCCGGCACAGACTGGCCAGGAGCGGCCAACCCATGACCAAATCATTCAAGGTCGGCGATCATGTCAGCTGGAATTCCGAGGCGGGACGGGTACGCGGCAAGATCATCAAAGTACACAAGAGCGAGGTCAATTACAAAGGCTACGTTCATCACGCCACCGTCGACGATCCGCAGTATGAAATAAAGAGCGACAAGACGGATCACGTCGCTTTGCACAAGGGCGTGGCGCTACGGCATATTCGCTGAGCGGTCCGCAGATTGAATTGCAGTTACAGGCATGACGCTTCCATTTTTTACCATTGGCCATTCGACGCACCCGATCGACGAATTCATTGGACTGCTCACAACCTCCGAGATCGGCATCGTCGCCGACGTGCGCACCGTGCCGCGTTCGCGGACGAACCCGCAATTCAATCGCGACACGCTGGCCGGGCCGCTGTCGGAATATCAAATCGGATACGAGCATTTCGTGAAGCTGGGAGGCCTGCGTCCGCGTGCGCGCGACGTTGCGTCCGACGTCAATGGGTTTTGGGAGAACCAGAGCTTTCACAATTATGCCGACTACGCCATGAGCGAAGGCTTCCGTTCCGGTCTTGCGCACTTGCGCGAACTGGGAAGCGTAAGGCGCTGTGCTGTGATGTGCGCGGAGGCGGTCTGGTGGCGCTGCCATCGCCGTATCATT
Organism: Pseudolabrys sp.; assembly: GCA_049793875.1. Classification (GTDB taxonomy): domain Bacteria; phylum Pseudomonadota; class Alphaproteobacteria; order Rhizobiales; family Xanthobacteraceae; genus Pseudolabrys. The sequence goes on along the minus strand of JBARCH010000037.1, from coordinate 17,039 downwards.
GCGGATTATTTGCTCGCCGCCGGCGAACAGGTGTTTCACATCATGGGGCCGGGCAAGGTAACGCCGGCGACGATGACGCCGGGCGCGCAGCCAGGGCCTGATGGAACGCTGATCTATCCGGCCGAAATGGCGTAAGCGGAAACGAGATCGGTCATCAACCCGGCGCAAAGCCGTGGCGGACCAGAATCTTCTGGCCTTCGGTCGATATGATGAATCGCGCGAAACGTTGGGCGATGGTTGATACACCGATGATGACAGTTAATCCGTAATCGGCGCTGACCGCGAGATCTTCCGGCAGTGCGACGATCTGCTGGCCGGGATTTTCCTTCTGGGCGCTCAGCGCATTGGTGCAATAGGTGAGGAAGATGTCGGCGTGACCTTCCGCCACGTGCCAACCGTAAATTGTGCGGCCGGTGGGTGGCGCGGCGCTGCCGGTGAGCTGCAATGCCTTCTTCTCCAGCACATCCTGCACACCCTGCCTTACATGGTCCGCACGCGCGAAAACCGCAAAGGCATAATCGCCGGACGGATCGGCTTTCGGCGTCGACGTGCCGAGCCTGATGGCGGGGTCGAGCATACGGTCGAGAAGATTGCTCGTGCTCACGGCAAGCCCCGGCTTCACCAGCGCGCACATCTTGTTGCGGGCAAACAACACGACGGGCCCGCTTTTCCCGGCTCGCGCGAGCGCCTGCGGGTGCTCCATATTGGCGGAGGCGAACACGTCCGCTTTGGCGCCGTTCGCGATCTCGTCCTTGAGCAGTCCGGACGGGCCGTACTTCGCCTGGACGGCGCTGCCGCTGTCGGCCTCGAACGCCTTGGCAATGTCAGTCAGCGCCGCCTTCAGACTGCCGGCGGCATAGACGTGAACAGTGTCGGCGCGGGTGGAGGAAGCCATAGCACCCATGATGCAAAGCGCCAGAGCGCATCGTGCCAGCATGGCGCTGCACCCCGACCGCTCATTCCCGCTTGCGCGGAGATGAGCGGAGCAAGAGACGACGGTTCGCTCTCAAGCGTTCGGATCGTTCGCGTTCGGATAAAACAACTGTTGGCCGTTGATCTTGTAGTTGGCGATGTCCTTCTGGCCTTCCGGCGAAATCAGGTAGTCGATGAATTGCTGACCGAGGTCTTTCTTGACGTTCGGGTGCTTGGCCGGGTTCACCAGCATCACGCCATACTGGTTGAACATGCGCTTGTCGCCTTCGACCAGAATCGCGAGATCGCCCTTGTTCTTGTAGTGGATCCACGTGCCGCGGTCGGACAACACGTAAGCATTGCCGGCGCCGGCGGTATTGAGCGCCGCGCCCATGCCCTGGCCGATGGCCTTGTACCAAGGGCCCTTGTCCTTGTTGATGTCGATGCCGGCATCCTTCCAGAGCTTGAGCTCGGCAGTATTGGTGCCGGAACGGTCGCCGCGCGAAATAAAATCGGCCTTCTTGTCCTTGATCGTCTGGAACGCCTTGGCGACATCCTTCATGCCTTTGATGCCGGCGGGGTCGCTCTTCGGCCCGATCAGCACAAAGTCGTTGTACATCACCGGATACCGCTTCGTGCTCTGGCCTTCGGCCAGGAATTTTTCTTCCTGCGATTTTGCATGCACGAACACGACGTCAGCATCGCCACGGCGGCCGGTATCGAGTGCCTGGCCGGTGCCCTGCGCGATGACCTTCACGGTGATCCCGGTCTTTTTCTTGAACAACGGCAGGAGATATTCGAACAGGCCGGAATCCTGCGTCGATGTCGTGGACGCGACGACAATCGATTTGTCCTGTGCAAACGATTGCGAGGTGCCGAGCGCAAGGGCGCAAAGCACGAACGCGGTGACGAGTGTGCGGCGTTTGAACATCTTGAATCCTCCATTTGTTTTTCTGTTTGCTTTGTGGCTCATACCAGCAATTCTCCGACGATGAATTTTCTCGCTTCTTCCGTCTTTGGCGTCGCGAAGAAATCGTTAGCCGCGGCTTTCTCGACGATACGGCCGCGATGCAGGAGGACGACTTCACCGCCGATACGTCTGGCCTGCCCGAGATCGTGCGTGGTCATCACGACCTTCACGCCGCGGGCGGCAATTGTCCTGACGATGTCCTCGATTGCTTTTGTAGCCGCCGGATCGAGGCTCGCGGCCGGCTCGTCGAGGAACAGCACGGTCGGATCGCGCGCCAAGGCGCGCGCGAGCGCGAGACGTTGCTGCTCGCCACCCGACAGTCGCCGCGCCGGACGCGACCCCAGATCTTCGAGCCCGACGAGCTTGAGCAGCTCGGTTGTTCGTTGCTCCCAATCCGCGCGGAAGATGTTCGCAGCCTTGAGCGCATAGCGTACGTTGCCGGCCGTGCTGCGCCGGAGCATGACCGGGCGCTGGAACATGATGGCGCGGTGCGTCGGCGGCACCGCTTCGCGGCCGCCCCAGGTTACGCGGCCGCGCGAGACCGGGATAAGTCCCATCGCGACACGCAGCAGCGTGGTCTTGCCGGCGCCGTTCGGTCCGATCAGGACTGTCGGCGCTCCGGGTCCGAGGACGAGGGAAATCCGGTCGAGGATCGTCGTTGTACCGGCGAGGATTCCGGCTTCTACGAGCATGATCGGCAGGTCGGAAACAGGCGCGCGCATGGTCATCCCGCGTATCGTTCACCGGCGCGGCGCGCGCCCCACGCGAGCGCATTGATGAGAATCACGATGGCGATCAAGACCGCGCCAAGCCCGATCGCGAGCGGCAGATCGCCTTTCGATGTTTCCAGCGCAATCGCCGTCGTCATCGTGCGCGTGAATCCATCGATATTGCCGCCGACAATGATGATCGCCCCGACTTCCGCTGCGGCGCGGCCGAAGCCCGCAAGCAGCGCTGTCACAAGGGAGAAACGCGCGTCCCAGATCAGCGTCTTGATCCGGCCGGCGGTGCTGACGTTCATCGCGGCAAATTCATCGCGATATTCGACCCAAAGATCCTCAATCGTTTGCCGCGACAGCGCGGCGATGATCGGCGCCACCAGAATGGTTTGTGCGATGACCATCGCTTGCGGCGTGAACAGAAGTCCCCATTCACCCAAGGGGCCGGAGCGCGACAGCGTCAGAAATACTGCAAGCCCGGCGACGACGGGCGGCAGGCCCATCAGCGCGTTGAGCGCCACGATCGCGGCCTCGCGGCCCGGAAAACGTGTCAGCGCGATGAGCGCTCCGACCGGAACGCCGATCAGGGCGGCAAACAGCACGGCGCTCAGACTGACGAGCAACGACAGCCGCACAATCGCGAGCAGCGCCGGATCGGCCGAAAGCACCAGATGTAAAGCTGAGACGTCGCCGGTCATCGCGGCCCTCACGCCACTTTGCAGCTCTTTTCGTCCCAACCGCCGTCAAGGTCAAACATAGGCCAAAATTGGCATATCTAGCCGAACCGTGAAACGATCGCGGTTGAACGGGCTGCCCGGCGTTCCTTTTCAGGCGGGTTGTCTGTGGTCAGACCGTGGCTATAGTGCCGCCGCCTGCCGCAATGGTGGTTGAAGTTGGCTGAAGGCGCCCGGTGCGCCTCGCGCGCGTCCTTGTGTAAACACAGGCACGCGACGCGGGCGTCTTGGTGTAAAGGTGCGCCTTCTGAGTTTGCTGTGATCTTGAGTTTGCTGCGATGGAGAGGTGGCCGAGTGGCTGAAGGCGCACAAGCGCGCGATGCGCGCGTTTTGACGTAAAGAGGCGTGCGCCTTCTTAGGCTTTGCTGTGATGGAGAGGTGGCCGAGTGGCTGAAGGCGCACGCTTGGAAAGCGTGTTTACGGGAAACCGTAACGTGGGTTCGAATCCCACTCTCTCCGCCACTTCAGCAACAGCAGCGACAAAATTTTTCGGGCAATCGGTACACCAGTTGGCGACTCAGTTCGGGCGCAGGCCCGCGTCCTTGACGACGCGCTTCCACCGCTCGATGTCCTCGCGAACGAAGGCTCCGAAGTTTTCGCTCGTCGTCGAGACCGGAAATATCATTTGCGGCACAAGCTTCGCCCTGACATCGGGGAGTGCGAGCACCGCAGCAACCTGCTTGTTCAGGTAGTCGATGACAGGCTTGGGTGTCCCCGCCGTGGTATTGAGGCCGAACCAAAGAGAAAAATCGAGATGCTTGACGCCGGCTTCGTCAAAGGTCGGAACGTCGGGAAGATCGCTCAGGCGTTGATGCCCGGACACGGCAAGCGCACGCAATTTGCCCGCCTTGATATGCGGCAGCACGGTGCCGGCCGGCGAGAACATGATTTGAATGCGCGCCGCCAGCAGATCGACGACCGCCTGCGAGCTTCCTTTGTACGGAATGTGCGTGAGTTTCGTCGATGTCTCGTGACTGAACAACTCTGCGAAAAGGTGCGTCGCGGTGCCGCTACCGGATGACCCAAAGGCAAGTTCGCCGGGTTTGGCTTTCGCCTGCGCGATAAGCTCGGCGACAGTCTTGGGTCCGGAAGGCGGCACGACCAGCAGAACCGGAACATCGCAGACCTGCGATATCGGCGCGAGATCCTTGGCGAAATCGAACGTCAGCTTGTTGAAGGCCGGATTGGTCGTGTTCGCAATCGAGCTCAGGTAAAGCGTGTAGCCGTCAGCGGGCGCCTTCACGACGTAAGCGGCGCCAAGGCTGCTTCCCGCGCCGGGCTTGTCCTCGACGATGAACGGCTTTCCCACCCGATCGGTTAATTTCGTCGCGATGACGCGCGCAATGGTGTCGACGGGCGTGCCGCCCGGATAACCGACGACGATTGTTACTGTTCGAGCCGGATAGGCATCCTGCGCCAGCGCGCCGGCGAGGGGCAGGGTCATCAGCAGGATGGTGGTCAGACAAAGACGCTTGATGTTCATGCCTTCTCCTCCATCGGGATTACGATCAGGGTATGTATTTCTCGTCCTGAAGGAAAAGCTCGCGTGGCAAATCGACGCCTAATCCGCGTTCCTTGCAGAGCTTGTAAATGCGCGCACCGACGGCCGTGAACTGAATGCCGTCGCCGCCGAGAATCATGCCGACGATCTGATCGTCGGAGGTGCGGCCCGGATGCTTGCCCACAATGACCTCACCCAGGGTCGGTACCTTGTTCCAATCGATCTTCTCGGAAGGGCGGCCGATACGGTCCTGTCCGTGCTCGGGAATCACGTCGAGGCCGCCGATTGCGTAGCGCTGCCAGAAGGCGCCGTGGCGATTGACCACAACGACGTCGCAGCGTTCCCATCCGGCCATTTCCAGCTCTTGATCCTTGACGCCGGTGATGAATTGCCCGGGTTCGAGCCACTCGGCCAGAACGACGGCCTGCGGGGCGTTGGTTGCGGTGATGATGAAATCGGAGCCCTTGACCGCGTCGCGTGCTGAAGCAACCGGTTCGATGTCGACGCCGGCTTCCTTGGCCCAGCGCTTCGCAAACGCCGCGCTGTTGCCGGGCGTGGGGCTATAGACCTTGATCTTGTCGAGTTTGCGCACCGCGGGCTGGCACAGCACCTGCGCCTGCGCCTGCCAGCCGGTGCCGATAAGGCCCATGACCTTCGAGTCTTTGCGGGCGAGATATTTCGTGGCAATGGCCGCCGTGCCGGCAACACGAAATTTCTGCAAATAGCCGTCGTGAATCATCGCCAGCAGTTCGCCGGTCTGCGAGCTGTAAAGATAAATCATGCCGCAGAACTTGCGATCGGGCGTACCCGGCACCCGAATCTGCCGCATGCGGTCGCCGCGTTTCACATAGGTGATGATGTCGGAGTCGACCCGGTCGGAGGTGACGCCGAGGCTGGCGATGGCGCCGGTCAGGGACGTGAAGGCGTGATGGGTCGGATTGCCGCCTTCCGGAAATTTCGGTCCGTAATCCTTGCCGTCGCGCGGTGTAAACACCCGATAGTTCGGTGCATTGATGGCATCCCCGGTGGCGAAGGCGCGGTGGCAATGGTCGAGCGCGTCGATGACTTCAGGGACCGTCAACACCTGCTCGACGGTCGGGTTATCGATCACCAACATTGCTGCCTTCCTCACGCATCCATATAATCAGACGTCTGTCGATCTCGAAGGCTATGGAGTCGGCAGATGTCTGTCAATCTTGGCGAGGCCATGAAGAAGCAAAAGGTCAGCCCGAAGCGCGGCAACCCGTTGGAAGGGCTGGACGATCGTCCGGGCTTTCTGATCCGCCGCGCGCACCAGATTTCGCAATCGATATTCATCGAGGAATGCGCACACCTCGACATTACCTCCACGCAATTTGGCGTGTTGTCCGTACTCGCGCGCGCCGGCGAACTCGACCAGATCGGCATTGCACGATTGCTCGGGTTCGATCGCTCGACCACCGGCCTCGTCGTCAAACTGCTGGTGGATCGCAAACTGATCGTTCGCTCACCGGATGCGGACGACGGCCGCCGCCACGTGTTGCGTTTGACCCGGGCGGGGGAGGATTTGCGTCGCCGTGCCCAGCCGCTGGTCGACCGCGTGCGTGTGCGGCTGGAAGAGGTGTTCAAGCCGGCCGAGGCCAGAATGTTTTCCAGCCTGCTCGACAAGTTCACGCGCTCATTCGACGACACCACACGGGTCCCACTGCGTCGTCCGCCCGCGTGAGAGCAAAAGCCGACCGATTTTGCGGCGCAGGGCTGGAACTGCAGTCGTGTGTCCTTCGCCTCTCATCTGCAACTCCTTCTGAATCAAACATATTCCTGCACCACCTGCTGCGAATTTGGCACCCGCCAGGGGCTTTGAAGGATTGATCTTATCCTCCGGCGCTTGTTACCTTTGCCGTCAAGAGCCCTGCGTTATGACCAATAAGCGGGCCTCATGAACAATCCATGGGAGGGAACGATGAGCAAAGAAAGTCGTAAAGGCTTGAATCGGCGCAGTCTGCTGAAACACGCTGCCGCGGTCGGCGCGATGCCGCTCGTGAACATTTCTCGCGGCCTGGCCGCTGAGGAGACGATCGGCAACTATCCCGCCGGCGTACAGGGCGACAGCGTATTCGTCGGACTGACCTGCCCGCTGACCGGCCCGTACTCGGCCGAGGGCGGCGACCTGCAAAAAGGTTACGAACTCGCGATCGGGCACCTCAACGGCGGCGGCGGTCTTGTCAGCAAGATCTCGACGCTGTCCGGCAAGGGCGTGCTCGGCAAGAAGATCGAATACAAAATCGCCGACACGCAGACGCAGCCTGGCCCCGCCGTTCAGGCCGCCAGCAACTTCATCACCAACAACAAAGCAATCATGATCTCGGGCTGCTCGAGCAGCGCGACCGCGATTGCGCTCGAGAAGGTGGCGCAGCGTTATCGCGTGCTCAACATGGTCGGCGCCAGCGGTGCCAACGAAACGACCGGCAAGGATTGCCAGCGTTACGCGTTCCGCTCACAGCCGAGCGCCTACATGGCCGCCAAGGCGCTTGCGCCTGTCGTCGCCAAGGAACTCGGCACCAAGCGCAAGGCCATCTATCTCGTTCCCGACTACGCCTACGGTCACTCGGTGTTCGACTCGACGTCTAAGTTTACGGAGGCGCTGGGTTGGACCACGGTCGGTCAGCAACTGTGCCCCGTCGGCACCGCCGATTACAGCTCGCATCTTCTCAACATCGCCAACAGCGGCGCGGACGTGTTCGTCAACGTCGCCTTCGGCAATGACTCGGTGGCGTCGACCAAGCAGGCCAAGCAATTCGGCGTGCTCGACAAGATGAAAATGATCGTGCCGAACCTCTCCTCGTTCCAGGGCAAGGAAGTCGGCGCGGAAATCATGCAGGGCGTATACGGCACGCTCGACTTCTGGTGGACGCTCGCCGAAACCAACCCGATGGCAAAGATTTTCGTCGATACCTTCGAAGCGAAATACAAGTACAAGCCGCGCTGGACCGCGCACATCGCCTACACGCAAACCCTCATTTGGGCCGATGCCGTCGAACGCGCCAAGACGTTCAATCCGATCGCCGTCATCAAGGCGCTGGAAGCCGAGCACAAGCTGCAAATGCCGCTCGGCGAAGTCTACTATCGGGCCTGCGACCACCAGGAAGTGCGCGCTGTTCCTGTCGTCGTCGGCAAGAAGCCGAGCGAGATGCGCAACGCCGAGGACACCTTCCGGGTCGTCGGTTTGACGGCAGGACCCGAGGTCGTGCCGCCTTGCGACTCGACCGGCTGCAAGCTGCCGTCCTATTAAGACGCTGCTGTTACGGCACCGGAGATCGGCGCGATGAACTGGACCCTGCTTTGGGCGCAGTTGTTCAATGGACTCACGCTGGGCGCCTTGCTGGTGCTCGTGGCGATGGGACTGACGATCATTTTCGGGGCGCTGGGGGTGATCAATTTCGCCCACGGCGCCTTTTATATGGTCGGCGCCTATGCCGGTTACGTTGCGTACAATGCGACGCACTCGTTCATCATCGCGGTTGCAGCGGGAGCGGTTGCGCTCCTGCTTGTCGGTGTGGTGATCGAACGCGGATTGATCCGCTATTATTATCGTCGGCCGCACGAGGATCAGATCCTCGTGACCTTCGGCCTGGGCATCATCCTGGTTGAGGGGGTGCGCGCCTGGTTTGGCGGCATCTCGCAGCGTTTGCCGGTGCCGAAGTGGGGTGAGGGCGCGACCAACCTCGGCTTCCTCTATTATCCGACCTATCGCATCGAGGTGCTCGGCATCGTCGCGGCGACGCTGGTGGTTCTGTACGTCGTGCTCTACCGCACGCGGCTCGGTCTGATCGTGCGGGCCGGCATCGAAGACCAGTTGATGGTGAACATTCTCGGCATCAACGTCACGCGCACGTTTCTCGTCGTGTTCGGACTCGGCAGTATGGCCGCTGGTTTCGCCGGCGTGATTAACGCGCCAATCGTCACGGTTGTGCCGGACATGGGCTCGCTGGTGCTGGTGCAATCGTTCGTCGTGATCGTCATCGGCGGCGTCGGCTCGTTCTGGGGCGCGCTGGTCGGCGGGCTTATCGCAGGTGAAATCATCAGCCTGACCGCGATGGTGCAGCCCGCTTACTCTGAAGTGATGCTGTTTGCCGCGATGGCCATCGTGCTGATTCTCAGGCCGCAGGGCCTGTTCGGCGTTCAGGGCCGCCAATGATCGTCGCAAAACTATCGACGCGCGGGCCCTTCGGCCGATGGCTGCCGGAAGCGGTCGCCGTTGTGGCGTTGCTGCTGTTCCCTTCGGCGTTCGCGTTGATCGGCGGCACCGCCGACATGGCGGACCGCATCCTGATCTGGGGCATCTTCGGGTTCGGCTTCGACATCCTGTTCGGCTTCACCGGACTGCTCTCGTTCGGGCAGGCGGCGTTCTTCGGCAGCGGCGGTTTCATGACCGCCTATCTGCTTATTGCCGGCTATACCCAGAATGCAGGGATCGCGCTGATCCTCGGGACGCTGTTCGCCTCCTTGCTGGGCGCGATCATCGGCGCTCTCTCGCTGCGCCGCTCCGGCATCTATTTCGCGATGCTGACGCTCGCCTTCGGCGAAATGTTCTATTTCCTCGACATCTCCCCGCTCAAGCAATTTACCGGCGGCGAGAATGGCCTCTCCGGTGTCCCTGCCACCCATATCGGCATCGGCAACTGGTTCGTCGAATTGCATACCCCGGAAGGGATGTATTGGGTCATCGCCATCCTGTTCCTGCTCGGCTTTTGGCTGGCGAGGCGTATCGTCAACTCGTCCTTCGGTGCGGTGCTGCTGTCCATCCGCGAGAACGGCGAACGCGCGCGCACGCTCGGCCACGATATCCAGAAATACAAGCTCGCCGCTTTCGTGATCGCGGCGGCTTACGCCGGCGTTGGCGGCAGCCTGTTCGGCCTGTTTCAAGGCTACATGCCGCCGGACGCTTTCTATCTTGATACTTCCGGCCAACTCGTGGTGCAGACGATCATGGGAGGCGCCGGCACGCTGATCGGCCCGACCGTCGGCGCGCTGATCTGGATTTACTTGCGCACGGCCCTGCAGCAACTGCCGATCGTCGGCCCGGTGTGGAAGATGGTGCTCGGCATCATCTTCGTCCTCATCGTTACGTTGTTCCGGCGCGGCATTTGCGGTGGCATCGCCTTGCTATGGGAGCGGATGGTCGGCAAGCAGGCGGCGCAACCACCGGCGGCACAGGTGGTGGCGGCAACGCCGGTTGAAAGCGCGCCGCGGAAGCGTGCGCCCCTGGATGGCAAGGTCATCCTCGAAGCCAAAGACATCACCAAGCGCTACGGCGGCCTGACCGCAGTCGACCGGGTTTCCTTCGAAGTGGTTGAAGGTGAAATCCGCGCGCTGATCGGTCCGAACGGCGCGGGCAAAACCACGTTCTTCAATATGCTTGCCGGCACGATTCCGCCAACCAGCGGCGAGATGTTCTTTCGTGGCGAGCGCATCACCAATGCAAGCAGCACGGCGATCTGCCAGCGCGGCCTGGTCAAGAGCTTCCAGATCAATCAACTGTTTCCGGGTCTCACCGTGTGGGACAATGTCCGTATCGCGGCGATCGCGCGTGTTTACGGAAAATTCCATCCCTCGATGTTGCGCGACGCTGCCGACTCTGAAGAAATCAATACACTGATCGCGCAATCTCTGGCGGCGGTTCATCTGTCCGAACGCGCGCATGCACCGGCGCGTGAATTGGCTTACGGCGAGAAGCGGCGGCTTGAAATCGGTCTCGCCTTGGCGACGCGCCCGAGCGCACTGCTGCTCGACGAGCCGACCGCCGGCATGAGCCCGTCCGAACGTCAGGATACCATCCGTTTGCTCAAGAGCATCGCGGCCGGCGTGACAATCGTGATTGTCGAGCACGACATGGACGTCGTGTTTGGCCTCGCCGACCGTATCACCGTTCTGTTCAACGGCCGCAAAATCGCCGACGGCACGCCCGATGCCATCAAGGCGAATGCCGAAGTGCGCGCCGCTTATCTCGGCAATCCGGTGCAGCAATGAGCCTGCTTGAGGTTGACAAGATCAATACCTATTACGGCGAAGCGCACGCGCTGTTCGACGTTTCGCTGCACGTCGACCAGCATGAGGTCGTCGCGCTGCTCGGCCGCAATGGCGCAGGCAAGAGCACGACGCTCAATACTGTCATGGGCGTTATGGCGCCGAAATCAGGCACGATCCGTTTTGCGGGCGAAGCCGTGCAGGCACTGCCGCCTTACGTGATTGCGCAGCGCGGGCTTCAGCTTGTGCCGGAAGAGCGGCGGATCATCGGCGGTTTGACTGTCGAAGAGAACATCGTTCTCGCGACCTTGACCGCCGAGAAGCCGTGGCCGCTTGAGCGGGCTTACGAGATGTTTCCGCGGCTCGCCGAACGCAAGCGTAACCGCGGGCGCGAACTCTCCGGCGGCGAGCAGCAGATGCTGGCGATTGCCCGCGCGCTTGTACGCGAACCGAAGATGATTCTGCTGGACGAGCCTTTCGAGGGTCTTGCCCCCTTGATCGTGCAGGACATCATCCGCGTCTGCCGGCAGATCGCGGCGGCAGGCCAGACCATCATCATCGTGGAGCAGAACGTCGAAGCCGCGCTCGGGCTCGCGCACCGCTGCTATGTACTCAACAACGGCCACGTCGTTTTCGACGGGACACCCGAAACACTGCGCAAGGATCCCGACCTGATGCACCGTCATCTGGGCGTCGAAGCCTAGACCGGATGTCCGGTTACTCGGCCGCGTGGTCGAGAACGGCTGTCTGTCCGAGCAGGAACGCCCGGTCGTGCTCGAAGACATGCGTGAAGAATTTCGTCACGGCCTTGATCCGAGGCAGATGGCCTTGCTCGGTGCGGACCGACAGCCATACGTCGCGCTGGACCGACGCATCCGGAAATAGCCGCTGCAGACCCGCGACGCCGGCGGCAACGAACGTTGGCAACATCACGATGCCGAGACCGCCGATGGCAGCGTTGCATTGCGCCAGAATGCTGTTGCTGTGGAACACGTAGCGGGGATGCGGGACAAGCTCGTCGAGCCAGCGCACCGCGTCGATTGCCAGCAATTCCTCAATATAGCCGAGGAAGTCGTGGTCGGCGAGTTCGGCCAGGGTGGCGGGTGTACCGCGCCGGCGCAGGTATAACGGCGAGCAATAGAGATGGAGCGCGACCGATGCGATGCGCTTGCTGGTGAGACCGGCCGCGCGCGGGTTGAAAAAGCTCAGGAAAACGTCGGCTTCCTTGCGTGACAGATCGACCGATTGCGGGATGCTGACCAGTTCCAGCTTCAGGCTCGCGTCAAATTGCGCCAGTACCGACATGCGACGCGCGACGTATTGGCTGGCGAGGCCTTCCATGGTGGCGACGCGTACGAGCTGGCTCGCGCCCACGCTGCCGCGCACGACCGCGTCTTCCAGCGCGTTGGCGTGGACGTCCATGTTCTCGATGTGCTTGAGCAAGTCATTGGCGTCCGTACGGACGGTGACGCCCTTGCGTGTGCGGTTGAGCAGCTTGACCGAGAGGATCGACTCCAGCTTGCCGACGCGGCGGCAGACGGTCGAATGATCGAGATGCAGTCGCTTCGCGGCTGCGTGGACGCTGCCTTGACGTGCCACTTCAAGGAACACCCTTAGATCGTCCCACTTTACGGGCGCTCGGCTCACAGGTCTCTCCAGCCAACGATCACGCGCGAAGGTCCATCCTTCGGCTGAACAGTACGATACTTTCGCAGCAAACGGACACAGTGTGGTGCAAAAAAACCCCGTGGTCAGGCCGAAAAGCGCGTGTTTACGTGGCTGTCGGCTCGCCTCCACTATGGGGCGAGACGCATAAAATCTTACTCTTTGGGTGGTTTTGGCGCTCTTCGGCATGCGAATCCTCAGAACGCAGGTTGTCATCGTAGGTGGAGGGGCCGCCGGCTGTTATGCCGCGCTCAACCTGCACCGCAAGGGCATCAAGACCATCATCGTCTGCAAGGGACTCGTCGGCAAAAGCGGGGCGTCGCTGTTTGCGGGCAATCTCGTCTTGTCGGGACGCACGCTGGGAAACACGGAAGAGCAGGCGCGCAATACGGCGGAGTTCCTCATCAAGTATCACAATCAATTCTTGATCGATCAGGAATGGGCGAAACGCTGCGGCGCGTGGATCGCGAGCGTCTACTATCCCGAGCTTGAGGAAGCGGGACTCTATTTCCGGCGTGACAACGACGGCAACATGGTTGTGAGCCCGGGAAAAATCCGCAGTATCGCCGCCAATATACAGGGAAATTCCGGCGTTCCGTTCATGGACGTGCGGCGCAAGCAGGTCATCAAGGCCGGCATCGAGACCGTCGAGGAAACGGTGGTGACCGCGCTGCTGCGCAACGCCGATGGATCGATCGCCGGGGTGTTCGGCTTGCAGGTTTTGACCGGCGAATATGTCGTGGTGCTGGCGCAGGCGACCATTCTCGCCACCGGCTATTCCGACCGCCTGCATGCGCGGTCGACCGGAACGCGGGAGATGTCGGCGGACGGCCTTGCGATGGCGTGGCGCGCCGGCGCGAGCATGGTCAATCTCGAAATGCAGTGGTGGCACACGAACGACGTCGCCTACCCGCCAACCTGGCAGCGGATGCAGATCTATCCGAACCCGATGCTCGGTTCGGAAAAGTCGGCGCGCATGGTCAATTCGGAAGGCGAAGAGTTTTTCGATCAGCAGAAGGACGATCCGCTGGCGTTCGGCCCGTACACCGTTCAGCTCAAGGCATTGGCCAAGCAGGTGCACGCAGGCAAGGCGCGTTTCACGGGCGGCTACTACGCCGGTTTCGATCAGTGCGCGCCAGGAGAGGTCGAGGCCTATACGACATACGCCAAGGTCTACAATCAGCTCGGCATGGATTTTCCGAAGTCGCTGATCGAGACGGCCGTGACCGCGCACTACCGGCAAGGCGGCATCGACGTCGATACGACAACCATGTCGTCGTCTGTGCCGGGGCTTTACGTGGCGGGCGGCCTTGGCGGCCATTGCAACGGGTTGATCGCGCTTGTCACCTATGACGGCAAGGTCGTGGCGGATGGCGTTGCCGACAATCTCGTTAATTTGCGCGAGCCGGATTTGCCGGACGTACAGGTCGAGCAGGAGCGCGAGCGGCTCGAAGGCCTGCTGGTCGGTGCCGGTACGGGCGACGCGCCGTGCGCGCCGGGCGAGTTAAAGGAATCCGTGCGTGCGGTGATGTGGGAAAAGGCCGGCGTCGAGAAGGACGCCCGCAGCCTCAATGAGGGACTTGAGGAATTTTCACGCATCCGGCGCGAACTGGTGCCGCGTCTGCGCGCCAAGACTGCCGTACGCGCGGCCAATTACGACTGGCTCGACGCCATTGACTGTCTGAACATGATCGAAGCCGCGGAGCTTGTCGTGTTGTCGTCGCTGCAACGCGAGGAAAGTCGCGGGCCGTTCATGCGGCGCGACTTCCCGGAGACCGACAACGAAAACTGGCTGACGGCGAACCTCCTGCACAAGGCCGGGAACGGGTATCGCTTCGAGAAGCGCGATTATAATTTGTCGCTCTTCCGGCCCGATTTTGCGCGCGCCAACAATCTCGAGGTGCCGTGGTGAGCGACGTTATGCCCGCACCTGTGGCAATCGACGCGCGGAGGCTTGGGCAGGCCGAACATGCCGATGGCCTGCGCGCGCGCAATGCGCGCATTGCTATCGGCGCTCCGGTGATCGTCAGGATTCGCCGCAGCGACGACGGCCGCCTGCAGGAATTCCGCACGCCGTACCAGAAGGCCATGCGCGTGCTCGATGCGCTCAACGCCATCGCGTTGAAGGACGCGCCCGATCTGGCGTTTCGCTGGTTCTGCGGCTCGAAGATGTGCGGCACTTGCGCCGTGCGCATGAACGGCCGCGAGGTTCTGGCCTGCTGGGAAGCAGTCGAGCCGGAGATGACCGTCGAGCCATTGCGCAACCTGCCGGTGATCCGCGATCTCGTGGTGGATCGCACACCGTATGAACGCAAGGTTGCCTCGTTCGAGCCGTGGCTTACGCGGCCGGAGCCTTACCCCGGCTTTCCCGAGCCGCTGTCGCACAAGGCGATCAAGAATGCCTCGAAGGCGATCGACTGCATCAGTTGCATGTCGTGTTATTCCGCCTGTCCGGTGATCCGGCTTGGCTCGCTCACCGATTTCGCGGGCCCCGCGCCGCTGGTGCAACTCGGGCAGACCGCGCTCGACCCGCGCCAGGATCAGCAGCAGGTAGCGCGCGCGCTGTCACATTCCGGCATCTTCAATTGCGTGTCCTGTTACAAGTGCGAGGAGGTGTGCCCGGCACACATCCCGATCGTCAGCGGCGTCATCGAGCCGTTGAAGGCGAAGGCTGTGCAACTGGTGCCGCAGATGGCACGCCATCCGCTCGCGTTCCGCGCGGTGGTGGCGCGGCGCGGGCGCATCGATCCGGGCGAGTTGATCTTGCGTGTGCAAGGCTTGCGCGTGCTTGCTGTTATTCCGCGGCTGGTGCGGCTGCTGTTGCGCGGCAAGATCAATCCGCTGCGCACGATCCTGGGTTCCAAGACGCCGGCGGCCGGCGCGGCGGACCGTATTCTCAACAAGGCTGGGCATCCATGAAATTCGCTTATTATCCCGGCTGCTCGGCGCGCAGCACTTGCGCGGAATTGAATGTGGCGACGCATCGCGTTGCGGCAAAACTCGGCCTCGAACTGACGCCGCTTGAGTCTGCGACCTGCACCGGCGCGCGTGAATTGCGCGCGATCGATCCGGTGAAATTCTACGCGCTCAATGTCCGTATCCTCGCACTGGCGGAACGCGAGGGCTTGCCGTTGATGACGATTTGCAACACCTGCACGCTCAATTTGCTGGACGCGCATGCGGCGGTTTGTGACGACGCCGACCTGTTGCGCGAAGTTAACGGGCAGTTGCGTGACGAAGGCCTGGAATATCGCCGGACGACGAGAATAAGCCATTTCCTGTGGGTGCTTTACGAGGATATCGGCGAGGAGAAGTTGCGCGACCTCGTCGTCAAGCCGTTGACGGGATTGACGGTTGCGGCGTTTTACGGCTGTCACATCACGCGGCCGCCGGGGCGTTATGGATTTGTGGACTCGCGAAATAACGTCGCCCTGGAACGGCTTGCGACGCTGCTTGGCTGTGAGCCCATTGATTATAGCGGCCGAACGGAGTGCTGCGGCTTCCACACGGCGGCGCACGACGAGCGCATCGCGATCAAGCTCACCGGCCAACATATTCTGTCCGCCAAGGAAAATGGCGCAAAGGCGATGGTGACGCCGTGCCCGCTGTGCCACACGGTGCTGGACAGTTTTCAGAAGGAAATCGAGAAGGATCTCGGGCAAAAGCTGGATGTGCCGGTGTTGCATCTGCCGCAGTTGGTCGGGCTTGCGCTCGGCCTCTCCGCGGATGAGTTGAACATCGAGAAACACATGGTCAATTTCGGCGTCGATATTTGAGAACCGGGCGCGTTATCCATCGGCGCGAACGAGAGTCAATCGAGGCTCGGCTTGATCCACCAAGCGTGTACAAAGTCCGGCACTCAATCGCAGCGCACGCTCATGCCGCCGTCGACAATGATTTCGGTGCCGGTGACGAAACGCGCTTCGTCGGAGGCGAGGTACACGGCGGCATTGGCGGTGTCGCGGCCGTCGCCGGCAAAGCCCATCGGGATGCGCGACAGCCGCTGCTTGAGCAGCGCTTCGACGTCGCCGCCGGCGCGCTGTCTGGCGAGGCGCGCTTCGACCATCGGCGTGTGCAACTGGCCAGGGATGATCGTGTTCACGCGGATGCCCTTGGGCGCGTATTGCACAGCGACCACGCGGCCCAACTGGATGACGCCGGCTTTGGTCGCGGCGTAGCCGACCTGAAACGCACCGGTGAAGCGGATGCCCGACGTGGACGCGACGTTGACGATCGCGCCGCTCTTTTGTTTTTCCATCACCGGCAGCACGTGCTTGCAGGTGAGGAAGACGCTGTTGAGGTTGAAGGCGATCTGCGCGTGCCAGGTTTCTTCCGGCATTTCTACCGGTCCGCCATGCGCGGAGCCACCGACATTGTTCATCAGGATGTCGATGCGGCCGAAACGATCGACGCAGGCTTTCACCATCGCGGCGATCGAGGCGCTATCGGTGACGTCGCACTGATGCGTGACGATCTCGCCGCCGGCCTCCTTAACGCGCGCGACGGTTTCGGTGAGACTGTCGAGACTGCGG
>JBARCH010000036.1:0-5309 GCA_049793875.1 Pseudolabrys sp. | reverse complement strand
TCCGTCGTGGCCGTGACTGGTGAATGGATCGAGCGCGACGTCGCACAGGATGCCGACATTCGGCACTTCCTTCTTGATGGCGCGGATGGCACGGCAGACAAGGTTGTCGGCATTGAGCGCTTCCGAGCCGGTTTCGTCGCGCAGTGCCGGGTCGGTGTAGGGAAAGAGGGCGATGCAGGGGATCGACAGTTCGGCGGCCCGCTCGGCATCGCGCACGATCTGGTCGACCGAAAGCCGCTCGACGCCCGGCATTGAGACGATCGGCGCTCGCGCATTCTGCCCGTCCATCACGAACAGCGGCCATATCAGATCGTCTGTGGTGAGGTTGTTCTCGCGCACCATGCGGCGCGCCCAGTCGGCGCGGCGATTGCGGCGCATACGGGTGGTGAGCTCGAGGGGGCTTGCCGCCGCCTCTCGTTCCACCGGTGTGAGGCGAACCCGGCTTTCGATCGGGCGCCCGAATTTGATGGCCATCGGATAGATCTCCTTGGCCTCTTTTAGCCCGCCTGAAGGCGGCCCGCCAACCCGCCGGGAAACGGCCCCCGGGCCGGTCAACCGGCGGCAAAAAACATGGCGTCAGGCGCTCTTTTCCAGGCTTACGCCGGCTTGGAGGCTGTCCTTGTCGCGATAGATCGAGGCTACAGCGAGCACACGCCCGCCTTGCTTGTAGCGGACCACACAATCGCGGTTCATGACGTCGCCGTCGATTTCGATGTCGTCCCATTTCTCGGCGTGTCCGACATAGTTGATCGGCACGTCGTAATGCTGGCTCCAGAAGAACGGCGCGGACTTGTACGGTGTGCGCTCGCCGATCATGTTGAGAGCGGCAATCTGCCCCTGGCGTTGTGCGACCACCCAATGCTCAACGCGGATGCGCTCGCCGCTGATCCGGTCGGGCCAGCGCGCGATGTCGCCGGCTGCGAAAACTCCCGGCGCGCTGGTCTCCATGTATTCGTTGACGGTGACGCCCCTGTCCATCGCAAGCCCGGCCTTTTCGGCCAATGCCGTGCGCGGGCGTACGCCGACGCCCATGATGACGAGGTCGGCGTCGATCGCGCCGCCTTGCTTGAGCGTGACGCGCTTGCCGTCGATGGACGCGACGCTGTCCTCGAGATGGAATTTGACGCCGTGCTCTTCGTGCAGGGCGCGGACAAAATCGCCGAGTTGCGGCCCGAACACGCGTTCGAGCGGTCGCTTTTCCGGCGCAACCACATGAACCTCGATCTCTCGTGCGCGCAACGCCGCCGCCGCCTCCAGTCCAATAAAGCTCGCGCCAATGATGACGGCGCGCTTTGCATCTTTCGCCTGCGCGATGATGGCGCGGCAATCGGCGAGAGATCGCAACGTATGAACTTGCGAAGGCTTTGCACCCGGAATGTCGAGGCGCACCGGCTCGGCACCGGTTGCCAGCAGCAACTTGTCGAATTGAATTTTGCTGCCGTCCGCGAGCGTGACGTTGCGCCCCTGCGGGTCGATGGCCGTTACATCGGCTTTCAGTTTCAGATCGATCCTGTTTTCGGTGTACCAGTCCTCGCCGCGCAACGGCACCCAATCTTCCGGCGCGCTGCCGGCGAGGTAATCTTTCGATAGGTTAGGCCGATCGACCGGCGTCGAGTCGTCGTTGCTGAGCATGGTGACGCTGCCGGTGAACCCGCGTCGCCGCAGCATCTCGGCTGCAGCAAAACCCGCCGCGCCGCCGCCGACGATGACGATGCGCTCCGGTTTGGCCGCGCTGATTTTCGGGGCGGGCTCTTCCTTTTTCCCTTTGACGAAAACCTTGCCGCCGTTCTCCTCGACCTTCCAGCAGGAAAGCGGGCTGAGCGCAGGGGCAGCCACGGCCTCGCCGGTCTGCAGGCTGAAGTGCGCGTGGTGCCACGGGCAGCGAACGGTATCGCCAACCAAAATGCCGTCAACGAGCGGCCCGTGATAATGGGTGCAGTGAGCGGAGAGCGCGAACAGTCTGCCACCCTGGCGTGCCAGCAAAACCTCGTCGGCGCCGACATGGCCGGTCAGCATGGCCCCTTCGGCAAGATCGGCTGCCGGGATACCTTGGGCAAGGTCCGGCCCGCTCGGTTTTGTGCTATCGTCGCTCATCGCCATGCTCCATTGCGTTGGCCGGGGCGTTTCGTCTCACATTAGACGCCCCGCCCGCCAGAACGTTCCTGCGGGCATGGCCTTTGGCAGGACAGGGGCCTTTGCGTTGGCGTCCTGCGTCTCCAACCGGTAAAACTTAAGGCCAACTGCTGTCGGCAGGAAGTAGCGCGGTTGCACCCGCCGGTGCGAGCTTGTTAACGGTGCAGACGATGGACTTCGACCTCTCCGAAGAGCAGCGGGCATTCCAGGCCACGGCGCGCACTTTCGCGCGCGAGCAGATGATGCCGTTCGCGCGGGAATGGGACGAGGCCGAGATTTTTCCGGTGCCGGCGTTGCGCAAGGCGGCAGAACTCGGCTTTGGCGGTATTTACGTGAAGGATGACGTCGGCGGTTCGGCATTGTCCCGGCTCGATGCTGCACTCATCTTCGAGGAACTAGCGCAAGGCTGCACGTCCACCGCGGCGTATATCTCGATTCATAACATGGCGGCGTGGATGATCGACGTCTTCGCCGGGCCGGAGTTGCGCAAGAAGTATCTGCCGAAACTCTGCGCGATGGAGCATTTCGCGAGCTACTGCCTGACCGAAGCGGGCGCCGGCTCGGATGCCGCGAATCTCTCGACACGCGCGCGCCGTGACGGCGAACACTACATCCTCGACGGCACGAAGGCGTTCATCTCCGGCGGTGGCGTATCCGACGTTTATGTTGTGATGGCACGGACCGGCGAGAATGGGCCGCGCGGGATTTCCTGCATCGTGGTGGAGAAGGGAACGTCGGGACTCAGTTTCGGCACGCGGGAGAAGAAGCTCGGCTGGAAATCGCAACCGACGGCAATGGTGATGTTCGAAAATTGTCGCGTGCCGGTCGCAAACCGCGTCGGCGCGGAGGGGCAGGGCTTCAAGATCGCGATGGCGGGGCTGGACGGCGGACGGCTCAATATCGGTGCCTGTTCGCTCGGAGGCGCGCAATTTTGTCTCGATCGCACCGTCCAGTACATGAAGGAGCGCAAGCAATTCGGTTCGCGGCTCGCCGATTTCCAGGCGCTGCAATTCCGTATCGCCGATTACGCGACCGAACTCGATGCTGCGCGGCTCTTGCTGCATCGCGCGGCAGTGGCGGTGAGCGAAGGCGAACCGTCCGCCACACGCCTTGCGGCGCAAGCAAAGCGTCTGGCGACCGATACGGGCTTCGAGGTTGTGAACGGCTGCCTGCAATTGCATGGCGGTTACGGTTATCTGCGCGACCATCCGATCGAGCGTGTGCTGCGCGACGTGCGCGTGCACCAGATTCTCGAAGGCACCAACGAGATCATGCGGCTGATCGTCAGCCGGCAGATACTCGGCAATTGACCGGTCCGATGGCCGAACTCAATGGCGAGATAGTGTTCGAGCGGCGCGGCGCGGCCGGTCTCGTCACGCTTAATCGGCCAAAGGCACTCAATGCCGTTACGCACGGCATGGTGCTTGCGCTCCGTGCGCAGCTTGTCGCATGGGCCAGCGATCCGGCGATTTCACGTGTCATCGTGACGGCGGAAGGCGACCGCGCGTTTTCCGCGGGCGGCGACATTCGTGCGCTTTACGATCTCGGCCAGGCGGGCAAGCACGACGAGGCTCTGCAATTCTGGCGTGACGAATACCCGCTCAACGCGCTGATCAAGCGTTATCCCAAACCGTACATTGCGTTGATCGATGGCATCGTGATGGGCGGCGGCGTCGGTGTGTCGGTGCACGGCTCGCATCGTGTCGCCGGTGACCGATTCCAGTTGGCGATGCCGGAAGTCGGTATCGGCTTTTTCCCCGATGTCGGCGCAACGTGGTTTCTGCCGCGGCTGCCGGGCGAACTGGGAGCCTATTGTGCGCTCACCGGCGAACGGTTTAATGCAGACGATGCCATGGCGGCGGGTCTAGCCACGCACCGCATCCCGTCAGCGCGGTTCCCGGAATTGCTTGATGGTTTGTGTGGCACGGTGCCGGCCGATGCCGTGCTGGCCGCTCTCACGAAGCCGCCGGGCGAGGAGACGATGTTGCGGCGGGTGGCGATCGACCGGCTGTTCGCGGGCGGCCGCGTCGAGGATATTCTCACGCAGCTTGATCGCGATGCGGCGTCGGGAACTCCGGATGCCGCTTGGTCGGGCAAGACTGCGGCACTGATGCGAACGAAATCACCGCTCAGTCTCAAGATAGCGCTTGCGCAAGTGCGGCGCGGAAAGACGTGGGATTTCGACACGTGCATGAGAACGGAATTCCGCATAGTGTCGCGGATCATCCATGGCCATGATTTCTACGAAGGCGTACGTGCGGTGATTGTGGACAAAGACAACAAGCCGCGCTGGAATCCGGCGGCGCTCGCCGCAGTGGCGGAATCGGATGTCGATCGCTATTTCGCGCCGCGCGGCGCCGATGAACTGGTTTTACCATGATCGATCCGGCTTACGACAACGAAACCGCGGGACTTGATCCCGTCCGTGAGAGTGAAGGCGACGCGGTCACCGGTGTCTGGACGCGGCGTCTGGTTATTTTTCTTCGGTTGATGGCAATGCTGTCGATGGCGAAAGGACTCTTCCACTGGGCGCGGCTGTGCGGCATCGGCACGCCGCACGGGGATTCATTCGAAACGCATTCGATTGTCTGGCAGGCTGCTACGATTTTCTTTGCCGTCATCGATCTTGTCGCGGCGGTCGGGTTGTGGCTTGCGGCCGCGTGGGGCGCCGTCATCTGGCTCACGGCCGTCGCATCCATGATTGCCGTCGACATGTTTTTCCCGCAAGTGTTTAGCATCGGCACGCCGGTCGATTTTTTGGAAGGGGCATTGCTTGCGATTTACCTCGTGCTGGCGCTGAAATCGGCACAGGAACAGCCGGCGTGAACGGTCGATCCGGTAACGTGTGAGGAGAGCGGCATGGCGAGAATTGGATTTATCGGCCTCGGCAATATGGGATTGCCGATGGCGCAGAATCTTCTCAAGGCCGGCCATCAGATCGAAGGCGTGGACGTCAACCCGGCGTCGATCGAGAAACTCAAGGTGGCCGGTGGCTCAGCAGTAGAAACTGCGAAGATCGCCGCCGCACGCGCCGATGTCGTCATCACCATGTTGCCGTCGGGCAAAGAGGTGAGGGACGTTTATCTTGGACCGGGCGGAATCATCGCCAACGTCAATCAAGGGACGCTGCTGATCGATTGTTCGACCATTGACGTCGAGACGGCGCGGGCTGTGGC
>JBARCH010000035.1:0-2324 GCA_049793875.1 Pseudolabrys sp. | reverse complement strand
CGGAGGCTCGCGAGCGCTTCTTCCGCCAGCATGCAGCCCCCGGCAGAATTGCCGAACAGCCGCAGATAAGGTGTGGCCCCGGCAAGCGCGGCGTCGGACGATTTCTGCGCGAGCAGCCATTGCGTCGTGCGTTCAAGGCTGTCGACGGCTTCGCCGAGCCGTGCCGCGGTTTCGCCGAACGAGGCGTTGTTGCTGGCGTGCACCGCGGCGACGGTGCTACGCAATTCCGCGATATAGCCGGCGACGGTCGCACCGCCTTCGAGCGGAATCTTGCGCGTCACAAGGTCGATCGCCTGGATGCCGTTGGTGCCTTCATAGATCGCGGCGATGCGTGCGTCGCGGTAGTGCTGCGCGGCGCCCGTTTCTTCGATGTAGCCCATGCCGCCATGCACCTGTACGCCGAGCGATGAAACTTCCACGCCGATGTCTGTGGAGAACGCCTTGGCAATTGGCGTCAGCAGGGAAGCACGCTCATTTGCGGTCTTGCGCGCAGCGTCGGTCCTGGCGTGGTGCGAGCGGTCAATAGCGATTGCCGTGGCATAACAAATCGCACGCGCGGCGCGAGTCAGGGTCCGCATCGTGAGCAGCATGCGTTTGACGTCCGGATAATGCGAAATCGTGCCGCTGGGTCCTTGCCTGCGCTCCTGCGCGTAACTTATCGCCTGCTGTGTCGCCATCTCGGCGATGGCGACGCCCTGCAGGCCGACCGCGAGCCGCGCGCGGTTCATCATCGTGAACATCGCGGCCATGCCCTTGTGTTCCTCGCCGATGAGGAAGCCGGTCGCGCCGCCATTGTCGCCGTAGATCATCGTGCAGGTCGGAGAGGCATGGATGCCGAGCTTGTGCTCGACCGAATGCGCGCGGAGATCGTTGCGCTTGCCAGGCGTGCCGTCTTTGTTGAGCAGGAATTTGGGTATCAGAAAGAGCGAGATGCCTTTCGTACCGGACGGCGCATCGGGGAGTCGCGCCAGCACGAAATGAATGATGTTGTCGGTGAGGTCGTGCTCGCCATAAGTAATGAAGATCTTCTGCCCGGTGATGCGATAGCTGCCGTCGGCAGCGCGTTCGGCTTTCGTGCGCAGCGCACCGACGTCAGAGCCGGCTTGCGGCTCGGTGAGCTGCATGGTGCCCATCCATTCGCCGGTCACGAGCTTGCGCAGGTATTGCTCCTTGAGATCGCTTGCGCCGTAGGCCGCGAGCGCGTCGATCGCCGCCATGGTCAGCACCGGACCGATGCCGAAGGCCATAGAGGCCGAGTTCCACATCTCCACACATGCGGCGTTGATTGCGTGCGGCAGGCCTTGGCCGCTCCATTCCGCGGGTGCGGCGAGGCCGTTCCAGCCGGCGGCGGCCCAGGCGGTATAGGCCGCCTTCCACCCCGGCGGAGTCGTTACGGCGCCGTCCTTGAAGGGTGTGCCGAATTTATCGCCGGCGCGGTTGAGTGGAGCGATCACGTCGGTCGCGAAGCGGCCCGCTTCCTCCAGCACCGCATTCACGGTGTCCGTGTCGAGATCGCCATAAAGCCCCTCGGCCAGCGCATCTTTCAGCCCGGCAGCGTGCTGAAGCGCAAAAGCGATGTCGGCGACCGGGGCGCGGTAGGTCATAGGGACTAATCTCTCCCGTGCGAGTCCGTGGTCAACAGGCTGCCCCACGACTCAATTGCTTTATTATAAAGCCGGATCGGTTGTCGGCGGACGTTGATCGGGGAGGGCCGCGCCGCTATGGTCCCGCCCGCCGCAGGGCGATTTGCGTGATGTTCTCGCCGGCGCATCTTTCCGGTGCCCGCCTGATCCCCGAAAAGTGGGGACCGGTTTTCGGAAAAGATCATGGCAGCTAGGTGTTGGGGCGTAGCCAAGTGGTAAGGCAGCGGATTTTGATTCCGCCATCCCCTGGTTCGAATCCAGGCGCCCCAGCCAAAAAGATGAGTAATTTCATATATTTGAGAGATTTTAGCGAAAATCCCGCAAGCTGTGGGCTTTTTAACTAAGTGATTTGTCGCTGTGTTACGAGATCGCCTTCTTGGCTGAGAATGTCGCCGAAATTCCCTGCCTGAAGCTTGAAATATTCCCGTTTTCGGCGCGTTCCGGAGACTTGGTTTGATCTCCACTGCGCGACGTCCGCAATCAGCTTGAAATTACGAGCGACGGCAGTTCGCAGGCGTTCTCCGATGCATGCCCGCTATCGACGACTGTTGAAATATTGAAACCGAGTCCCGTCGTCATTTGTATATTCTGCGCAATGTCCACTGTGCGCAATTCGCAAGCACCATTCGTTTCACTTTCTGAACTCTCACAGAATTTTGGCAGACATTTGTTGAGGAATTT
>JBARCH010000034.1:0-3653 GCA_049793875.1 Pseudolabrys sp. | reverse complement strand
TGGCATCGTACCAACAGTTACATTCCGCTCTCTGTTATCGCGCAGATGTCCGATCTCGGCGTGTTCGGGCTTACCATTCCCGAGAAATTCGGCGGAATGGCGCTCGGCAAGGAATCGATGTGTGTCGTGTCCGAAGAGCTGTCGCGGGGCTATATCGGCGTCGGCTCCCTGGGCACGCGTTCGGAAATCGCGGCAGAGCTTATTCTCACGAACGGCACCGAAGCCCAGAAAAACAAATGGCTGCCGGGGATCGCCTCCGGTGAAGTGTTGCCGACGGCGGTTTTCACGGAGCCTAACATCGGTTCCGATCTCGCCTCCATCAAGACACGCGCGGTGCGCGAAGGCGACGTCTATAAAGTCTATGGCAACAAGACCTGGATTACCCATCCGGTACGCGCCGACTTGATGACGCTGCTGGTGCGGACCAATCCGAAAGAATCCGGACATCGGGGATTGTCGATGCTGCTCGCGGAAAAGCCGCGCGGCACCGACGACAAGCCGTTTCCGGCGGCAGGCATGAGCGGTACCGAGATCGAAGTGCTCGGCTATCGCGGCATGAAGGAATACGAGATCGCCTTCGATGGATTTGCGGTGAAGGCGGAAAACCTGCTCGGCGGCGTTGAAGGCTTCGGATTCAAGCAGCTCATGCAGACCTTCGAGAGCGCGCGTATCCAGACCGCGGCGCGCGCGATCGGCGTTGCACAGGCGGCGATGGAGCAGGCGCTCGCCTACGCCCAAAGCCGCGTGCAATTCGGCGAGCCGATCGTTGCCTTTCCCCGCGTCGCCGACAAGATTGCGATGATGGCGGCGGAAATCATGATCGCGCGTCAGCTCACGTATTATGCCGCGCGTGAAAAGGATTCCGGCCGCCGCTGCGACCTGGAAGCCGGCATGGCCAAATTGCTGGCTGCACGCGTGGCCTGGGCCGCTGCCGACAACGCGGTGCAGATTCACGGCGGCAACGGTTTCGCGCTGGAGTTTCCGGTCTCGCGACTGCTGTGTGATGCCCGTATTCTCAACATTTTCGAGGGTGCCGCCGAAATTCAGGCCCAGGTCATCGCCCGCCGGCTGCTGGACGGCAGCAACTAAATCCGTTGCTTGAGCGTTTGATTCGCACGCGCATTTTGCGCTGCCGGGTCAGGAGGCCTCAGCCATGGAAATTTTGATCCGCCACGGCGAATGGGTGGTTGTGTGCGACGGCGCCAAGGCGCTCGTGCTTGAGAATGCCGGCGGCACGAAATCTCCCAATCTCAAGACTCGCGAGGTCCATGAACAGAAGGATCTGCCGACGCATGTGCTGGGCACCGATGCGCCGGGCCGGGTCATGAGTTCGGTCGGAGCCGTCCGTAGTGCCGTCGAGCAGACTGACTGGCATGAGCAGGCCGAGCGCGCATTTCTCGAACAACTTGTCGCGCGGCTTGATGCCGCCGTTACTTCCGGCGAAGCCAAATCGCTGATTTTGGTGGCGCCGCCGAAAGCCTTGGGGATGATCCGCCAGGCCTATACGCCCGCGGTTCGTGCCGTTGTGCGCGCGGAGATCGACAAGGATTACGTCAAACTGCCCGTAGACCAGATCGAAAAGCATCTCGCTGCGTAGAAGTCTCGGCCGATTTCAGCCTTGCTTTCCGAATATGGCTGGCGAGCCTCATTGACGATGCTATGTTCCGCCGCGATTCCTCAACGAGGCGGCGAATGGCTTTCAATTCGGGTCGCGGTCTGCGTGCCGGCGGATTTGCCGTGCTGGCCGGGGCGTTGCTCGCGATGACGGGGGCGGCCGCACAGCAAGGCGCGCCGGCCACGCCGGCGCAGCCTCCGGCTTCGACCATAAGGCCGCTGCCCACGCCGCGGGAGGGCCCGGCGGCGGACATCTCGTCGGCCGATCCGCTTTCGGTGCCAAGTTTCTGGGATCCGCGGCGGCGCCCGGAACGGCCGGACCTGTCGCGCATCACCATCATCCGCTTCCTGACGGAAACCGACTATCCGCCGTTCAACTATGCCGGCCCGGATGGCGCGCCGGCGGGCTTCAATGTCGATCTGGCGCGGCTGATTTGCGAGGAAATCAAAGTCTCGTGCACGGTGCAGATGCGCCGTTTCGACACGCTGCTCGACTCGCTCGCGAACAACAGCGGCGACGCGGTGATCGCCTCGATTGCCGCGACGCCTGAAATGCGCCAGCGGGTCGATTTCTCCGATCCGTATTACCGTACGCCCGCGCGGTTCGTGTCGCGCCGCGATGTTCGCCTCGACGACGTGCGGCCGGAAGCGCTGGAGGGAAAAAAGATCGGCGTCGTTGCCGGCACCGCGCACGAGGCCTACCTCAAGACATTATTCACCGAGGCCGAATTGCATCCTTATCCGACCGCCGACGCCGCGCGCTCGGCGCTGCAGCGCGGCGAGGTCGATCTGCTGTTCGGTGATGGCGTGGCACTGGCGTTCTGGCTCAACGGCACCGACTCCGCAAATTGCTGCGTGTTTCGCGGCGGCCCGTTTCTGGAGAGCCGGTATTTCGGCGAAGGCATCGGCATCGCGGTGCGCAAAGGCAACGACGTGCTGCGCCAGGCCTTGAACTGGGCGCTGTTCCGGTTGTGGGAGAGGGGCCGCTTCACCGACCTGTGGCTGCGGTATTTTCCGATCAGCCCGTTCTGAAGGTGTGGCCATGCCGGTTGCGTCTGCGTTACCGCGAGCGACGCGCTGGTTCGCAGGCCTGATCGCAGCGGTGTGCTGGCTCTCGCTCGCACTCCAGTTCGTTCTCCTGATGACGCAAGCGGCCGCGCTCGGAATCCCGAAAGCCGAAGCGCTGCTGGCGTATTTCTCCTTCTTCACGCTTCAGGTGAATATTCTGGCCGCCGCCGTCACAAGCATGGCCGCGGTCGGCTTCGGCTGGCTGCCGGCAGAAAGCCGGATCAAGCCGGCGGTCATGGTCTATCTCGTGAGCGGCGGCATCATCTTCTTTCTGCTGCTGCGAAGCCTCTGGAGCGCGCATCGCGGGTTGCAGTGGCTCGACGACCTTTTGCTTCACGCCGTGATGCCGGTTCTTTACGCGGCCTTCTGGCTGATGGCGGCGCCGAAAGCCAACCTGCGCTGGCGCGATCCCGCGATCTGGCTGATCTATCCGCTTGTGTATCTCGCCGTTGTGTTGTTGCTGGCGCAACGGTCGGGCTTCTACCCCTATCCGTTCATCGATCTGCACGTGCTGGGCGCCATGGCGGTGGCGGTGAACGTCGCGGTCCTCGCGGCATGGTTCCTGATCTGCGGGCTGGCGACGGTGGCGATCGGACGGCTTGCCGCCGCGCGTGCTACACAGATTTCCGATTGATCTGGCGCGATTTGGCTCTATTTTCCGCCGCGCGGAGGCTTGAAAGAATGTCGACGACCGAAGCGGCTGCTGCGAATTTGCGGGAAATCGCCGAGCAATCGAACGCCTGGCCGTTCGAAGAGGCGCGCAAGATCGTCGCGCGGCTCAAGCGCAAGCCGAAGGACGAGGTGATTTTCGAGACCGGCTACGGCCCGTCCGGCCTGCCGCATATCGGCACCTTCGGCGAGGTCGCGCGCACGACAATGGTGCGCCATGCCTTCCGTGTGCTCACCGACGACAAGGTCAGGACGCGGCTGATTGCCTTCTCCGACGACATGGACGGCCTGCGCAAGGTGCC
>JBARCH010000033.1:0-11493 GCA_049793875.1 Pseudolabrys sp. | reverse complement strand
ATCGCCAGGCAGACAGCAAGGAACATGACCGTCATTGCCAGGCTCACGCCGACATTGACGTCGGAAACCTCAAAAAAGCTCCAGCGGAACCCGCTGATCAGGTAGACGACCGGATTGAACAGCGCGACCTTCTGCCAAACAGGCGGCAGCACGCTGGTCGAATAGAACGTGCCGCCGAGAAACGTCAGCGGCGTAATGATCAGCAGCGGAATGATCTGCAGCTTTTCGAAGCCGTCCGCCCAGATGCCGATGATGAAGCCGAGCAGGCTGAAGGTCGCGGCTGTGAGCACCAGGAAGGAAATCATCCAGAAGGGATGGGCGATCCGCAGCGGCACGAACAGAAACGACGTCGCGAGAATAATCAGGCCGAGGATGATCGACTTGGTCGCTGCCGCGCCCACATAACCCAGCACGATCTCGAACGACGACACCGGGGCCGACAGGATTTCGTAGATGGTGCCGACGAAGCGCGGGAAATAGATGCCGAACGAGGCGTTCATGACGCTCTGCGTCAGCAGCATCAGCATGATCAGGCCGGGGACGATGAACGAGCCGTAGTTGATGCCGTCGATCTCGGTGATGCGCGAGCCGATCGCGCCGCCGAACACGACGAAATAAAGCGAGGTCGAGATCACCGGCGATACGATGCTCTGCCATATCGTGCGCCCGGTGCGGGCCATTTCGAAGTAGTAGATTGCGTAGACCGCGCGCAGGTTCATTTCCGGTCACTCACCAGGCCGACGAAAATGTCTTCCAGCGAGCTTTGCGTCGTCTGCAGGTCGCGCAGCCGGATGCCGGCGCTGCCGAGATCGCTCAGCAGCATGTTGATGCCGCTGCGCTCGGCTTGCGTGTCGTAGGTAAAGACCAGGTCGCGGCCGTCGTTCGTCAGAGCGAGATTATGCGACGTCAAAACGTCCGGCACCGTGTCGAGCTTTTTCTCGAGATGAAGGGTAAGCTGTTTTTTGCCGAGCTTTCGCATCAGTTCGGCCTTCTCCTCCACCAGAATGATCTCGCCCTTGCTGATCACGCCGATGCGGTCGGCCATGTCCTCGGCTTCCTCGATGTAATGCGTGGTGAGGATGATGGTGACGCCCGAGGCGCGCAGGTCGCGCACCACCTGCCACATGTCCTTGCGCAGCTCGACGTCGACGCCGGCGGTCGGTTCGTCCAGAAAAAGAATCTGCGGTTCGTGCGACAGCGCCTTGGCGATCATGACGCGGCGCTTCATGCCGCCGGACAGCGTCATGATCTTGTCGTCCTTGCGATCCCACAGTGAAAGATCGCGCAGCACCTTCTCGACGTGCGCGTCGTTGCGCGGCTTGCCGAACAGCCCGCGGCTGAACGTCACCGTCGCCCACACCGTTTCGAAGGCGTCGGTCGTCAGTTCCTGCGGCACCAGGCCGATCAGCGCGCGCGCGGCGCGATAGCCGGTGACGATGTCGTGGCCGCCAACCGTGATCGTCCCCTCGCTCGGCACCAGGATGCCGCAAATGATGCCGATCAACGTCGTCTTGCCGGCGCCATTCGGCCCGAGCAGCGCGAAGATCTCGCCATGGCGGATGTCGAGATTGACCGTCTTCAGCGCCTTGAAGCCTGAAGCATAGGTCTTCGAAAGATTTGAAACGGAAATGGCAGGCTGCATGCGGGAATCTTCGAGTGGGGGCGCTGGGGATATAGCGAGATGCCGCGGCCACCGCTAGGTGGCGAAAATGCCCAATTAAAATGCACCCGCCGCCACGGATTGGGCGCGGCGGCGGGTGAGGTGCGATGCTTTCGTGCCGTTACTCGATGACGCGGATGACGCGACGCGTATCCGGCTCCACGATCACGCGGCGGTCGTTGATGATTGCATAGCTGAAGTGACGGTCGCTTGGGATTGGCCGGAGTTCGACCGATCTCGGAACCGGGTAGCCGACCATGACCTCGCCGTCTACCGCGACGGATGGAATGCGCTCACGCTGCACGTAGGTCACCACTTCGTCGGGTGGCGCTGCGCCTGTCGTTTCCACGATTGTGGTCTGTGCAGAAACGGCGCCAGCCGACAGCAGCAGCGCGGCGCCGGTCATCGTCGCAAGATTGAACTTCATTGCTGGCCTCCATGGTTGCGTCAGACAAACCGTTTCACGCGCGCGGTTGTTCCGGTTCCAGGAGCACTGAACGAAGGAACTCAGATTAATTCATTCAGATTGTTCAGCGTCTTTTTTGCGGCAAGATCGGGATACTCTTCCGGCATCCTGCTGCGATTGATCCACACGTTGTTGAAACCCACGGCCGCCGCCGCCGCGACATCCCAGCGATTGGAAGACACGAACGTCACATCGGCCGGCGCGCATTTGAAGTGGTCTGTAACGAGCGTGTAGACCTCCGGCCGCGGCTTGAACATTTTCAGGACATCGACGGAAAGAACGCCATCGAGATCGCCACGGATGCCGGCGCCGTCGACCGCCGCGTTGAGCATAGCGGGCGAACCGTTGGAAAGAATGCCGGTCTTGTGCCCTTTCTGCTTAAGGGCGCGCAGAGCGGCGCGCGCGTCAGGAAAAGCATCGAGCATGAAATAGGCGTCGAGCAGTTTCGACTTCAGCTCCTTGTTCACGCTCGGCACGCGGCCGAGTGCGTAGTCGAGCGCGCGCTCGGTCAGCACCCAAAAGTCGGCGTAACGGCCGAGCATCGTCAGCGTCCAACTGTATTCGAGTTGCTTGGTGCGCCAGATGTCCGACATGCGGTCGGCGTCGGGGCCTACGTCGCTGCGAAATCGTCCGATCGCGGCATGCACGTCGAACAGCGTGCCGTAGGCATCGAAAACGAAAACCGCCATTGATTCCTCCGATCAGTAATTGTCATGAGCATTTGTATCCGTGCCGGCGTATGATCGACCCTAGCATGACTGCGCCACGCAAATGCGCATGATGGGAATGGAGAGCCGGAATGGCGCCGGGCCAAAACTGGTCGAAGACCTGGACCTTTTACGAAGGCGACTGGCACGAAGGCAATCTGCCGATCATGGGCGTGCGCAGCCATTCGGCGTGGCTGTGCTCATCGGTGTTCGACGGCGCCCGCACGTTTGATGGCGCCTCGCCCGATCTCGATCTGCATTGCGCGCGCGTGAACGCTTCGGCAAAGACGATGCATCTCAAGCCGGTGGTCGCGACCGATGAATGGCTCGGGCTTTGCGCTGACGGCATCAAGCGCTTCGACAAGGGTACGGCGCTTTATATCCGGCCGATGTATTGGGCGGAACAGGGCGGGCCATTGCTGATCGCACCCGATCCCGAGACGACCAACTGGTGCCTGTCGATCTACGAAGCACCGATGCGCAAGCCCGACGGCTTTTCGCTTACGCTGTCGCCGTACCGCAAACCGACGCTGGAGAGCATGCCGACGGACTCCAAGGCCGGCTGTCTCTACCCGAACAACGCGCGCGCTTTGCTCGAGGCGGCTTCGCGCGGCTTCGATAACTGCATCGTCTGCGACATGCTTGGCAATGTCGCCGAACTGGCTACATCGAATGTCTTCATGGGCAAGGACGGGGCGGTGTTCACACCGGCGCCGAACGGCACGTTCCTCAACGGCATCACGCGGCAGCGCGTCATCAAATTGCTGCGCGGGGCCGGCGTCATGGTGATCGAGACGAC
The DNA here is from genome assembly GCA_049793875.1 of Pseudolabrys sp. GTDB lineage: Bacteria > Pseudomonadota > Alphaproteobacteria > Rhizobiales > Xanthobacteraceae > Pseudolabrys. The sequence continues at coordinate 7,861 of JBARCH010000033.1, read as the reverse complement.
GCTCACCTACAAGGATTTCCAGAACGCCGACGAGATTTTCCAGTCCGGCAATTACATCAAGGTGATGCCGGCAAACCGTATCGGCGAGCGCTCATTGCAGCCGGGCCCGCTTTACCGCAAGGCGCGCGAGCTTTATTGGGACTACGCGCACGGATAGTTTTCATGACTTTGACGACACGGCTTACGCAACGGCTCGGCATCGAGCACCCGATCCTCTCGGCACCAATGGCTTTTGCCGCCGGCGGCAGGCTCGCCGCGGCGGTGACGGCGGCCGGCGGGTTCGGTGTGATCGGCGGGGGGTATGGCGAGGCGGACTGGCTCGAGCGGGAATTCGCCGCGGCCGGAAACGCCCGCATCGGCTGCGGCTTCATCACCTGGTCGCTGGCGCGCCACCCGCACGTTCTTGATGGCGTTCTTGCGCACGCGCCGGCGGCGATCATGCTGTCGTTCGGCGATCCGGTGCCGTTCTCGCCGGCGATCAAGGCGGCGAATGCGCTGCTGATCTGTCAGGTGCAGACAATGAAACACGCGCACGAGGCGGTCGCGGCTGGCGCCGACGTCGTCGTGGCGCAGGGCGCGGAAGCCGGCGGACACGGATCGCGGCGTGCGACCTTCACGCTGGTACCCGAGATCGCCGATTATCTCGCCAAAACCGCGCCGCAGACATTGCTGGTTGCCGCGGGCGGTATCGCTGACGGGCGCGGCCTTGCCGCGGCGCTGATGCTTGGCGCCGACGGGGTGCTCGTCGGCTCACGCCTGTGGGCCAGCAAGGAAGCGATCGTGCCAGGCCCTTTCCAGCAAGCGGCGATTGACTCCGACGGCGACGCCACCATCCGCACTAGCGTCGTCGATGTCGTGCGCAGGAAAGAGTGGCCCGGAGAATTCACTGCGCGCGTGATGAAAAATCGCTTCGTCAATGATTGGCACGGGCGTGAAGCCGCGCTTGCCTCGGCGGAAAACGCCGAACGCGAGCTCGACCGTTATGCACGCGGATGGCAATCGGGCGATGCCGACAACACCGGTGTTTTCGTCGGTGAGGCGGCGGGCCTCATTCACGATGTCCGCCCGGCCGGTGAGATCGTTCGCGGCATCGTCGCGGAAGCCGAGCGTGCGCTCACGCGGGGCTAAACATTACAGCGGCCCTTGCCTTTGCGCGGCGGAATCGGCGCGGTGAGGCCGCGTAAAACATAAGCGCGTATGTCGCGTATCTATCGCATAAATCCAGACCGGATGACCGTTCGTGTTGGACCTCGGTCTAACTCGACCTTCGCGGCTTCGAACATTAGCTTTTGATGATTGCCGTAAGGCATTCGACGGATACGGGCGCAAGCCCGGTGATAACGAATAAGTTCGCCGCATGCCGGTTCCGGATATGTCATCGGGAAAACTCGAAGCACTGCAATAAGGAGCGGCGCATCATGAGCAGCAAACGTCCGCATGAAGATTCCCTGAGCAGTCGATCGCAAGCGAGTGGAGGGCTGAAACGGCGAGATCTGCTGTTGAGCGGAGGTTCGCTTGTTGCAGCGTCGGCATTGTCGTCAGCCGGACTGACGGCTTCCGCAGAAGCGCAGCAAAGCGCATCGGCGCAAGCCGGTCAGAGGCCGAACATCGTCGTCATCATGGGCGACGACATCGGCATCTGGAACATCGGGGCCTATCACCGCGGCATGATGGCGGGCCGCACGCCGAATCTCGACAAGCTCGCCGCAGAAGGCATGCTGTTCACCGACTATTACGCCGAGGCGAGCTGTACGGCGGGCCGCGCCAACTTCATCACCGGTGAGCTGCCGATCCGCACCGGCATGACAACAGTCGGCCAAGCCGGCGCGCCCACCGGACTGCCGGCGGAGGCTGTAACGATTGCCACCGCATTGAAAGGAATGGGTTACGCCACCGGCCAGTTCGGCAAGAACCATCTCGGCGACAAGAACGAGTTTCTGCCGACGGTGCACGGCTTCGATGAGTTCTTCGGATACCTGTATCACCTCGACGCGATGGAAGACCCGGCGCACCCCGCCTATCCGCAGGATCTGCTGAACAGGGTTGGTCCGCGTAACATGGTCCACTCGTATGCAACCAACGTCGACGATCCGACAGTGGAGCCGCGCTGGGGCAAGGTTGGCAAGCAGAAGATCGAGGACGCCGGAACGCTTTATCCCAAGCGGATGGAGACCGTGGACGATGAAATCCGCGATCTAGCGCTCAAGTTCATCGACAAGGCCAAGGCCGACAACAAACCGTTTTTCGTCTGGCTCAATCCGACGCGCATGCACATCGTTACCCACCTGTCGGAAAAATATCAAAAAATGCGCAACTCCAAGAACGGTTGGAGCATCGAGGAAGCCGGCATGGCGCAACTCGACGACGACGTCGGCATCGTGATGAAGAAGCTCAAGGACATCGGCGTCGACGACAACACCATCGTCGTGTTCACCACCGACAACGGCACCGAGGTCTTTACGTGGCCGGACGGCGGACAGACTCCATTCGCGCAGAGCAAGGGTACGGTCATGGAAGGCGGCTTCCGCGTGCCGGCTATGATTCGCTGGCCGGGCAAGGTGCCGGCCGGCAAGGTCGAGAATGGCCTGATCTCGGGGATGGACTGGTTTCCGACTTTCCTGGCCGCCGCCGGAAACCCCAACATCATTGAGGAGCTGAAGAAGGGTAAGCAGATCGGTGACCGTACCTATAAGTGCCATCTGGATGGCTACAATCAGATGGACATGATCACCGGCAAGGGGCCGTCCAATCGCCACGAAATCTGGTACTTCGGTGAAAGTACGCTGGGTGCCGTGCGCATCGACGACTACAAATTCCGTTTCATCGATCAACCCGGGGGCTGGCTCGGTGACAAAACCAAGGCTGACGTGCCTTATATTACCAACCTTCGCCTCGATCCGTTTGAGCGCACAGGCTGGCCCAACAACGGGACTAAAGACGGCGCGCAGGCCTACTTCGAGTGGTTCAAGTACGAGTTCTGGCGCTTCGTGTTTGTCCAGCAGGAAGTAGAGAAGCTGGCGAGGACGGCGATCGAGTTCCCGCCGATGCAAAAGGGCGCGAGCTTCAACCTCGATGCCGTCAAGGCGCAAATAGCTGCCGCTCAGACGGCAATCGGCAAGTAACGACGTCACGGCCTGCGGACGCGCAATCGCGGCGTCCGCAGCCGTTCCGATAAGCGACTGGAATTCCTGAGCCGCCGCCGACGAATTGATAAATTATTGCTGCTCCGTCCACGGCGGGATCGGTGCGGCACGCCCCCGCAGATCGTAGACGCGTGCGTAGCTTACGCCTTCGCGCTCGATATTGGCGCTCAGTGGCGCCTGCAATGGCTGGCAATAAAATGTGCTGAGCCCCATGGCAAAATCGGCTTCCTTCTCGTCCCAGGTTGTTTCGAATTGCGGACCGAGTTCGGCTTCCGCCGACGATTGCGGTCCGCAGATTGCGACGATCCAGCGCCGGCCTGCCGGCGGACTCTCGTGTTTGGCCGCAAGACCGGCGCGCAATTCTTTCGCCGCCTGTTTGAAGGCGAGCCCCCAGTAATCCAGCATGTACTTGCCTTGCGCCCCGCGCACGCCGCCGGAAGCCCGATTGAATGCCGTGTATTCGTAAGGGTGCAGCCGAACCATATCGACGACCGGCAATGCGATGCCGGCTGCGAAAATAACGGCAAGTGCCAGGCGTGCGATGTTGCCGTAGCTGCCCGCCTTACCGATGAGCCATGCCCCGGCCAGCCCACCGAGCACTGCGAACGGCGGCACCACGAACACGAAATGACGCAGGCCGTTATAGAGTGCCGGGCGCGCGACCATTGCGATGACAATCGGCATGACGGCGGCGAGCGCCACGGCGAGCAGCCCCGCCCGGCGATTGACCGTAATGCCCGGGCGCGCCGCTGCAACGAAGGCGCCGATAATGCCCGCTGTTCCCAGCGTCAGCATGATTTCCGGCAGCTTGAGCACGAACAGATGCGGCAAATAGCTCGCCGGCATGTCAGGCACTGAAATCAGCGCGCCTTCGTAAAGCTCCTTCCACGGCTTTTCGAAGAATTTATCGAAGTACTCGGTTGCGTAGATCGGATTGAGTGGCGACGTGATCGACCACGGCCACAGCAGGCCCATCATCAGATAGCCGAGCGCAAGCGCCGGCAGCATTGCCAAAACGAACTGGCCGAGGCGCGTCGCCGCGTTGTGCCAACCGGCGGTGCGGCCGTCGGTAACGGCGATCAACAGCAGCGCGAGGAATACATAAGGCGCCGCGACCACCGCGAGAATGCGCGATCCGAAAGCGAGCCCGAGGCCGACGCCTGCAAGCGCGACGGCGCGCGCGTCAGGCCGCGGATAGGCTTCCAGCGCGCGCACGACGCCGAGCAGCATCACCACCATCGCGGTGGCGAAGGGCGCATCCTTCGCGTTGATGAACATGTGGCCGTAATAAAGCGGGCAGGTCGCGAGCAGCAGCAACGCGATCAGTCCGGCAGGCGGACCGCCCAGGCGGCGGCCGAGCCGGAATGTCACGGCAAGACCGACGATGCCGATCGCGGCACCGACCAGCCGTCGCGTCTCGAACAAGTCGAACGGCAGTATCTTGGCGGCAAGGGCCGCGGCCATGTCGAAGCCGCCGCCATATTTGTAGAGATTGACGAACGACAGCGCGCGCGTGTCGGCAAAGCCCGAGCCGTAAAGCTTGAGCAACAGGTCGCCGTATTGCGAGTGGGTGTAGTCGTCCCAGCCGAGACCGTAATCGCGGAAAGTTATTCCCGCGATGGTCGCGAGGACAATGAGGACGACAACCGCGATGTGGTCGGCCGAGAAGATGGCCGACCAATCGTTTTGTTCGCGGAGAAGCCGCAGATGAACCTACTTGCTTGCCGCCGCAAACATCTGCTCGACATGGTCCCAGTTCACGAGGTGGTCCACGAAGGCCTTGAGATAGTCGGGGCGGCGGTTGCGGTAGTCGATGTAATAGGAGTGCTCCCACACGTCGCAACCGAGGATCGGGCTCGCGCCATGAACAAGCGGGCTCTCGCCATTCGCTGTCTTCATGACCGCAATTTTTCCGTCTTTCACCGCAAGCCAGGCCCAGCCGGAGCCGAATTGCGTCGCGCCGGCGTTGATGAAGTCTTCCTTCATCTTCGCGACAGAACCCAGATCCGCGACGATCTTCTTTTCGAGCGCGCCCGGAATCTTGTCGCCGCCGCCGTTCGGCTTCATCCACTGCCAGAAATGCAGATGGTTGTAGTGCTGGCCGGCATTGTTGAAGAGGCCGGCATTCTTGCCGAATGACCCTTTGACAATGTCCTCCAGAGACTTGCCTTCCAGCCCGCTGCCTTGCAGCAGCTTGTTGCCATTATCGACGTAGGCCTTGTGATGCTTGTCATGGTGATATTCCAGCGTCTCGCGTGACATGTAGGGCGCCAGGGCATCGTGGGCGTAAGGCAGCTCGGGCAACGTAAACGACATCAGAAGATCCTCCTCGATCAGAAAACCGGGTTTGTGAAATAAGGCCCTTGCCGGTGAAACCAGCATGTCCCTCGGCGAGTTCCTTGTTAGTTAGGCCCTGCGGGGCGCGGCGGCAATGTCTGTTTTGTTGCGCTGCAACAAATGACGGTCTGACGATTGAACAGCAACAACAAAGTTGCGTTAATCAGGTATGAAGGTGTTGGCGGGTATTTTACTGGATACAGCTTGGCCTGCGCTGCCTGGGTACGAAATCTTGCGCAAGTAGAAGGCCTTAGCGCGGCCCGCAACTGGGCCGCCGGGTTCAACGAGGACTGTGACGCGTATGTTGTTTTTATTGTTCCTGTGCAGCGCTGTCTGCACCGTCGCCGGCGCGGTCATGATCGGCTTCGGCATTCCGGTCAAAGAATTCAGCTTCGGCAACACCCTCATTTCAAGTGGCGTCACCGCCGTCGTCGGCGGCCTGGTTCTGTTCGGCCTGGGTCTCGCTGTCGTTCAATTGCAACGGATCATGGAAGCATTGTCGGCGCGGGCGCCGATGCGCGCGGGCAGGGGCGTGGAATCCTTTGAGCCGCATGCAGCCACCGGTGCGCGCGCGGGCCGGGTGCCATTTCCGTCGCGGCCGAAGCCCGACGCACGCACATCTGAAATCCTTCCTGTCGAATCGGTGCCGGAAGCCGCCGAGGTCGCGGATACGCGCGAGCAGCCGATCCAGGAATTTGCGCCGACACTGCGCAATCCGGACGAACCGCCAATGGTCGCCGAGGACGCGAACGCGCCCTTATCACCGCAAGAAAGCGTGGCCGATCCGAGAGTGGACGTTGCTGCCGCGGAGCCCGGTGAGAGTGAAAAATTGACGACCGACATGCCGGCAGCCGCTGGCCTGTCGCCGCATGCCGACGTTGCGCGCGACCGTGATTATGGCGGGGACTGGCGTCCGGCGACACCGCCCGAGCGGCAGCCGCAATCGACATTCTTTGATTCCATGTGGCCGGCCGATCAACGCTTGCCGCGGTACACGCCGCGCCAAGATCCGCCACGACAAGATCTGCCGCGTGAAGACTCACCGCTGCCCAGAGCTGCCGCAGAACATGCCGAACCTGCCGGTTCGGCCGAAGCGGCATCGGCTGAGTCGGACATAATGCAGCATTCAGCGGCCGCGGAAGCGCGCACAGTGGCAATTCTCAAGTCCGGCGTCGTCGACGGCATGAGTTACACGCTTTATGTCGATGGCTCGATCGAAGCCGAATTGTCGGATGGCAAGCTTCGCTTTGCTTCGATCAACGAGTTGCGCAGTTACCTCGAAAAGAATTCCTGACGCTTCAGCTTCCTGATCTCACCGGATCTGGCCGCGCTGGGAAACCGGCGCGGCCAATTTCGTGCCGCAACCCGGGTCATCAGGGTGTGGCGAGACCGGCGTTTCTGAAAAGATCAAAGAATAAGCGGTAAAAGATCGCTCTTGTTCTTGCCGGGACGGACGAGCAATAATAATATTTCTGCGAATACACGCACTGCTCTATATTCGAGCCGCAGGCGCCTGACGATACTTGGCCGGTCTTGCCGCCGCTAACAGGAGTTCCAATGAGCGACAGTCCAGCCAATGGAAACTTCATCCAACTGACCGCAGAGATTGTATCGGCTTACGTTAGCAACAACACGGTACCGGCCGGCGATATTTCGAGCCTCATCAACCAGGTTCATGCGGCATTGGCGCGCGTGTCCGGCGGTTCGGTGGAGTTGCCGGCGGAGGCGCTGAAGCCCGCCGTGTCTGTGAAGAAATCGATCGCGCCCGACTATCTTGTCTGTCTGGAAGACGGCAAGAAATTCAAATCGCTCAAGCGCCATCTGCGCACGCAGTACAACATGACGCCGGAGCAGTATCGCGACAAATGGAGCCTCGGTGCCGATTACCCGATGGTTGCTCCGAATTACGCCGCTGCTCGCTCGCAATTGGCCAAGCAGATGGGGCTCGGCCAGCAGCGCCGGCGCCGCTCGAAATAAGCGGTTGCCGAATTTACGGCTGAGACGTTGGCGTAGTGCGCCTCTTTTCTGCGGAAAAAATTCCTGTTTTGTGGAAAAGATGTGACGGCCCAAAACGACGATTTCGATAAAAGTTATTTTATTTCAGTTAGTTAGCCTGATTGACGATTTCTTATCCCCGCCGTCCTGATTCAGGCGATCATGTAGGTAATTAATCCTACAGGAGATCGCCGCAATGCTCACTTCCCTTCAACAAAAACCACGCGTGCGGTGCCCAAGCCGCACGGCTAATTCTCAATGCGCCCGGCTTTGCCGCTTACTGGCGACGGCGGTGGCGGCGACCTTTGCCGTTCCCCTGGAGGAGGTGTTGGCGCCGACTCGCGGGTCGCCACAGGCGGCATTCGCGCGCCAAACCGCAATGTACC